>CAJUSZ010000011.1 GCA_910589425.1 uncultured Muribaculaceae bacterium | reverse complement strand
CCACGACCTTTTCGTTACGAATGAAATGCTCTACCAACTGAGCTATTGCGGCTTGCAAAATTTTGACAGCACAAAGTTAGTCATTATTTTTGTAACAGCCAAAATTTGCCGTGTTTTCTTTTTGATGTAGAGTGGAATCTACACAAAAGGGTCATCCCCTTTGGAATCCCCACAATAGTCAGTTATCACTCTTTCTGCGATTACACTCTCGACAGAGCATCTGACAATTTTTAGCATTTGTTTTACCTCCCTGACTCCATGGCGTAATATGGTCTGCTTCCATCTGTTCAATCTCAAAGTGCTTTCCACATTTAGAGCAAATCCCATTCTGTCGCTCGTAGGCTTCACGCTTCATGTTATCAGAAAATGCCCTGATATTTAATTTGCGCTCGTTTCCTGACAGCACATACTCATATATGCCGCGTTTATTTGTTACATCATCGTCCATCATTAAAGTTTTAATTCTTTCCTCTAATTCTGATGATGAATAATTATTGTTCTTGAAACGATTATATAAGTCACCCCAATCAATGCCTTTCATCTCCTTACGTTTTTTGACAAAAAGCATCTTTACCCATGCTATTACCATTTGGAAATATTGCCATTCTGCATCCGCATTGGCATCTTTCTGATGAGCCGCCATATACTCCTTGATGGCTTTGTCTGAACCGCATTCAGTTATCCAATACAACACTTTTTCAAGATACTCTTGACGGATGGGGTTCGCTTGTATATAGTCTTGCCCGAGTTTATACGCCACACATCCGGTTTTGCTGAATCTTCGTTTAGCCGATGTTAGCCAAGCTCCAGGAAATGCCGCATTTCTCAGTTCTTGTTTTGTGAGTTTTTCTCCGGCAATATTGATTATCTCAAACCAATCAAGTTTTTCATCATCTGTTCCATTTTCACAGACGTACACTTGTAAAGGGTAATTCAAAAATAATTCACGTTGGGAATCTGTCAAATTATGGAATGCACGAGGCGTTCCATTTAATGTAACATAAAATTCGCCTTCGGCATAAGAACATATAGATAGGGTTCTTTGCTGACCATCGAGCAACTCAAATTGGCCATCTTCATTCTTAACCCAATACATCACATTCAAAGGGAAACCCTTAAAAATAGAATTCACCACTTCTTCTTGCTGTTTGGGCGTATATACAAACTCTCTCTGATATTGAGGGCGTATATTCAGAAGTCCGCCATAGCCTACTACTCCTTCTTCCTCATTGTTGTCATAACCTTGTATTAGATCCCTGACAGTAATTTCAAGCGGAGATATTTTCATTCTGTTATGTTCCATTTCTCATTGATTTGGGGTATTATTTTTTTCGGCGTATAACGATTCTCGCGTATGTTATTTTCCCACCAATGCGACCTTCTGCATTCTTAATCATTCCTACTATTGATGTGGTGGATAATGATTCGTGCATACTTGCTCTTTCCTTTGACCTTTGTATCTCTTGGGTCATTGAGCAATCCTGGGACCTTTGTGCTTGATAAAGAGGCGTTTGTAGAGGCGCTGCCCCCCTAATTGGCTGACTTACTGCGCTTTGTGAATCCCATAAACCGTTAGAAAAGCCTTTGCCTTCACTTTCGGTAGCTCCATATATTTCAAATTGCTCTGGATTGTATTTATCCAAGAATGTGATTGGCACGCCCATATAGCCATCATAATTCATCGGAATATCTGAAACTCTGCTTACTTCAATCGCATCATAGTTGTCATATTTCGGATACTCTTCCGGTGTGTATGTCTTATACAAGTCCAATAATTCATGACGTTTTTTGTGGTCAAGGTTGGTGTACCAACAAATGTTGCCCATGCTACGCCACTTTTGACCGTATTTATCAATCCAGAACCTTGTTTCTCGCGGTTCATAACTATCCGGAACAGTAAATGCCATATCTCCGGATTTATATCCAAGCCATAACTGGTTGTTCCTGATTAGAGGGAATATTTCTTTGTAGGTAATGGCGTTTTGATTACCGATGATAAGGAATTTCTTTTTATGCTCCATCAGAAGAGAAACAAATCTTCTGAATTGAGAAAAAGGAGGATTGGTAACTACGATATCTGCTTCTTTCAGCAATTCAATACATTCATCACTGCCGAAATCACCATTGCCTGAAAGTAAAGATGGGGGATTAACCTTGAGCAATTCCCTTACATCCAATAAATCAGTTGCACCATCTCCATTTATATCAGTCAATTCTGTAAGTTCTACCTTATAGGCTTTTCTTTCAGTGGTTGGTTCTTCATCAAAATCAAATAGCGACAATTCTTTTCCTGCTATTGGGGAGCCATTATAACATGTGCAAATTAGTTTCTTTAATCCCCATGCGTTGAAATTCAACGCAAAGAATTTGAAAAAATTGCTTTCAAAAGGGTCATCACAATTACACAATACCGTCTTGCCTACGAAATGATGCTTGTAGTGTTTCAGTTCGTTGGCAATGTCGGGCATCTGTGTGTAGAACTCGTCTTGCTTGGCTTTTGCTGCCGCATTCAAACTTTTGTTCCCTGCCATTGTCGGTGGGCAAGTCCGACAGAATCCCAAGTATCGGAATAATAATTGACAAAAGAAACACCTCAAAAAGAAACGTGGGATTCTCACTGTTGCCCGTCCCACTTGCTGAGGCCTTAGGATGCCCGTGTAATCGGAACGAGCAACGCAGAAGCCCACGTATGGGTATATTGAAGCCACATAGCCATATAGGACTATGCGGCTGGTAATATACCAACCGCAGACATCTACCGTTGCCATGTTCTCTGATTACACGTTGAAAGTTCCTAAGTTTCAGCAAATCAAGAACAAAGCGTAAGTAAACGCCTTTATGATATGTCTGCTCCCACCACCAAGCCCACTCTCGGGCTTCTGCAAGCGAGATGCAATACAAAATTAGTGAAAATACTTGATAACAACAAACAAAAACACAAACCGCCTCTGAGAAAAGAGGAAGGTCAATCAAATTAAAAATAATAAACTAACCTTAATTCTTCTAAAAATTATTCTATTTGATTTCTTCAAACATCTGAGATAGTACGATATTAGTACTATCTAAATTTATTATATCATTATAAATCAACATACTAAATACTTAAAAATAAAATTTGATTAGATAGGAGCGGCTTAAACAATTGCTCTCGCAGTCCCTTGATTAAGGAAAACAAATGGCTAATTCTACCAAAACTTGCCGATATCGGCAAGTTTTGGTATATTTGTACTCAGAAATCAGATTTAAACTTGCCGATAGATGGAATATATATCAGTAAAAGAATGGGCCGAACTGCATGGTGTCTCTGAAAGAACTGCACGCAACTATTGCGCGCAAGGCAAAATAGATGGGGCTTTCCTTGTCGGTAAGACTTGGAACGTACCAGTTGAGGCAGGGTTGCCAAAACGTAAGTCCAAGAAAAATTCATCCCCACTTTTGTCAGCTTTAAGAGAGCAGAAGGGAGGAAGGGTTAAGGGGGGAATCTACCATCGTGTTCAGATAGATCTTACTTATAATTCCAATCACATGGAGGGAAGTAAGTTGACGCATGACCAGACGAGGTATATTTTTGAGACCAATACAATAGGTGTGACAGATACGGCTGTTAATGTCGATGACATTGTTGAGACCACTAACCACTTCCGCGCAATAGATTATATTATCGACAATACAGATGGTAAACTGACTGAGAAGCTTATCAAGGAGCTTCACCGCATATTGAAAACCGGCACATCAGATGAGCGTAAAAGTTGGTTCCGTGTCGGGGATTATAAGAAGTTGCCAAATGAGGTAGGCGGCAATGATACAACACTCCCGGAAAACGTTCATGCTGAAATCAAGGCGTTGCTGACAGAATACAATAGTCGGAAAAATCCCACTTTCGAGGATATCGTGGATTTTCATCAACGGTTTGAGTCAATCCATCCTTTTCAAGATGGGAACGGACGTGTAGGCCGACTGATCATGTTTCGGGAACTGCTGAGATTCGGATACGTCCCCTTCATTATAACCGATGATTTAAAGATGTATTATTACAACGGCCTACATAATTGGCCGAACGTCAAGGGCTATCTGCTTGATACTTGCCTCGCGGCACAAGACAATTTCAAGCTTATCCTCCAGAAATTCCGCATTCCTTTTAAACCATAATCCGGTTGCCGAATTATGGTTTAAAAGGAATGCGGATAGGATTCTTTCTTCTACAACCTGCCTGGGTTTGCCCTCATTGGAATCGCGAATCGCGATGTCAAATGAGGGCTGTATCCAGAAAGATGCTACGAAATTGCTGTCAGTCCTGATTCTTCATGCAGCGGCATTGCCATGCCCAGGCGTTACGCATGGTTTCCTCGACCTGAACCTCGGCTTTCCAGCCCAGCTCGCTATTAGCTTTCGCCGGATCCGCCCATATCTTCTCTATGTCCCCTGCCCTTCGCTCTCCGATCCGGTAAGGGACTTTCACTCCTGTGGCTTTTTCAAAGGCACTTATCAGTTCAAGTACCGACACACCGCGTCCTGTGCCCAGATTGAATATCTCGATCTTGCCGCCGCTGTTTTCACCAAGCATTCGTTCCATTGCCATGACATGGGCTTTCGCGAGATCGACCACATCTATGTAATCCCTGATGCATGATCCATCCGGAGTGTCGTAGTTATCGCCAAACACGGTCAATTCTTTCCTTATTCCGGCTGCGGTCTGCGTCAGATACGGCACAAGGTTGTTGGGGACTCCTCTGGGCAATTCGCCTATCAATGACGAGGGATGCGCTCCCACGGGGTTGAAGTATCGGAGGATGATACTTCTTACCGGAGCGCCTGAGTTGATGAAATCCGTGATTATCTCTTCCGATATCTGTTTGGTATTGCCATAGGGTGATGTCGCTGTCTTGATCGGCGCTGTCTCGTCTATCGGGTTTATGTCGGGTTCGCCATATACAGTGCAGGATGACGAGAACACGATCCCCTCCACTCCATATTCCGGCATAAGTTCCAGAAGATTCATCAGAGTGTTGAGATTGTTACGGTAATACATCAGAGGCTTCTCGACCGACTCTCCCACGGCCTTTGAGGCCGCAAAATTTATTATCCCGTTTATTCCTCTGTTTTCTTCAAAAAGACGCCGGAGAGTTCCGATATCTGTGCAGTCTCCCTCCACAAACACCGGACGCGACCCGGTAATGGCCTCTATTCCGTCGAGAACACCTATGTTTGAATTCGAAAGATTGTCTATTATGACGGTCTCATAACCGGCCTGCTGCAATTCCACCACTGTGTGGCTCCCTATATAGCCGGTTCCTCCGGTTACCAATATTTTTTTTGCCATGCGGGGGGATGTTAAAAGAGTTTAGCGGGATAAACGCCTTCATCCACGAGCTGACGGAATTGCGCCACTGTAGCCGGACGGTCGGCGGCATAAGTTACGCCGAACCATCGTGAGGGCGTTTCTTTGACCTTGAGTGTGATTTCCCCGCGCTTGATAAGATCATTCACTACGGTCGGTATGTAGAATTCTGACTTCAGTTCGTCGCCGTGTTTGCCGAGGAATTCCACAAACGCCTCTTCCGAATACTTGAAATAGTCAGGCGTGAAACCCCACATGTTCATCGACACATTTGCTCCCTGGGGAAATGGCGCTTCGGTTCCGTCGGCGAGGGTCTGGACAAGTTTCCCTTCTTTACGCTGGATTCCATGACACTCGTTCACCGCTGTGAGATTACCCTCCGGAGAGACATGGCAGTGTCCTCTGCTTACTCCTCCGTTCTCGCTCAGCGTGTTTTCTATCCTGAAGCCTACCATGCAGTATTCTCCGCTCTTACCGGCAATCTCCCGCAACGCGTCGGCAAGAATCTGGAAACTTTCCTTGCCATAATAGTCATCGGCGTTTATGACGGCAAACGGTTCCTTTATCACATCTTTACCCATCAGGACGGCATGGCCTGTCCCCCAGGGTTTGGTGCGCTCCTCATTGGGGCTGAACCCGGCCGGGAGATTGTCCAGGTCCTGAAACACGACATCCACTTCCACGTGGCCTTCATACCGGGAGATTATCTTATCCCGGAATTCCTGCTCGAAATCATGACGGATCACAAACACGATCTTGCCAAATCCCGCACGCAGTGCATCGAATACAGAATAATCCATTATGGTCTCCCCCGACGGTCCGAGACCGTCGAGCTGCTTAAGTCCGCCGTAACGGCTTCCCATTCCTGCCGCAAGTATGAATAATGTCGGTTTCATTTCTTTATGTTCTATTTTGTTGTGTTTTGATTTTTGTGTTTATTACGATCGGCACTGACGTGCATTGGCATTCATTGCGCCACGGGAGCCACGCGCAGCAATGACATCAACTTCAGGGAGAGATCGAAAAGCACTATCTTTGCGTTCGCATTGCGTGCCACGTCGGTTTCTGCGCGAGAGAATTCTCTCTCCAGACGCCCTACATTCCCTCTGTGGATAAACGGGGCGAAACGCTGGCTGAACTGATTCTCTTCCTCATTCATGCGGTTAAGTCCGGGAACTCCGAAATTATAGATAAAGTTCTCGCGTATCATCCTCGACGAATAGGCCAGATAGCGTTTTGTCTTCTCTCTCTTCATCGACGCCACATTCTCGGTCAACACTTTGAGCGACGCGGCATCCCGCGAATACGCTTTACGCATCATGTCCCGGAAAATGGCTCCGAACTCCTGCTCCTCCCCTTTCGCTGTCAATAAGCCGAGAGCCTTACCGATGCTGCCTTCCGCCATACGGGCTATCCGGCTTGTTTCTTCGGATGAAGCTCCATGTCCGGCAAGCCACGACTCCACTTCCGGATCAGACGGTCTGCGCATGTTTATTCTGGCACATCTGGAAAACACCGTGGGAAGGACAAGCTCAGGAGCGTTGCTGACAAGGATGAACACCGTGTCCTGGAAAGGTTCCTCAAGGATTTTGAGAAGTTTGTTGGCAGCCTCCGCATTCATCTTCTCAGGCTGCCAAATCAGGAATATCTTTTTGCCAGATGAATATGATGAAAGACTTGCCACACGCAATATCTCCGCGCTTTCATCCTTGTAGATTATCGGCTGTTTATTGTCTGCGCCAAGTGCCTCGGGCCATTTTTCAACATCCATATATGGATAGTCGGCCACAAACTGTTTCCATTCCTCAATAAAGTCAGCCGAGAGAGTCTGTCGTCCTGAATCTTTCTTGAACACAGGATAGACAAAATGCAGATCCGGATGATTCATGCTCTGGTGTTGCAGGCAATCCGGGCACTGCCCGCACGGTTCCTGGCCGATGTGATGACGACAATGCAGATATTGGGCAAAAGCACGCGCCAACATTGTTTTCCCTATGCCTGGTTTTCCCGAAAGCATAAGCGCATGAGGCACCCGGTCTCCGTCGGCCATCTGCCTGAGCAATCCTATTGCGGTGTCCTGACCTGTTATATCTGCAAATTTCATCCTATTCCGCTGATTTTTCAAAAGCAAAGTTACGAAAAAAATCCCGAACGGCAATAATATGCCATCCGGGATATATGGGAGTCATCGAGTATGTTAAGAGACTTCCGTCCGGTTCCGATCTACGGTTCCCAAGTCCTGCCGACATCAGTCTTCCTGAGGCTGATCCTCTTTCGGAAGCGTGAAATGGAGCATCAGCCATCCGAGGAAGCCTGCCACAAGCGATCCGATAAGAATGCCGAGTTTAGACTCATTCAATATTATGGAATGGTAGACATCCCCTGTGTTGAATGAGAGGTTGGCGATGAAGAGGGACACGGTGAACCCGATTCCGCCGAGCATTGAGATCGAAGCCATCCGCGCCCAGTTGCCGCCTTTAGGCATCGGGGCAAGTCCAAGCTTTATGGCGAGGAACGCAAAGATGAATATACCGGTGAACTTTCCTATCACGAGGCCACTCATCGTGGCAAGGCTGACTCCGGAAAACGCCATCGATATATCCATGTCGCCGAGGAAAATGCCGGCGTTGGCAAATGCAAAGAGCGGAACAATCAGATAATTCACCACAGGATGAAGCGAATCCTCCATGTCCTGCAACGGAGAGATCACTTTATCCGATGCAGATTCTATCTCTTTGAGATGGTCGAGCTGCTCGTCGCTGAGGATGGTTCTCGAATTTAGAGTCTCGTCATCTTCTTCGGAGAAATACCCGATATTTGTCCTTATTGTCTGTATATACTTTTTCGGTGCATACACGGGTTTTGCAGGAATCGTGAATGCGATCAGCACACCGGCAATCGTCGGGTGGATTCCGGCGTTCAGGAACAGGAACCATACGACGGCTCCGAGAAGGAGATAGAACATCTTGCTCTGGATCTTCAGCCATGCGCCTCCGAATATGAGTACACAGAGGATTCCGGCCGCGGCAAGAAGCATCCAGTAGTCTATATGGGATGAATAAAATATGGCGATCACAAGAATGCCTCCTATATCGTCCACTACGGCGAGCGTCGTCAGGAAGACCTTCAATCCGATCGGCACTCTGTTACCGAGCATGGCCAGGACTCCGAGCGAGAATGCTATGTCGGTCGCCATGGGAATAGCGCAGCCGTTTATGTAATCACTTCCTTTCGCAAGGAAATAGAACACGGCCACCGGAACAATCATTCCTCCGCAGGCGCCGATGATCGGAAGAAGCGCCTTGCGCACCGAATGCAGTTCCCCGACAAGAACCTCGCGTTTTATCTCCAGGCCTACCGAGAAGAAGAATATGGCCATCAGCGCGTCATTGATGAAAGCCATGACGCTCATAGGCTCTCCATGATGGCTGAACAGATTGAAACTGCCTATCTGGAGAGCCATCTCATGAGTCCACAACGAATTGTAGAATTCAGTGGAAAAAGGTAAGTTCACCACAAGAAGCGCCAGGACGGTGGCCGCCATCAGCATGTTGCCACCATTGGCATACTCCTTGAAAACTTTTTTGAAAGTGTAGAATACGTTTGCCATAGTATTATTATAACATTAGTGTTTCTTTAGTGTTTCAGCGCATTCGTCTTTTTATCGGCCTCCTGCGTTCAATCAAGCTTGAGAACCGCGAGGAAAGCTTTCTGTGGAACCTCCACAGAGCCTATCTGCTTCATGCGCTTCTTGCCGGCTTTCTGCTTCTCGAGCAGCTTGCGTTTCCGGGATATGTCGCCTCCGTAGCATTTTGCTGTCACATCCTTGCGGACAGCCTTGATCGTCTCGCGGGCTATTATCTTGGCTCCTATAGCGGCCTGGATCGCTATGTCGAACTGCTGGCGCGGGATAAGCTCCTTCAGCTTCTCGCACATCCGGCGTCCGAACCTGACAGCGTTGTCGGCATGAGTCAGCGTCGAGAGCGCATCCACGCTTTCCCCGTTCAGGAGGATGTCGAGTTTCACCAGATTCGACGGACGGAAGTCATGCAAGTGATAGTCGAACGACGCGTAGCCCTTCGATATGCTCTTCAGTTTGTCGTAGAAATCTATCACTATCTCTCCGAGCGGCATGTCGAACGTTATCTCCATGCGGTTGCCGGATATGTATTCCTGCTTAACAAGTTCGCCCCGTTTTCCAAGACAAAGCGTCATTATCGGGCCGATATAATCGGCCTGGGTTATGATTGTCGAGCGTATGTATGGCTCCTCGATATGGTCGATGAGTGTCGGTTCGGGCAGGCCGGATGGATTGTGTACCTCGGTTACGTTGCCTTTCTTGTCATACACATTGTAAGACACGTTGGGAACCGTAGTGATGACATCCATGTCGAATTCACGTCCGAGTCGCTCCTGCACTATCTCCATGTGGAGCAGCCCGAGAAAGCCGCACCGGAATCCGAATCCAAGAGCCGCCGAGGATTCAGGCTGGAACGTCAGGGAAGCGTCGTTGAGCTGCAATTTCTCAAGCGACGCACGCAGATTCTCAAAATCCTCGGTCTCGATAGGATACACTCCTGCGAAGACCATCGGCTTCACCTCCTCGAATCCATCTATGGCCTTGGCGCATGGCTTTGCCACATGGGTTATCGTATCTCCGACCTTTACCTCTTTCGACGATTTGATGCCTGAGATGATATATCCCACATTTCCTGCCGACAATTCTTTCCGCGGAGACATCTGAAGCTTCAGCACTCCGATCTCGTCGGCATGATATTCCTTGCCGGTGCTTACGAACTTAACGAAGTCTCCGCTGCGCAAAGTTCCGTTGACGATCTTGAAATAAGCGATGATCCCGCGGAACGGATTGAACACCGAATCAAATATCAACGCCTGAAGAGGAGCTTCCGGATCCCCTTTGGGGCTCGGTATCCTGTCCACTATCGCATCGAGGATCACATCCACACCGAGTCCGGTCTTACCCGATGCCCGGATTATCTCATCACGGCCGCATCCGAGAAGATCCACAATCTGATCCTCAACCTCGTCGGGCTTGGCGCTGTCGAGATCGCATTTGTTGATGACAGGGATTATCTCAAGGTCATTCTCGATGGCCATATACAGGTTTGAGATCGTCTGGGCCTGAATTCCCTGCGAGGCGTCCACAATCAGCAGCGCCCCCTCGCAGGCGGCTATCGACCGCGACACCTCGTAAGAGAAATCCACATGCCCCGGAGTGTCGATTAGATTCAGCACATAGTCCCCGTCATGCCTGTGGAAATCCATCTGGATGGCATGGCTCTTGATTGTTATCCCGCGCTCACGTTCGAGATCCATGTCGTCAAGCACCTGCGCCTCCATCTGCTTGCCGCTGACCGTGTCCGTATATTCGAGAAGCCTGTCGGCAAGCGTGGACTTTCCATGGTCGATATGGGCGATGATGCAAAAGTTGCGTATATTCTTCATAAATTGATATTCACTCTAATGAAGTGCAAAATTACAAAAAAAATCTCAATCATGGGATATGCGTGAGATTTGGAAAGACAGCGGATTTTTTGTAATTTTGCAAATTGCATCGCCGGCCGTCAGTATTTGCATCCGGCAGTCAATTCCATAAAACACGACACGATGAAAAATCTACTCATAGCCGACGCCGGCTCCAGCAAAGTCAAATGGTCTCTGCTCTCTGACCAAGGCATTGAGTCCACGTTCGTTACCGACGGGCTCAACGCTCTGCTTGCCGAGCAGGAGGAGGTGGGCCGCAAGCTCTCCGACGCGGCGTCAAGGCTCTCCGGGAAAAAAGTGGACTTGATATATTGGTATGGTTCAGGATGCGCCATCCCGAGAGTGTGCAAAAAAATGAGCGCCACATTATCGCAGGTTTTCGACGTGCGGGAGGCGAATGTGAGCAGTGATCTTCTCGGCGCTGCCAGAGCCCTTTTCGGATCCCACAGAGGAATCGCCTGCATTCTCGGCACAGGATCCAATTCCTGCCTCTACGACGGGGAGCAGATCGAGCGCAATGTCCCCTCGTTGGGCTACATCCTAGGCGACGAGGGCGGTGGCGCGGCTTTGGGAAAACGTCTCGTGGCCGAAGCCTTCAAAGGGATGCTTCCGGCTAACGTGAGGGAACGGTTTCTTGACACATACCAGTTAACGCTGACCGAGATACTCGACAAGGTCTACCGTTCGCCGGCTCCCAACAAATTTCTCGCGTCTCTTGTGCCATTCCTGAAAGACAACCTGTGGAATCCCTATGTGTATTCCGTAGTGCTTGAGGAGCTGACAGCATTCATACGGAAGAATGTGGCGATGTATGACGGAGCGCATTTCCTTCCGATAAGCTTTGTCGGTTCGATAGCCGCAAGTTTCGAGAAGATCCTCAGGGAAGCTGCATCATCACAAGGATATACGGTTTCACAAATCATGGCTGATCCAATGGACGGATTGCTCAAATTCCACGCAGATGAGACATTGTCATAAATTTATTATTCTGCTGGCGGCATCCCTGATTCCGGCGTATGCGTCAGCCGAAAGCCCGTATTGGGAACAGAAGACAAGCCTGTATGAGCTTCTTCCCATCAATGGAGACGACATAGTGTTCGTAGGGAATTCCATCACAGACGGCGGCGAATTCGCCGAACTTTTCGGCATGCCCAATATCAAGAACCGTGGTATTTCATCGGATGTTGTAAAAGGTGTGGAGAAGCGTATCGGGCAGATTCTGGCCAATCCCCCGGCAAAGATATTTCTGCTTATCGGGATCAACGACATCAGCCATAATCTTTCCGCCTCACAGATAGCGTCAGAATATGAAAGGCTTGTGGCACGCATACGCGCTGAAGCCCCCTCCACACGGCTCTATCTCCAATCCGTGATGCCGGTTGACAACAGTTTCGGGCGCTACAAGAATCTGTTCGGGCGTGAGAAAGTGATTCCGGATCTTAACGCGAAGATCAGGGAGATAGCCGAGAAACACGATGCCGACTACATAGATCTGTGGCCAGCCCTCGCCGATCCGCAGACAGGCAGGCTCCGCAAAGAATTCACCAACGACGGTCTTCATCTAACCGGCAGAGGCTACAAAGCCTGGACCGAAGCGATCCGGCCGTTTGTCAAAACAACGACTACTGAGAACCAATGAGAAAACATATCGCTGCTTTTGTCCTGGCCACCGCCGCTTTTTCCGGCGCTATGGCGCAGACCGATTCAACCGAAACCCAAAACACACAAACCACGGTCAAAGCTCTTTTCGAATATCCGGTCGCACCGGACAACGTCGGCGGACTGCCCGAAAAATCAGACTGGCTTGTGGAGCATTTCTGGGACAATTTCAATCCGAAAAAACTGAAATCGGTGGATCAGGCAGCCCTAAACCATGCATTCGAGGTTTTCATAACCCCCATGCAATGGGCTGACAAAGAGAAAACATACGATTCGGTTGACCGTCTGATCAGTTCAGCACAGAAGAATCCGGCGATTCTTCTTCAACTGACCAAGGCCGCGGAGGAGAAGCTCTACGGTCCGAACGCATCCATGTGGATAGACGAAATCTATATCAAGTTTCTCGACGCACTGCTGAAAAACAAGAAGCTCAAGGAGATACACAAAACCCGCTACCGTTTCCAGCATTCAAGACTCGCCTCTTCCATGATCGGAGCCGACGCCCCATCCTTCTCGTTCACAAAACCAGACGGATCTCCAGGATTTTTCGAGCCTACAGGCAACTACACGCTGATCGAATTCGGCGATCCCGACTGCTACGACTGCATGATGGCCAAGCTGAAGCTCGACACAGACTCTTCCATATCGGATCTCATGAAAACAGGACGTCTGAATGTCTGTTTCTTCACAACCGAGACAGACGAAGGCTGGAAAGAGAAACTGGCGGACTATCCGGATAAATGGACCGTAGGGGCGACCGACACAGCCGATGAAGTCTACGATCTGAGGCTCACTCCGGCATTCTACATCATCGGTCCTGACAAAAAAATAAAAGCTAAAAACATCCCGGTTGACCATGCCATATCCTTGGTCAAGAAGCTGTCTTCCGGAAAATGACACGACATCCCTCTATGAAGTCCCCCGCTAAACTGATCAAAAAACTATATATCCGCACATCCGGATACAGCTATACGAATCTCGGACGTCTTTTCCTTCGGCTCTTCGTAGGAATAATGCTCATGCAATTCGGTGTCCGCCAGATAATCTCCTACGACACAATGGCTGATTCATTCCCGGCGGTGCTGGGCTTGTCGTCGTCCTCCTCCCTGATAACGATGACACTCATCGAGACCATCTGCTCATTCTTCATAATGGCAGGATTCCTGACCCGTCTCATGATCATCCCTCCTTTCATAGCCCTGTGCATAGCTGAATATTACGTGCTTCACGATCTCGTAGGGCAGGCGGCCTACACCTTGTCATGGCAACAACAGGGTTATCTCCCGATCATGTTTCTCGGAATATATTTCTTCCTGCTGCTCGTAGGGCCAGGCAAAATATCAGTAGACTATTTTCTCTCGCTGCATTTCATCCACACGGGAAACCGCAGCGAGTCCGAACTTGAAGAAGTATAAGAAATGAGGATCGCAGTTCTGATATCAGGAGGCGTGGACAGCGCCGTCGTGGTTCATAAGCTAATGTCGGAAGGACACGAACTCCACCTTTTCTATATCCGTATCGGCATGGACGACGGTCGTGGGGACTGTTCGGCCGAGGAAGACATAGAGATGTGTACGCTGATCGCAAGACGCTACAACCTTCCGTTCAGGGTCGTGTCGCTGCATGAGGAATACTGGGATCATGTGATGTCATACGCGCTGCGGACAGTCAAGGATGGGCTCACGCCTCATCCGGACATGATGTGCAACAAGATGATCAAATTCGGATATTTCGAGCAGCGCTGGGGAAAGGAATTCGACAAGACGGCCACCGGACATTATGCCTCCATACGCGAAATCGACGGCAGACTGTTTCTCGCCACAGCTGCCGATCCGGTAAAAGACCAGACTGATTTTCTTGCGGCGATCTCCTATGCCCAGCTTTCTCACCTCATGTTCCCTCTCGGAGAGATGCCGAAGAGCGAGGTTAGGCGCATCGCCGCCGAGGCTTCTCTTCCCAATGCTTCACGACGTGATTCGCAAGGGATATGTTTTCTGGGTAAAATTGACTACAGCGATTTCCTCCGCCGTCATCTCGGCGAGAAACCCGGACCGATTGTCGAGATAGAGACAGGACGGAAGATCGGTGAACATAAAGGATACTGGTTCCACACCATCGGCCAGCGGAAAGGATTAGGCCTTTCGGGCGGTCCCTGGTATGTTGTCAGAAAGAACGTGCGCGACAATGTGATCTACGTCTCCAACGGATACAACACAAAGATGCAATATGGCCGGATCCTGCATCTTTCCGAGATGCACTGGATCTCCGCCAACCCGTTTGAATGCGACACAATCATTCCCGGGTTGACACGGCCAGACAATGACTCGGTCCGGATCGCATTCAAAAACAGACATTCTCCAGAGTTCACAAGCGCGACAATGATCAGAAAACCGGATTCGGAAGAATATGTGATCCAGTCAGATTCGGATGTGCAGGGAATAGCGCCCGGCCAATATGCGGTGGTCTATACGCCCGACCATTCCCTATGCCTCGGATCCGGAATGATCATCCAGCCTCAAGGCCGCAGGCGGCACCGCAAACCTCTGCGGGAAAACCAATAGAATCCCATTCCTCACAAAAAATTCACACAAAGATAATGAGACACAAACTCAAAATAATCGGCATCACCTACAATCAGATCGAATCAGGTGTCTATGCTCTTATACTTGAAGCCGAGAATACAGGCAGGCGTATCCCTATCATAATAGGCACTCCGGAGGCCCAGGCCATCGAATGCAAGCTCCAGGGAGTGGAAGTGCCCCGCCCTCTCACCCACGACATGATGATCTCCACGATGGACGCATTCGGGATAACGCTAAAAGAGGTGGAGATACGCAAGCTCCCGACCGGAGTGTTCGCGGCCGATCTTCTTTTTTCAGACGGAATCCGCGAATGCCGTATCGACTCCCGGTCTTCCGACGCCGTAGCATTGGCGATACGCGCAGGCGCCCCGGTGTTCACATCCGGTGAGGTTCTTGCCGAAGCCGGATTCGACACGGATTCAGACAGGAATGCCTCCCCGTCCGGCCAACGCGCTCAAGATCAAAAGCAAATCACCCCTTTGGAGGAATGCCCCGCAGACGAGCTTGAGCAGATGATGAAAGCGGCAATCGACAAGGAGGACTATGAGACTGCTGCCGAAATCAAGCGGGAACTTGACCGAAGGAACAATCCTTGATCAGCAACAACAAGGCATATATCAATCAGAGTTCTGTAAATTATGTTAAAATACATACACTTCATTCATTAATTAGGAGTATTAAAGGGAAAAAATGTATTTTTGCGGATGATTGGGCAAGCCCACATCTCGATTAACCCTACGCTTTACCTCGTGTGTTGCCACGCCGCAACACAGATGCAAACCGAAAAACAAACTCATGAAAAATCGCAAGCAACGTGTCGAGCTGATAGTCGACCTCATACGTACAAAATGCATATCCAGTCAGGAAGAATTGTCAAAGATGCTCACTGATCAGGGATTCAACGTAACGCAGGCAACCTTATCGCGGGATCTGAAGCTACTGAAGATCTCTAAAGTGCCTACCGACAACGGAACGTACATGTATATCCTGCCAGACAGCAATTCTCTGAAAGACAAGATACTATCTTCCGGACAGATCGCGATGAACGCAAACTATCAGAGCGGGTTCGTTTCGCTTCAGATTTCCGGCAATATCGCCGTCATAAAGACCCGGAACGGTTACGCCGCCGGCCTGGCTTATGACATAGACATGAGCAACGCGCCTGAAATAGTCGGCACAATACCCGGATCGGATACGCTTTTCGCTGTGCTTCGCGATGACATAACGAAAGAACAGGCTCTTGAAGTACTCGGGCGTCTTCTTCCGCTCGAACAGAAAATCCCTCAATTCTGATTAACATATAAGCTGAAATGCCTCCAGACTCAGTCCCGCTGAATATCCCTCCTACAGAGATACCGCTTTCGGGTAGCAGTTGCTTTTTCAAAAAGCGATTGCTGCTCTTTTCATGTTTTATGGATCCAAATTATTCTTCTCAAAATGATTAAAGCAGGAATAGCCGGAGCCGACACGCGCCAGGCCGGCGAACTGATCAGAATTCTGGTCAATCATCCGGAGGTGGAAATAGCCACACTGTACGCTCCGGGACACACCGGCGAGAATATTACCGGTCTTCACCACGGACTCGTCGGCGAAGCTGACATGTTCTTCACCGACCGGCTCGACACTACAGGGCTTGACATTCTCTTCGTCGCCACATCAGAGGAGGATGCCTCCGACATTATAGATCTGGCAGACAGGCAGGGCAACGAGACTCTGCGCATTGTGGACATGACCGGTGTCAGCCGCACAAAACCGGGATTCACCGGCGGACTGTCTGAGATATTCCGCAAGCCGCTTGTCAGGGGGGCGATGCGATGCTGGATCCCGACCCCGCCTGCATCAGCGCTCCTCATAGCACTTTTCCCCGCCGCGGCAAACCTTCTGCTTAACGGTTCCATACGCGCGGACATAACCCTTCCGGCAGACATCCCGGCAGACAAGACAAGCGGTCAGGCTGTCAGCGTGCTTTCCGGAGTGCAGAACAGTTTCTCCGGAGATCTGGAAATAAGTCTCACTCCATCTGCATCAGTACGAGAGATGCGACTGTCCATCGAGATAGACACCCCCATGATGCTTCCGGACATAATGAGCCTGTATGACAGAATTTACGATGACCATAATTTCACCTGGTTCTCGACCCGTTCTTTCTCGACTGCTGAAGTAGCCGGCACCAACAAGTGTCTGCTCACTCTTTCCAAGCCAACCCCCTCCATCCTCAGGATCGAGGCCGTGGCTGATCCACGCATGAGAGGAGGCGCAGGAGAAGCCGTCCATGCGATGAACCTGCTCTTCGGCCTCCACGAACGCACCGGGCTTGCCCTTAAGGCGTCGGAGTTTTGAATCCCAACCACAAATACGCTTAATGAATGTCCGTCAATAAAGTCATACTTCTCGGAAATGTAGGAGCTGATCCTGAGATCAGATTTCCGGAGAAAGATACTCCCGTAGCCTTTTTCCCTCTCGCCACAAGCGAGAGATACGGTCCGCAACAGACAGAGATCACCGAATGGCACAACATCGTGGTGAGCGGCAATCTTGCCCGCACGGCAGAACGCTACATCAGGAAAGGATCGAAAATCTATCTCGAGGGACGCCTGCGCACACGGGAATACACCGACAGATTCAAGATAGTCAGAAAACGCACTGAGATTATCGCCGATTTCATAGAGATAACAGGGCGTCAAGGCTGACAACCAAAATCATAATCCCAACCATAAAAACCACACATACTCTTATTATAATATGAGAAAATGGAGAATTGAAGACTCCTCCGAGTTATACAATGTGCCCGGATGGGGATTGAAATATTTCTCGATCAACAACCGGGGACACATTCAGGTAACTCCACGCGAAGGATGCACCCCGATCGACATACGCGACATCATGGATGACCTTAAAATCCGGGATGTGTCGGCTCCGCTTCTGCTTCGTTTCCCAGACATACTCGACGACAGGATCCGCAAAATATCGTCATGCTTCAAGAAAGCGGCTGAAGAATATGCCTACACCGGGCAAAACTTCGTGGTGTATCCGATCAAGGTCAATCAGATGAGACAGGTCGTCGAGGAGATAGTGAGCCATGGAAACAAATACAACATCGGGCTTGAGGCCGGATCCAAACCGGAACTCCACGCCGTACTCGCTGTGAGTACAGACGAGAACTCCATAGTGGTCTGCAACGGCTATAAAGACGAGGACTATGTCGAACTCGCGCTGCTCGCCCAGAAAATGGGACGCAGGATCTTTCTTGTGGTCGAGAAACTCAACGAGCTGAAACTCATCGCCAAAGTCAGCAAACGGCTCAACCTGCGCCCTAACATCGGAATCCGGATAAAACTGACATCCTCCGGAAGCGGCAAATGGGAGGAATCGGGAGGAGATGTCAGCAAATTCGGCCTTAACTCATCGGAGCTTCTCGACGCGCTCGATTTCCTTCAGCGCAACAAAATGTCGGAATGTCTGCGTTTCATTCATTTCCACATAGGAAGCCAGATAACCAAGATCAGACGCATCAAGAACGCCCTGCGGGAAGCCATGCAATTCTACGTGCAGCTTTCAAAAATGGGCTATTCCATAGACTTTGTGGACATAGGAGGCGGGCTCGGAGTGGACTATGACGGCACAAGATCGTCAATGGGGGAAAACTCCATGAACTATTCCATCCAGGAGTATGTCAACGACTCTGTGTCAGCCCTTGTCGACGTATGCGTCAAGAACAATCTCCCGCAGCCAAACATTATCACCGAAAGCGGAAGATCACTGACAGCACACCATTCAGTGCTGATCATCGACGTGCTTGAGACTACGCAGCTGCCCCAGTGGAACGACAACGACAAAATGGCCGACGACGCCCATGAACTCGCACGCGAACTCTACAATATCTGGGACAAGATCAATCCGTCGCGTGTGTTCGAGGACTGGCATGACGCGCTTCAGATCCGCGAGGAGGCTCTCGAGCTGTTCTCGCTCGGACTGCTTGACCTTACCACAAGAGCCCAGATCGAGAAACTGTTCTGGAGCGTGGCACGCGATGTCAACGACATGACCCGCTCCATGAAACATCCGCCGGAAGAGCTGAGAAAAGTGGCCCGCATGCTTCCGGAGAAGTATTTCTGCAATTTCTCGCTTTTCCAGTCTCTGCCGGATTCGTGGGCGATCGACCAGATGTTTCCCATAATGCCGATAGAGCGTCTCGACGAGAAGCCGACACGCCGCGCGACAATACAGGACGTAACATGCGACAGCGACGGCAAGATCTCCAATTTCGTCTCCCCGCAGGGAGCGTCAAACTCGCTGCCTGTCCATACGGTGCGCCAGGGTGAGCATTATTACATCGGAGTCTTTCTCGTGGGAGCCTATCAGGAGATCCTCGGCGACCTCCACAATCTCTTCGGCGACACGGCTGCTGTCCATATATCTCTGACCAAAGACGGCTTCGAGATCGAGCAGGTGGTAGACGGCGAGCCGGTGGCCGATGTACTCGAATATGTGGAATACAGTCCCAAGAAGCTTGTCCGCAATCTTGAGGCATGGGTGTCTGCCTCCATGAAGCGAGGAGTGATCTCGGCCGAGGAAGGAAGGCAGTTTCTCAACAACTACCGTTCCGGACTCTACGGCATAACTTATCTCGAACGCGACTGATGCGCTGGTTTCTCCGACTGTCTTATTGCGGGGCTCCGTTCCACGGATGGCAACGCCAACCCAATGCGGTCAGCGTGCAGCAGACTGTGGAAGAGGCTCTTTCGACTGTGATGCGCACTCCTATATCGATCACAGGAGCCGGGCGGACAGACACCGGCGTGAACGCACGTACCATGTTCGCACACTTCGACACCGACAGCGACATTACTGATCCCAAGCGTCTGCTGACTGCCCTCAACAGGCTATGCGGACGCTCGGTGGCGCTCCACGCTCTCACGAGAGTCCGGGATGATGCCCATGCACGTTTCGACGCCACATCGCGCACCTACAAGTATTTCGCCACGACATCCAAATCCCCGTTTCTCCATCCCCTCGCATGGCAGGCTCCTCCTGACCTTGATATGGAGGCGATGAACGAAGCGGCGTCCACATTGCTATGTGATTCCGATTTCACATCTTTCGCCAAACTTCATTCCGACGCAAAAACTAACATCTGCGATGTCTCGGAAGCGATATGGAGTCGCGAGGTGTCTTCGGTTACGGAAGAGGAGATGATGGTTTTCACCATCACCGCCGACCGGTTTCTGCGCAACATGGTGCGGGCTGTGGTAGGGACTCTTGTCGACGTGGGACGCGGCAAAATGTCCCTGAGACAGTTCCGCGATGTTGTCGAGGCAAAAGACCGCTGCGCCGCAGGAACGTCGATGCCTCCCCAGGCCCTTTCGCTATGGGACGTCGGGTATCCTTATCCGCTGAACTGAGAACGGATAAGATTCCAGACTCATCCGGACGATAAATCAAAACACACCAACCCAAATGAATCCAAAGCAACGAATAATCCAACTAAGGGAGGAACTCAACCGCCACAACCATAATTACTACGTTCTCAACAGACCTGAGATCACAGACCGGGAGTTCGACATGATGCTCAAGGAACTTGAGCGTCTTGAATCGGAAAATCCGGATATGGAAGACCCGCTCTCCCCCACCCGGCGTGTGGGATCAGATCTGTCCGGAGGATTCGAGCATGTACGCCACGTCCGTCCGATGATGTCGCTTTCCAATACATATTCCACCGGCGAAGTGGATGAATGGTTCGAGCGTCTCGGTCGCGGCCTCGGGGGAGAGAAGTTTTCAATCACAGGGGAACTTAAATTCGACGGCACTTCAATCTCGCTCACATACCGAAACGGACGCCTTGTGCGGGCCGTAACCCGGGGAGACGGAACCCAAGGCGACGATGTAACGGCCAACGTAAAGACTATCCGCAGCATCCCGCTCCAGCTTCTTCCGGGCAATTGGCCGGAGGAGTTCGAGATCAGGGGGGAGATCCTTATGCCCTGGGATGTGCTCGAAAAGCTGAATCAGGAGCGCGCCTACAATGAGGAGCCACTGTTCGCCAATCCGCGGAACGCAGCTTCAGGCACTCTGAAGACCCACGATCCACGGGAGGTGGCCAAGCGGCAACTCGACGCACGCTTCTATTATCTTCTTGCCGACAAACTCCCGTCATCATCCCATTTTGAGTGTATGGAAGCAGCCAGGGAATGGGGATTCAAGGTCTCGCCAGCCATGCAAAGACTCAATTCTCTCGACGATGTGGAGCATTTCATAGCTTTCTGGGATCAGGAGAGACGCAAACTCCCGGTGGCCACAGACGGACTGGTATTCAAGATCGATTCCATCGCCCAGCAGGAGGAACTCGGCTACACGGCAAAATCCCCCCGATGGGCAATCGCCTACAAATTCAATCCGGAGCAGGCATGCACTCCACTCCGCTTTGTCTCATTCGAGACAGGAAGGATGGGAGTGGTGACTCCGGTAGCCAACCTCGAGCCGGTGCTTCTGTCCGGCACCATTGTCAAACGTGCCTCATTGCATAACGACGACATTATCCGTCAGCTTGACATCCACGAGTCTGACTGGCTTTACGTGGAAAAAGGAGGCGAGATCATTCCCAAAATCACCGGGGTAGACTTCAGCCGCCGGCTGCCTGAAGCAAATCCGGTCCGGTTTGTAAGCCATTGCCCCGAATGCGGGAGCGTCCTCGTAAGAGTGGAGGGTGAAGCTGCGTGGAAATGCCCGAATGTCTACGGATGTCCTCCCCAGCTTATCGGTAAAATCGAACACTTCTGCGCCCGCCGCATGATGAATATCGACGGGATCGGAGAAGAAACCGCACGACTGTTGTTCGACAAAGGACTCGTTCGCGATCCGGCGGATATATATTCCATAAGTTCCGCCCAACTGTCCTCTCTCGACCGGTTCGGAGAAAAAATGGCCCAACGGGTAATGCTCGGGATCGAAGCCTCGCTTCAGGTGCCGTTCGAGCGTGTGGTCCATGCCTTGTCTATACCCAATGTCGGTGAAACTACCGCACGCCGGATCGCACGCGCAGTCGGAAGCATGGAAAGACTCCGGACCATGACAGAAGAGGAACTCACAGCATTGCCCGACGTCGGCCCGATCATCGCCAGAAGCATATACGAATGGTTGAGAATTCCGGAAAACTCCCGGATGATCGACAGGCTGACAGAAGCCGGATTGCAGATGAAAACCGATGAAAACGACATGTCGCCCAAAGGAAGATCGCTTGAAGGCAAGACAATCGTGATCTCCGGGACTTTCACACATCACTCCCGCGATGAATACAAAGAACTGATCGCAGCCCACGGCGGGAAAAACTCAGGCAGCATATCGCGAAAGACAAGTTTCCTGCTTGCTGGGGATTCAATTGGTCCGGCCAAACTTGAAAAATGCGGATCACTCGGGATCCCGCTCGTCAGCGAGGAGGACTTTCTCGCCATGATCTCCGACCCGGAACAGGCACGGCAATAATTTTTTCAATACCCGATTGAACCTTTCGGCCATCTCGGGTGTCATACATTCAAAGGCATGTCGCCGATAAGAATAATAAAACAATGTTAGCGACAAAACGGAGACAGGGTTGCGACCCGTCTCCGTTTTTCCTTTTACCATCCGACGGAGACTGGTATTTTCTGCACATATATCGTATTTCCGTGCAATTTAGACTCGCATATTTCTTCAGTTAACGAAAAAATTGTTACCTTTGCAGCCGGCAATCAAGCGTGTGTCCGTCCCGGAGGGTTTCCGGAACGGTGTTTGCATGCGATGCCGGCTTACCGACGATAATAATAAATTAACAACATAAACTTCACAGTTATGAGTTTGAATATCATTGTGCTTGCAAAACAGGTGCCTGATACCCGGAACGTTGGCAAGGATGCCATGAAAGAAGACGGGACCATCAACCGCGCCGTGCTACCCGCCATCTTCAACCCTGAAGATCTCAACGCTCTGGAGCAAGCCCTCAAGCTTAAAGACATGTATCCCGGCTCCCGGATCACCATTCTCACCATGGGTCCAGGCCGTGCCGCAGAAATAGTCCGCGAGGGACTCTATCGCGGTGCCGACGGCGGCATAGTCCTTTCCGACCGCGCTTTCGCCGGTTCCGACACCTTAGCCACATCCTACGCCCTCAGCGCAGCCGTGCGCAAGATAGGCGATTACGATATCATAATCGGTGGCCGTCAGGCTATCGACGGCGACACAGCCCAGGTCGGCCCCCAGATAGCCGAGAAGCTCGGTCTGCCTCAGGTAACCTACGCAGAGGAGATCCTGTCAGCCGAGGACGGCAAAGTAGTGGTGCGCCGCCGCATCGAAAGCGGAGTGGAGACAGTGAAGGCTCCCATGCCACTGGTAATCACAGTCAATGGCTCGGCCGACGCATGCCGTCCGCGCAACGCCAAAGCCCTGCAGAAATACAAATATGCGGCAGCTCCCTCAGAGATTGCAGCCGATGAGGAACGCAAGGCATTTATCGCCGCCCGTCCGTATCTGTCGATCGGTGAATGGAGCGCAGCTCACGTCGAGGCAGATCTCGGACAATGCGGTCTTGCCGGATCCCCCACAAAAGTAAAGGCTATCGAGAACGTGGTCTTCACAGCCAAGGAAGCCCGCCGTCTCGACAATGACGACTCCCAGCTTGAACAGCTCATCAAAGAACTAATAGCCAACCACACAATCGGCTGAGTACGGCAATATGATTTAAAATATTGTTGGCAACAGCACAAACACTTCAGAAACAATGGCAAAAGAAAACAACATCATAGTTTATTGCGAATTTGAAGACGGCAAAGTGGCCGACGTCAGCCTTGAACTCCTCACCAAAGGACGTCAGCTCGCCGACAAACTCGGGGTGCGTCTCGAGGCTGTAGTGGCAGGCGACCACCTCGACAAAATCGAAGATCAGATCTTCCCATACGGGGTTGACACAATCTACAAGGCCGAGGATTCCAGACTCTACCCTTACACATCCCTGCCCCACTCTTCGCTCCTGATCAATCTTTTCCGTGAGATCAAACCACAGATAGCCTTCATGGGAGCCACATCCATCGGCCGCGATCTCGGCCCGCGAGTAAGCTCATGCCTGCACAGCGGCCTGACAGCCGACTGCACAAGCCTCGAGATCGGAGACCATACAGACCCCAAGACAGGCAAAAGCTACGAGAACCTCCTCTACCAGATCCGTCCGGCGTTCGGAGGCAACATCGTGGCCACCATTGTCAATCCCGACTGCCGTCCGCAGATGGCCACAGTGCGCGAAGGCGTCATGAAACGCGAAGTGCGCGATTCCAACTATAAAGGAGAGATCGTAGATCTCGACGTCAACAAATACGTGCGTCCCGAGGATTTCTGTGTGGAGATCATAGACCGCCATGTAGAGAAATCCAAAGTGAATCTGAAAGGCTCGCCTATCGTAGTGGCCGGAGGCTACGGCGTGGGAAGCAAAGAGAATTTCGATCTTCTCTATCAGCTTGCCGAGACTCTCGGCGCGGAAGTCGGCGCCAGCCGTGCAGCCGTAGACGCCGGATGGGCAGACCACGACCGTCAGATCGGCCAGACCGGCGTTACAGTCCGTCCGAAACTCTACATCGCATGCGGCATCTCCGGTCAGATACAGCACATAGCCGGAATGCAGGAATCTTCCATCATAATCTCCGTGAACTCAGATCCCGAAGCGCCGATCAACACTATAGCCGACTACGTCATCACAGGGCGTATCGAGGACGTGCTTCCCAAACTTATCAAATATTACAAAAAGAATTCCAAGTAAGCCATGGCTAATTTCTATACAGACAACCCCGCTCTCAAACTCCATCTCAACCACCCGATGATGGAGAAGATCGTAGAGCTGAAAGAAAGGAACTTCGCCGACGCAGATAAATTCGACTACGCGCCACAAAACTTCGCCGACGCTATGGACTCCTACGACAAGGTGCTTGAAATCGTAGGCGAGATCTGCGGAGACATAATTGCCGAGAACGCCGAGGATGTAGACCACAACGGTCCCCGTGTCGAAAACGGTCGCGTGGTCTATGCCGAGGGCACATCGCGCAATCTCGACGCATGTCGCAAAGCCGGACTGATGGGCATGGCTATGCCCCGCCGTCTCGGAGGTCTCAACTTCCCCATCACTCCGTATATAATGGCTGCCGACATCGTGAGCCGCGCAGACGCCGGATTCGAGAACCTTTGGGGACTCCAGGACTGCGCTGAGACCATATACGAATTCGCATCCGAGGAACAGAAAGAGAAGTATATCCCCCGCGTATGCGCCGGAGAGACAATGTCGATGGACCTCACTGAACCGGACGCAGGATCGGATCTTCAGTCCGTAATGCTTAAAGCCTCGCAGAAAGAGGATGGCTCATGGGTTGTGAACGGAGTGAAGCGTTTCATCACAAACGGCGACTCCGACATCCATCTGGTGCTTGCCCGCTCTGAGGAAGGCTCCAAAGATGGCCGCGGCCTCTCTATGTTCATCTACGACAAGCGTAACGGAGGAGTTACCGTGCGCCGCATCGAGAACAAGATGGGCATCAAAGGTTCGCCCACATGCGAACTCGTCTACAAAGACGCTCCCGTCGAACTCGTAGGCTCACGCCGCATGGGTCTGATCAAATATGTCATGGCTTTGATGAACGGCGCCCGCCTCGGCATCGCCGCCCAGTCTGTCGGCCTCAGCGAGGCTGCCTACCGCGAGGCCATAGCCTACGCACGCGACCGCCGCCAGTTCGGAAAGGCAATCATAGAATTCCCCGCCGTAGCGGAGATTCTCGCTCTCATGAAAGCGAAACTCGACGCATCCCGCACGCTTCTCTACGCATGCTCACGCTTCGTGGATATGTATAAGATCTACGATGACATAGCGAAGGAGCGCAAACTCACACCCGAGGAGAAAGCCGAGCAGAAACACTTCAGCAAGCTTGCCGACGCTTTCACTCCGCTGGCAAAGGGAATGACTTCGGAATATTGCAATCAGAACACATACGACTGCATCCAGATCCACGGCGGATCCGGATTCATGAAAGACTATGCCTGCGAACGACTCTATCGCGACGCACGCATCACGTCCATCTATGAGGGCACAACCCAGCTTCAGGTCGTAGCAGCGATCCGCCACGTGACAACCGGCACATATCTTTCATGCATCGAGGAATTCGCCAAAGAGGAAGTCTGCCCCGAAGACGAACAGATCCGCCAGACGCTCATCCTCATGTCGCAGCGCTATGCTGCCGCAGTAGAGGCTGTAACCGGTGCAAAAGACCCCAAATATGTGGACTTCATGGCCCGCAGACTCGTGGAAATGGCCGGACACACCATCATGGGATTCCTCCTGCTTGCAGACACACAGAGAGACCCCGAAGTGCGCCGTTCGCTTCACGTATATGTCAACTACGGACAGGCTGAAGTGGCAAAACACGCCGACTTCATCGCAGCTTTCCGTCCGGATATGATGGCTGACTACACAATGGAATAATCCATATATCTCAACATAAGCCCGCAGGATTTTCCTGCGGGCTTTCATTGTTTCTGTTTCATCATGCACAACGAACTTTCGGAATCATTCTTTCTATCGGCAGGCGAAGTCAATGCCGAAGGAGAACTGTTAATTCCAATTCTCACATCAAAAATCATAGACATCGCCACGGCACACGCCAATTCACTGGGGATCGGCAATCCGGCGATGGCGCATCTCGGACTCGGCTGGGTGCTGTCCCGTCTCACCATTGAAATGCGACGCTGGCCAAAGGCAAACGAGACATACACGCTCACGACATGGATCGAAAGCTGGAACAGACATTTCTCCCTCCGTTCCTTCCAGATCTCAGATCCTGAAGGGAACGCGCTCGGATATGCACGCAGCGTCTGGATGGTGATGGACACCAGAACCCGCGAGAATGCAGGACTCTCCCACCTTACACTTCCCGAGGGCATGACCGGTTCGCGGGAGTGCCCGATAGACAGGCAGGCAAAACATCTCGCAGTCGTTGACATTGACAGCGCAGAAGTCAACAGCCGGACCACTATCCGCGCCACACGCCCAGCGGGCCACCACACATTCCAGTATTGCGACCTCGATTTCTACAGGCATGTAAACACAGTGAGGTACGTTTCATTGCTTCTCAATCAATTTCCACTTGAATATCATGACAAAAATGTCGCGAGACGTCTCGAACTCAACTTCCTTCATGAGGCTGGATACGGCGAAATGCTCGATATTCTTGTGGCACACGATTCAGAAGAGGAAGAGAACTCTTTAGCCTCGATCTCACTGAACGATTCCACATCCGGCTCGCCTATTCTGTTTGCACGGCTCGCTTTTCAAAAACGTCGGTAAGAGTCAATTCCCGGATTCAGAGTCTCCGAGCAGCGGCAATATGATCCCTATTGCCCGGCGGCGTGCCGCCGGTTGACCGGGAACCGTCGCAAACAGATGGACTGCGCCGGGAATAACCGTATGCTCAACCGGGACTCCGGCTTTTCTCAGCCGCGCCGCAAATCTCGTTGACTGATCGAGCAGTATATCCCGTCCGGCACTTATTATCACGACAGGAGGAAGATCACGCAACATGCTCTCGGGAGCAAACCCTGGCGACACCAAGGGAAGTCGGGCCACCGAATCCGATGAGGCCGTATAGGCGGAATTGAACACCGCCATCTGATCAGCATCCTGTCCGTAGCTTTTGGCATATTCACGCCACGAGGGATCGTCAGGGCATTCCACTGCCTCACATACCGGGTAGATGGCTGCCACGGCGTCCGGACGGCAATCGGGATTAACTGCCAACGACGCTGCTATGGCAAGGTTTCCGCCGCTGCTGTCTCCCCCTATCACCACATGCCGGGCAATAGATGATGTATATTCAAGAGCGGCGACCACATCCTCAAGCGGAGCCGGATATGGATTCTCCGGCGCAAGCCTGTAGTCAGGAGCCACAACTGTAGTCCCGCCGAGCAACGCTATCGAATCGCATATCTCCGAACAGCTCGACGGACTGCCGAAAGTCCATCCCCCGCCATGAAGATAAAGCATAGCGGATCGGGGGGAGACTCCCGAAGGGGCTACTTTCCGTAGTCTGAGCGACCGTCCCTGTCGTGTAATTATGACTGTGTCAGATACGACAAGTCTCTCATCCCGGTTCGCTGCATCACCTGCACGCGATCTTCTCACGTCCTCAAGATCCTGAATATATCCGCCGACCGCACGCTTTATGGCTCTGGTCTGCCGGTCGGAGATTCCATCGGGACGGGAAGCCAGAAAAGCATCGGCCTCCTGCTCGTAAATCGCGTCCGGGACGTTTTTTTCCGCCCGGATGGTCATGGATGGAACAGCGGATGATACCATCCACGCCATAATGGCTGCTGTAAAGAAGTGTCTCATCTATCCCTCCTTCTCCATAAGTTCGAGCAGACGCATCTCCGCTTCATCCGTAAGATCCGCCAGTTCCTGAAGCCGGCTCCCTATCTCGGAGATACGCAGATGGTCGGTAATTCCTGAATTCAGTTCCTCCTCAAGGCTGGCACGTTCGGATGAATACTTATCCAGCGACTGCTCAAGAGTCTCCATCTCTTTCTTCTCCTTGAATGTCAACCGGCGGCTGGAGTCGCGGGGCTTCTCACGCCGGTCAGACGCAGACTGCTGTGGAGACAGATTCCGTACAGCCGCTTTCGACTCGCGTTCCTCGGCGCGGGCCACCTCCCTATAGGTGGAATAATCGCCCGGGAAATCACGGATTTCACCATTTCCTTTGAACACGAACAGATGGTCCACTATGCGGTCAAGAAAGAACCGGTCGTGGCTCACAACAATAAGACAGCCTTTGAAACTGGCAAGGTAATCCTCAAGCACCGTAAGGGTCATTATGTCGAGATCGTTGGTTGGCTCGTCGAGAATCAGGAAATTAGGGCATTTCATCAGCACTGTGGCAAGATAGAGTCTGCGCCGTTCGCCACCGGAAAGCTTGTAGATGAATTTCTGCTGTGCCTCAGGATCAAAAAGGAATCTGTTCAGAAACTGCGATGCCGACAGGCGTGTCTTTTCGTCGATACGAACCTCCTCGGCTATCTCCCTGACGGCGTCTATCACCTTTTTGGACTCGTCGAATCCCGTAAGTCCATCCTGGCTGTAATATCCCCACTTTACAGTCTCCCCTATGTCGAAATGTCCGGAATCCGGAGTAAGTTCGCCGAGCAGCAGCTTTATGAACGTTGATTTCCCAGCTCCATTGTCTCCGACTATTCCAAGCCTCTCATAACGGGCAAACGTATAGCTCCAGTCGCGCAAGATCACCGTCTGACCGAAAGCTTTACATACTCCATGAGCCTCGAATATTTTTGATCCTATATAGGATGAACCCATATCGAGTGTTACATTCTTCTCCTCAAGATTGACCCTGCTTTTTTGCTGTAGCGTGTGGAAGTTGTCTATACGGTATTTTGCTTTCGAGCCCCTGGCCTGCGGCTGGCGGCGCATCCATTCAAGCTCGGTGCGGAGAAGGTTCTTCACCTTCGCGAGTTCGGCATGCATGGCATCCATGCGCTCGGCGCGTCTGCGGAGATAGTAAGAAAAATTCCCGTCGTAGGTGTATGTCTGCTGCCTGTCTATCTCCATTATCCGCGAACACACCCGGTCAAGGAAATAGCGGTCGTGCGTAACCATCAGCAGGGTGGCTTTGCTGCGTGTGAGCCAGTTCTCAAGCCATTCCACCACGGCAATGTCGAGATGGTTGGTCGGCTCGTCGAGAATCAGGAAATCAGGCTCGGAAAGAATGACCCTGGCTATGGCTATCCTTTTTTTCTGTCCGCCTGACAATGTGGATACCCGCGCCTGAAAATCGTGCAGACCGAGAGATCCGAGAAGCGACTTTGCCCTATCCTCTATATCCCACGATTCCGGAGGAAGATCGTCGGGCATCACAGCATCCAGCACCGTCGCCTCTTCCGGAAACGAGTGAGTCTGTTCAAGATACCCCACACGCAACCCGGACCGGAACACAACCGACCCGCTGTCCGGACTCTCTTTTCCGGCTATGATGCTTAGCAGAGTCGATTTGCCAGCCCCGTTGTGAGCCACAAGCCCTATCTTATCGCCTTGCTCCACTCCAAAGGTCACATCGGCGAAAAGCATCCTGTCGCCATACGATTTTGTCAGGTTTTCTACTTGCAGATAGCTTGCCATAGGCAGATTTGTTTATAATGACAAAGTCTTCCAACGGTTACTGAAATCGATGGAAGACTTGAATTTAACGGTTTAATTGTCTTCAGATTGCTGCGATAACCTCAATCTCGACAAGCGCTTTTTTCGGAAGCTCTTTTACTGCAAATGCGCAACGTGCCGGATAAGTCTTCTGAAACTCCTGTCCGTAAACTTCGTTCATGGGACCGAAAAGCTCCATGTCGGCAAGAAAGACTGTCGTTTTAACCACATTGTCGAGAGTGGCTCCAGCCTCGGCAAGAATTGCCTTGATGTTGTCGATGGATTGTTTTGTCTGCGCCTTGATGTCAGCAGGCATTTCACCTGTCTCCGCATTGATCGGAAGCTGACCGCTGACAAAGATGAGATTGCCGGTCTGAATAGCCTGGCTGTAGGGGCCGATCGCACCTGGAGCCTTAGTGGAATTAAGTTCCTTTTTCATGATTGAGAGTTGTTTAAAAATATATCCGAGAGTGTGGGTAGAAATACATGACACTCAAAAATCTCTGTAAAATTAATCATTCCGCGTCAAACGGCCAAACATGGATGCTTTTTTCGCCGATACAGAGTGTGGCTCCCGGTTTCTGAAGGCTGATGTATTCACCCCGTGAGCGGTTGGCATACAAATCGAATCTTACAGCATCCGCAAATCTTTTATTCCGTTCTTCCAGCGTGTCAGCAAGACAGAAATGCATCGGGATGAATCGTCCCACATCGATCCTGCGCACAAACATCGCCGCTCCCCGCCACCATTCGCTTCCGATGCGGGAATCCACCGGAAACATGGCCACATCGATGACAGGAGCTTCGGAAGCTATCTTCTCCAGAATGTCGGAAAAAGCCTTGGTCGCAGCAGCGACCTCATCCTCCGTGGATTCATCTTTCCATATCCAGGCATTGAGATCCCCCGCGTGGAAAAGGGTCATTCCCGAATCAAGACGCAGAAGGTAGGAATTGCCTATGTCGGTAGATGGAAAAGCTTTTACGCCCATGATTTCATCAGAGTACTCCTCTCCGGGCGAAAGCACTGTCACTTTAGACAATGTGGGCCTGAATCCCGCATACGTCCCGTCCTCCCTGAGCATGAATCTGACGGCTTTTCGGGTGTCGTTGCTGATTATGAACCTGATGTCGGGATGCAACTTCTCCCAACTGAACACAGATCTCACAAAATGATCTTTATGATGGTGGCTCACGAATACATACAGAGGCAGTCCGGAAGGGATGCTGCCCAGAAACGACGGAAATTCTCCGACCGGACGGGGTTCACCGTCGTCAGATTCCTTCCAATAATCGAACACGGCAGCCATGTGCGGCGTCTGGATCAGAAAGCAGTCGTGCCAGATAAATTTTATCGATACCATTTGGCTGGATATGTCCGGATATGACATACTCTAATAACGGCGCAAAGACCGTTTTAGCATGGAAAGTCCGCGATTTTGCCTCCTTGGGAAATTTCGTTAACTTTGCAGGCCATATTCAATAGACAGGCCGACAGATGGGGTATAGCCTTAAACGCACCATAAAAAACGGAATTGCAATTGCAGCCACGGCTGCATCGTTGGCGGCATGCAACAGCGCCCGGCATGTCCAACCCGGAGAGTATCTTCTTGACCGGGTGTCCGTAACCGTAGCGGACACGACCACTTCTGTGAGCAGCCAGGAGATGCAGGCATATCTCAGACAGCTTCCCAACCACAGGATGCTCTGGAGCGCCAAATGGCAACTGGGAATATACAATCTGTCAGGGAAAGACACCACAAAATGGATCAACCGTTTTCTGCGCAGGATCGGAGAGGCTCCGGTCATATACGATTCCACACTCACAGCCCAGAGCATATCCCAGCTTGAGCGCGCGTTGCGCAACAAAGGATTCCTCTCAGCCACTGTAACGGCAGACACGACAATCAATCCCGATAAAGACAAAATAAGGGTAGACTACAAACTGTATCCCGGGAAACCTCACAGAATCGCCAATATCGAATATTCATTCCCGACCGACTCGCTGCGGGATCTTGTCATGTCGGACTCATCCCATTTCACGGTGCGACCCGGGGACAGGCTCGATCTCTCCTCACTCGAGTCCCAACGCGAAGAGATCTCGCGCCATCTGCGCAATAAAGGTTATTTCGCCTTCACCAAAGACTATGTCAGCTTCAACGCCGACACCACAGCTGGAAGCCTCGACGTGGACCTGACAATGACAATCCGCCCTCCATACGAACGCCCCGGATCCGCCGTGCGTCTGGCTGACCACCGGGAATATTTCATCCGGTCTGTCAAGATAATCACCGACTATTCTCCATCGGCCGACGACAATCTTTCCGTGATTGACGCCACAGACACCGTATCTTACAAGGATCTTGAGATTTTCTACGGAGACAAGAAATATCTACGCCCTTCCGTCCTATATGAAAACTGCTTCCTGCGCGTGGGCGCGCCCTACAGAGAGGCCGACGTCAACCGTACATATCAGGCGTTTTCCCGTCTGAACATACTTAAATTCATCAATGTCAGGATGATCCCGGTGGCCACCGACGAGCGCACAGGCCTGCTGGATGCATACATACTACTGACGCGGACAAAAAGCCAGACACTGGCCTTTGAACTCGAGGGAACAAATTCCGAAGGGGATCTCGGTGTGGCCGCTTCCGTGAGCTACACTCACCGCAATGTAGGTAAAGGTTCGGAAACACTCTCGGCAAAAATCAGAGGCGCCTACGAGTCGATAAGCGGTAAACTCGAGGGATTCATCCATAACCGGTATATGGAGTATTCGGCCGACGCCACGCTAAACTTTCCAATGTTCAAGGCTCCTTTTCTGAAAGAGAGTTTCAAGCGCAAGATAATGGCTTCCACAGAGCTGAACATATCGCTCAACTATCAGGAACGGACAGAATATACCCGCATTATCGCGACCGCAGGATGGGGCTACAGATGGATCGAACGCCAGAGCCGCAACAGGCACACTTTCACCCTGATCGACATCAACTATGTATATCTTCCGGAAAGCACCAACGATTTCCTCGACAACATAGCTCCCGACAATCCCCTGCTCAGATACAGCTATGAAGACCATTTCATCATGCGCATGGGATATAGCTTCTATCACACTAACAAACGCCGGGATGTGCCCTGGAACAGGCAGACACAACGCAACATTTTCACAATCCGAGTCAATGCGGAGATTGCCGGAAACATCCTTTTCGCAGCCAACAGCATCTTCACCCACCGGAGCAATTTCCGACGCGACCCGTATAAAATATTCGGCATCCGGTATTCCCAGTATTTCAAGGCAGAGGCCGACTACGGCGCCCTGCATATTTTTGACCGGCGGAACTCTCTGGCCTGGCATGCCGGATTCGGCATCGGAATTCCTTACGGGAACTCCACCATATTGCCATTTGAGAAACGCTTCTACGGGGGCGGAGCAAACGGCGTGCGCGGTTGGGCTGTAAGGTCGCTTGGGCCTGGATCATACGACGGGCAGAACGCCGTGAGCAATTTCATCAACCAATGCGGCGACATACGCTTCGATGCATCGGTGGAATACCGCGCCAGACTTTTCTGGGTAGTGGAACTCGGACTGTTTATTGACGCAGGAAATATATGGACAATACACGATTATCCGAACCAACCAGGAGGAATGTTCCGTTTCAATTCGTTCTATAAACAGATAGCCGCATCCTACGGAGCTGGAATACGGTTTGATTTCACATATTTCCTGCTGCGTCTCGACCTCGGCATGAAAGCCCACAATCCGGCGCGAGGGCAGGAACCGTGGCCGCTGATTCATCCCCGCTGGGGACGGGACTCAAGTTTCCACTTCTCGATCGGCTATCCATTCTGACATCCTATGTGTGAAACTACGGACATTACTGAATCTATAACACACCCCACGATATGAAACAGCTTGCCATATTCGATCTCGACGGCACTCTTCTGAACACAATCACGGATTTAGGCGCATCAACCAACTTCGCACTGACATCAATGGGCTTTCCTGAACATCCTCTGTCGGCATATAAATTCATGGTTGGCAACGGTGTGCGCAAACTGATGGAACGTGCCCAGCCAGACGCCTCGCCCGAAGTGATCGAAAAACTTCTCGGGCATTTCAGAAGCCACTACGACGAACACTGCACAGACACAACCACTCCTTATTCAGGCATACCCGAACTGTTGGCTGAACTCACATCAAGAGGAGTCAGACTTGCAGTGGCCACAAACAAATATCAGGCCGCAGCCGAAAAAATTATCTCACATTTCTTTCCGGATGTGAAATTTGAAGCTGTACTCGGTCAGGTGCCGGAACGCCCGGCCAAACCCGATCCGTCGGTAGTTTTCGCAGTACTCAACGAATGTCCCACCGCGAAAAGGGATGTTCTTTACATAGGCGACTCAGCCGTTGACATCGAAACCGCGAGGCGTGCATGCGTTGAATCCGTCGGTGTTACCTGGGGCTTCCGGCCTGTTTCCGAACTACGCAAGGCATACGCGGATCATGTAGTGAGCAATCCTTCTGAGATTCTGAAATTTATGGAATCGAGACCCTGAAGCGAAAATTTATGAAGAATTAACATCAGTTCTTAAATGATGTGAAATGCGGACAGAATATTTAAACTTCTGTCCGTATTTTCATATCAAATAGTCAAACAAAACACGTAAATTAATTTTAACCTAACTCGTATAAACTCTATGAAGAAGATATTTTTGACATTGGCTTTGGGAGCGGCCATCGCTATCCCGGCGTTAGCACAGACTCCACATCATGTTGTAAAATCGAGACATCACAACGATAAAGTCAACCAGATACGTTGCAACGCCCCAGCCGAATGCATCTCGATCACCCAAGATGCAAAATGTGAATATATCGGAGATCGTCCTGAGAAAGGTCCCTTCAACGGGATACAACTCACCGACGCACAGAAACAGAAAATAGACAAAGAGCGTGGGAAACGGAACGATAAGATAAAAAAAGCGCGTGAGAAAGCACGTTCGGAACATAACAAAGCCCAAGACAATTACCTCAAGGGGCTTAAGAAGATTCTCTCACCTGAACAATTCGCCAAGCTTCAGGATAATATATCAAAGTCCAAGAAGGCATGCCGCAAAAACAAGAATTGCGGGAAGCATGAAAAGGGATCATGCACTGACATGAGACCTGGCTTGTGCCCGGAAGGGGCAGGCCCGGCGCCGGCGACGCCGTTGGACTACAAAAAATGAACCAAGCTATCATACCAAACACCATATTCAACCAGACAGAAGCCGGATTCGACGCATTTAGCACGAATCCGGCTTCACTATTTCTATTCTAAAGCACCAGTCAGTTGGAAAAATCGTAATTGCTCCATTCGCCTACAACCTGACGAAGCATGGTGTCGCCCTCGGTCATCAGGCTCTCAAGCTGAACATTGTCTGAAATATTAAGATAATAGAGTTGCGGACAGAAGCTTACATTAAGCATGTTCAACTCATTATTGCTGACATTCAGACGCTGCAACTGAGTGAGACCTGACAAATTCAGTGTCTCGAGATCATTCCATGATAGATTGATGACTCCAAGCCGGTCGCAGTTTTCCACTGCAAATTCCCCGAGATCATTGTATGGCGCCCATACATCGAACAGAGCCGGGCAGCCGCTCACTGCAAGCGACGTCATCTGATTGTCGGAGCAGAACAGTGTTACAAGCGCAGGGAGATTCTGAACATAAAGCTGCTTCAATTTATTTGAGTCTATATTGAGATTCTCCAATGACGTAAGACCGGAAGTAACCACTTCTGAAAGCTCATTATACCCGGCATACACAGTCTTAAGCGCCTGACAGCCTGTCAGTGTCAGCGTTTGCAGACGGTTGCTCATGCAATTAAGATACTTCAGATTGGCTGCATTGCTTACGTCCAGAACCGGTATCTGATTCTGGGCCACGTTGAGATTTGTCAGAAACGGGACATCGCTGAGATCAAGTTCCGAGATATGATTGCGGTTTAGCTTGACTGTCTGGAGTTGCGGACATCCGGTGATACCGATCATCGTGATTGAATTCTTGCCGGCATTGATCTCTGTCAGGAGCGGCAGTTTGCCGAGAGTCATGCTCTTGATCGAATTATCACTGACATCGACTGACTTCAGATTGCTGAACCCTACAAGTTCGAGCGAGCCTCCAAGCTCCTTATGATCCCACTTGATGGCTGTAACATGGCCGTCTGACACAGTAACGCCCTCCCATGATCCAGGATTGGAAAAATCGGTGATGCGGAGCGCTTCGGCATTTGTTCCGCCTTTCGCGGCCGGCTGGGAAATAAATGCCTGTAGGGATTTCATCTCTGCTTTCGCTATTTTTTGGGAAAATGCGCTGCCAATGGCGAATAAGCAGCACAACACTGTAACAATTCTTTTCATAATTATCTATATTGAATTTCCTGATGCTTTTTAATAGAATATCACGCGCATGTTTGCGGTTTTCCATTAATATCGCAGTCTGCATACACGTTTTATTATGTTTTATTAACGCCTGCCACCAATTATGGTTCATCCGGATGCAGTCTGATTTTGTTTATCATCCATCTCTTAGAGTGTGTTTTGATTTAACACACAATTAATATTTGAATAAAGGAATTTTTATTTTCAGGAAGTTCCACGTTAATCCCGAGGTCTTTTCCGATGCTTTCCGCCAAGTCTCATCGGTCGCGTAGCCCGCTATGCTCCCTCTTCAACTTGCGGAAATCATTCAAAAAATCCTCTCAGTCTTAACGCGGTTTAAATTCAAACACACTCTTAAACTTAATCAAACCAATGTTGTCATAAAATCATTATAAATAATGATGCCACAGCTATATCCAACCAAACCCGTATAAGAATGTCGATAAAGAAAACTTCGATCGCGCTGCTCATAGGCTGCGGCAGCCTGTCGATCGGCTTAGCCGCCTCAATAAAGGGACGTATCCTTGACAGCTCAAATGATCCGCTCGCTGGAGCTGTGATAGTCCTTTCCGGAAATGAAGGCTCCAAACCGGCTGCGATGGCCGATGCCGAGGGAAACTTCTCCTTCGACAAGCTTAATAAAGGCCGTTATGAACTTGAAATCACATTTCTCGGCATGGATACGGTCTACAGAACTGTATCCATCGAGTCAGCCGATACAACTGTCGATCTCGGCATAATAAAAGCCCGCGAACTGGGAACCACTCTCCAGGAGACGGTGGTTACAGCTGTCAAGACTCCAGTGGTGGCCAAACAGGATACCATCGAATTCAACGCCGGATCATTCCGCACCACTCCTAACGCGAGTGTCGAGGATCTGTTGAAAAAACTTCCCGGAGTGGAGGTGGGATCTGACGGATCGATCACGTCAGGAGGAAAGACCATCAGCAAGATTCTTGTAGACGGCAAAGAGTTTTTCAGCGATGACCCCAAGATGGCCTCAAAAAACCTGCCGTCCGACATGGTCGACAAAGTCCAGGTAGTGGACAGGAAAAGTGATCTTGCCCGACTGACCGGGGTCGATGATGGTGAGGACGAGACTGTCATCAATCTCACCGTGAAAAAAGACAGGCAAAACGGATGGTTCGGGAACGTCAGCGCAGCCGGTGGCACAGACAAGCGCTATAACGGATCGTTTGTTGTCAACCGTTTTCAGAACGGCAATCAATTCACTCTCCTCGGAGGGCTGAATAACGTAAACGACATGGGATTCACCGACCGCGGGGCAGGACGGTTCATGAGCATGGGCGGAGAAGGAGGAATCCTGACAAGCCGCAGACTCGGTTTCAACTTCAATGTAGGCAAAGAGGAGAGATTCAGAGTGGGCGGCAATATAATGTATAGCTACTCTGACCGCGACAGCAGAAGCAAATCCGACACACAGTATCTTTTCCCTGATTCCACGTCGTTCCTGTCTCAAGGAGCTGCATCGCGCGACAAAGGCCACAACCTGTTTGCGGATCTGCGCATGCAGTGGAAGATAGATGATAACAATACTCTCGATTTCCGTCCACGTTTTTCATTCAATTCCAGAAAAGCGGAAAGTTCCGATTCGTCGTTTCTTCATGCAGGCGACGCAATCAGGACTCCGGTGAACCGTTCGGAAAACAGGCTCACTAATTCAGGCAACAGCTGGGAGACATCCGGCACTCTCATATACACACACGCTTTCGCATCAAAACCTGGACGATCCCTTTCAGTGCAATTCAACTATAGTCTCTCCTCCACAGTGCAACGGTCGGCCTCTATGTCTGAGATAATCTATTATCTGACCCGCGATGATGACGAGGAACTATACCGGTTCATCGATTCCAAACAATGGAGCAACACATTCGGCGGCAGAATAACATGGACCGAACCGCTCGGAGACTCAAAAAAGGGGAACTATCTCAGCTTTGCCTACCGGATGAGCTACAAGAAAAACAATGCCGACAAATACACCTACAATATCGACCCGGACCTGTTCGGTCTCATGCCTGACTTTCCTGAATCGGCTCCCGAAGGAGCGGAAGAAGACCCGTCGCTGTCAAACAGATTCCGCAATTCATTCCTATCCCAGGAACTTCAGATAGGATATAAGAAAGTCAGCCGGAAACTCAATCTGGAAGCAGGCCTGGTATTCTCCCCCTCGCAATCCGAAAGCCACGATATGATAGATAGCCGGAGGGACATACCGACCCGGTACGTGTGGAATGTAGCGCCGTTCGCAAGGTTAAGATGGAGGTTCAACTCATCGCGCAGCCTTTCCGCCAACTACCGGGCACGCACTTCCGAGGCCTCCATGAGCGCGCTGCAACCTGTGGCCGATGTCAGCAACCCGCTCCACATCACTGTGGGAAATCCGTCTCTTAAACCGACTTTCACACAGTCTCTCCGGCTTCATTTCAATGATTTCAACGCCTCAAGCCAGCAATCGGTATTTGCCGTCCTAAGTGCATCGTACGCGCTCAACAGCGTTGTGAACCGGACCACAACAGACCCGCTGTCCGGCGTGCGTACGACCACATATTCAAATGCAGACGGCAATTACTCAATCATGGGTATGGCAATGATATCGCGTCCAATAGCAAAAAAACGCTGGAGAATGTCGGCTCATCTGGCGGCAAGATATGCCAACAATCCCGGATACATCAACGGTGATTTCAACAGAAGCGGAAACCTTTCCCTCAATCCGCGTGTGGGCATCACTTTCTCCAACGATGTTTTCCAAATGACGGTTAATCCATCCTATTCCTTCGGACTGGCAACGAATTCGCTCGCTTATCAGAAAGACAGGATGACCCACACGTATGGATTCACGGCCGACGCCACATTGACCCTTCCGTTCGGACTGACCGTAAGCAGCGATCTGGATTTCTCCACCGCATCCGGCTATTCCTCCGGATTCAATACAACCCAATGGCTGTGGAACGCAGAGATCGCCTACTCGATGCTGCGCGACAAGTCGCTGACCCTTTCCGTCAGCGCACGCGACATTCTTCAGCAACGCAAGAATATCAACAGATCCGTCAGCGCAAACCAGATCTCAGACAGCGAGACAAACGATCTTTCAAGATACATAATGATCGGTCTGACATGGAAATTCAATTCCTTCGGCAAAAAGGATGGCAGTACACCAAATCCTCAGGAAATGCCTGAAGATGGTCCCGGCCACCGCCAGAGACCAGGCAACATGCCGCCGATGACTCCATCTCATGGCAGAGGCGGACGGTTCTGAAAGTGTACGAAAGCGGAGAATTGAAGCAATTCTCCGCTTTCGTGTATTTCTCTATATTACGTATGAAATCAGGGACGCTCCCAGATCCAGCTGTCGGAATATGATGACCGGAATTCAGATGAGCGCATCTTTTCAACAAGCGCCTCCCTGTCTGATGATGATGCGGCCGAAACTCTGACCATCTTTCCGGAAGAGACCGCGGTCAATGCCGGATCATCATGCGATTTTATAAAGTTGTCAGCTTCGGAAATACTTCTGAATGTAGCCACTATCAAATGGTAACGTTCCGGTTCAGCAGTGTTTTCTTCCGCCACTGCCGGTTCTTCAGCCAAATTCCGCTTCGGCTCGTCGGCAGGAGCTGTTGCCTTTCTTATGGATTCTCCCACAGGAGCAATAGGCACTACCGATGCATACTGGCGATCATTCTGCAAAGACTGCGATCCGGTCCACAAAGACAGCGCGACAGCCATCACAAGCGCCACACATGCAGCCAAACGTACAAATGTCTTATTTACCGGTATATAATAGTTCCTATCGGTATGGAATTGTCTGTCTGACCTATTCATACCGTCTTTTATTTTCGCCTGCTTACTGCCCATGTCAGGGAAACGCAGTGGAGGCATACCAAGCATTTCCGCTCTCGACGCAGCTGTGCCGAATGGACGGAACTGGAGCGTATTCTCCTCACCTTTAATTATAGTCCCTAATCTTCCGACCGTAATTTCTCCTTGCGACTCGATTGATGCATTAAGCATCTCCACTGATTTTAAAAGCCGGATCTTGGCCTCTTCGTATGGAATCCTGAGCCGTCGGGCAAATGAGCTTGCCACAAGTCCGTCGTCGTTGCAGACTGCGGCGTTAAACCGGATTTCCACCGATGCAGGCGACACCGTGTCCCCGTCATACACAGCACCGACACGATCAGCGAGGAACGCGCCGAATCCGGGCACGATCACACAATCATGTCGCTTGAGCAGATATTCAATATGCAGGGTCAGTTCATGCATCGTCTGGATGTCTTTTCCTTTGGCGGAAAAACGGTGCAAAGTTAGCTATAAATGTTCAGACTTCAAAGCACACTAAGCCGTACCGGAATCTATTTCCCGGGAAAAATGAGCTGAACCAATTGTGGGTCAGCGCCATTTTTTATGGCAGTTTTTTTATCGATCTCCGCATCTTCCGGCCTGTAGTTGAGTTTATGGAGCCGAGCCCGCAAAAGATACAGGTCGCCGGTTCTCGGAAACGCTTTTATCCCCTCCCGCAAAGTATCGGCGGCATCCGACAGGCGCTCCGAATCAAGCTGCAACGAGGCCAACAGGAAATATCTTTCCGGCACAGCCTCCAGCTCTATCGCCTTCCTGATCATGGATATAGCGGAATCTGTGTTGTCTTCTGCAATGTCGCATCGGGCAATCCCCTCGTAGGCAGCCGCTTCCGAGGGCGCAAACTTTACCAGAAGATTGAAGTCGTGGCGCGCTCCTGCGCAATCGCCCCTGTCAAGGCGCAGCAACCCTCTCATCTTCAATGGCATTGTTCTTGTGGAATCGATCGAGAGGGCTGCGTCGAGATCAGCAAGTGCTTCAGCCGGGCGATTGGCAGCCGCGTAGGCCATCGCACGGTTGGAAAGCACCACAGCCGAACGCGGCGCGATCGCAAGACTCACCGTGTAGCTTTCAATCGCATCATCGAGCCGATCCAGCTGAGTCTGCACATAACCGAGGTTTGAAAGCAGAAGCGCGTTGCCTGGATTGCCCGGCTCAAGCCTCAAGGCTCCTTTGAGATTACGCTCGGCATCCTCCCATCGCTCCGCTTTTATATATCGCTCTGCGGAATCGGCCCGTTCTGTGTATGAATATGAAAATGCCTGTCCTGACGCGGACACGCAGCATCCTGACGCCATCAGGATCAATAATGCTTTTAGTTTGAATCTCATGAAATAAATGCCGCCACCATTAAAGTAAGGCGACGGCACAAATTTAACAATATATTCGCTTATTCAAAAGGGATAGAACCCTTTTTTCGATTTTTTAAGATGATCATAACTGAATCTTCAATGTCTGCGTTCCGTTCTCCGTAGCCACACGCAATATGTAGACTCCGGACGGAAGCGACGACACATCCGCCTCGGCAGTGTGGCTACCGACAGAAACCGGCACGGTTGTCATAATGCCGGACATTGAATAGATGCTGACACCGGTTATGCTTTCCGCGGCATTGACTCTTACAATCCCATCTTCACGCCCCACTGAGATACGGCCTTTGAAATCAGCGTTTACCGTGTTGACTCCGACTGTGATGGCATCCGGTTCTTTAAACCGGGTTATTGCCCGGGTGCGGCACACATGAAAATACTGTTTGGGCTGGCCATTTGAATATCCACCCTCGAATGAAAGGAACGTGGCCATATCATTGCCCATCTGTGTCGAGGACCAATACTTATCGGCACTGATCGGGGTGCCGCCGGCTTTCTGTAGATTGGCATTGAAAGTGGCACGTGCCTCCGGATACGGATCAATATCGGGCTGACCATCTTTGTAAACCATTGTCACACTGTTGCCCGACCAATTGTCCACCTCATTATTCGACGGATCGGCTCCTGATTCCACCCACACAAGTCCGCATGTGGCGGCGAAGAGCTGCCTGAGTTCATCCACAGCCGGCAGATACCATTGAATATATCCCTCGGATTTTGCAAAACACCATGCCTCTGCATCAAAATTCTCTGTCCAGTTCTCCGTGGCCATGATCCTTTGCAGGTTGGCCATCCCGTCGAACGTTTCAGTGGCATTGGCATCCGGAGCAAGCGCGAGAGACCATTTCAACTGTTCTGCCTCATCCAGACTCACGGCCCGACCGCTGCGGCCATCGGCGTTGACCTGATAGATCATTCCGACACATTTCTTGCCAGCGACAATGGCCGACTGCTCCCATGTCCCGTCAGAAAAAAGATAATAGCCTGTTTTGGCATCTTTCAGAGAAACTGTAAGGAGCAATCTGTCTGACTTCGCTCCGCACGTTGCGGAGATATATGTCTGTCCGGGTGCCATTCCCCGGACTTTTCCATTTGCATCAATCGTGGCGACTTCAGGGTTTGACGAATCCCAGCTAACAGAAGCGGAAGACTCCGATTCAGGCAGGATCACCGCTTTGTACGTCCGCGAACCACCGACGGCAAGCTTTTGAGACACAGGAGAAATAGTTACAGACTCCACATCGGCCGATGCTGGAAATGCAAAACCAGCCATGGCAACGGCCATCGCTGACATTCTGATTAAAAGTGTGTTCATAATGTGAATATTTGGGTTAGAAATGAGCTAATGGATCCAGACGCCATAAACCGTCAAAAACAAAACGATTATTACTGACATCCCGATGACGCAAAGATAATACTTTTTAGCAGAATTGACAAATCTGTAACACCCGAAGAATACAGAATACGTGAATAATACCTTACGATACCGAAAAATCTTCCAATTTCGAAAATTCTCTGACCTATCAGTCATTATTCAGCTTGCGGCGGGAAACGGCAGTGTGGCTCTTAGTCAGAAAATTATGGAACACGCTGTGTCGGCCGATCACATCCTCCCGTCCGGCCACATCGCGCCGCAATTCATCGGCTGCAAGGGGGCTGGTCTCGTCTGTGGTATGGGCTGCTATACCGATACCCAGAAGTATCACCACCATCCCGACCATAATGACCAGGACAAGCAGCATTTTCAGTATGACTATTGCAAATCCACTTATCATATACGTGTTCAACATCCGAATGCCTCATATAGCTCATCACCCATAAGCCATTTAAGTATTTTTAACTATCTTCGGGTAGATAAACAACTATATACCAACTGCCTATCAAACAGACACACTATTAATGCACATATACCGGAACGATCTCAGGTTTACTCCGGTACCCGGACCCGTTTTTGTCATATCGGAATTTATTCGTAAATTCGCGCTGTCGTGCCGACATCCGGCAACACTCATGCCGGCACGTCAATAAGGGGGCGATGAGCTTAGTCCCCCGTCTCTAAGAATCCCAGAGCCTCCGGGGGCATAATCCTGGCTCGCTCCTACACTTTCAACAATAATCATGATGAAAGCAAGACTCTCTTTGGCTTCGGTTATCCTGTCGTTGTCATCAATCGGAATCAGTGCCGACATTGCCTCTGACGCCCGCGCCCTTATCGACTGCGCCGATTACGACGCGGCAATCGGCATCTTGCAGGCTGAACTCGAACGGGCACCCAAAAGCAACCAGACCGGCGTGCTGAACGCTCTTCTGGGCGAATGCAAATTCGAGACCGGAGATTATTCCGGTGCGCGGCATTGCCTTGAAATAGCCAAGTCGAAAGGTGTGGCCGACGCCTATCGTTTTCTCGGCAAGATCGCCTATCTCGATTATGATTTTGACCTTGCGTCAGAAAACTACGCAAAATACCGCCAACTTAAGACCAAAGTCAAAAAGCCTATTGCTCCCGAAGCGGAAGAGGAAGAGAAACGTATATCCACGGCGAATGATTTTCTCAACCGTGTCGAGAAAATCGCAGTAATAGACAGCATCACGGCCGACCTTTCCGATTTCTATAAAAGTTACCGTCTGCCGATGTCTTCCGGACGCATCGTGTCTCCTGACGAGATTCCAAACCCCGACAGCCGCCAGTTCGCATCGATGGCATATATGTCGGAAGCCGGGGATTTTATCATGTGGGCAGAGCCGGACTCAATCGGCAATCACCGGATTTATGAGTCAATGAGACTTACAGACGGATCGTGGCATGAGCCGGTGCTTACCGGAGAGGGCTTGCTCGAAGGTTTCTCCGACTTTCCATTCATGATGCCTGACGGACTGACTCTATATTTCGCCAACGACGGTCCGGAATCGATCGGCGGATACGATATTTTCGTGGCCTCACGCGATGCCGCCACGGGTGAATATCTCCAGCCAAGCAATCTCGGCATGCCCTACAACTCACCCTACGACGACTTCATGCTCGCCATCGACGAGACCAACGGCATAGGCTGGTGGGCTACCGACCGCAACAGGCTGGACGGGAAAGTTACAATCTACGTCTTCGCCGTCAATGATTTCCGCACCAATTGCAACCCCGATGAGGATGACGTGATTAAACTTGCCCGCATAGACCGCATTTCCGACACGCAAGGAGACAAGGATTATTCCGATCTTCTCGCAGCCATAGCGGAAATCGACACCGACGCCCATGAAAAGAAGGCCGATTTCAGGTTTCCCGTCGGCAAAGGGATAGTATACACATCGCTTGATGATTTCAAGACCGAGGCAGGACGCGAGGCAATGAAGACCTATACGGAGGCATGCAGGAAATATGACGCCGACAAAAGCACCCTCAAGGAACTCCGCAAGCGATATGCCTCATCACCATCCAAGACCCTCGCGGCCGAGATCAGGCAATCTGAGAAAACGCTGGAAACAGATTTGGGCCGGCTGACCCGTCTCCGTTCAGATGTGTTCCGCGCTGAAAAGAAAAAACAGTGAAAAAGTCTTCAGAATCATAAATACACATCATACGACATAATGATCAGTTTTGTTATCGCCTTATGTCTGCTCATAGCAGGCTACTTCACATACGGGCGCTTTGTCAGCAAAATATTCGGAGCCGATCCGAACCGCAAGACCCCGGTCCACACGATGGCCGACGGAGTGGACTACGTCCCGCTTCCTACCTGGAAAATATTTCTGATACAATTCCTCAACATAGCTGGACTCGGGCCGATATTCGGCGCGATCATGGGTGTGATGTACGGACCGGCCGCATTCCTTTGGATTGTGTTCGGCACGATATTTGCCGGTGCGGTCCACGACTATCTTGCCGGAATGCTGTCGCTAAGGGAAAGGGGCGCATCGCTGCCTGAAATTGTGGGACATCAGCTCGGAGGAAAGATCAAGAACGTGATGCGGGTGTTTGCCCTGCTGCTCATGATTCTTGTCGGAGCAGTGTTTGTCTACAACCCGGCCGATCTCCTTGCCATGCTCACACCGGACAGTTTCGACAAGCTGTTCTGGATAATCGTGATTTTCATCTATTACATGGCCGCCACTCTTTTGCCAGTCGACAAACTGATCGGCAAGTTATATCCCCTCTTCGGAGTGGCACTTCTCTTCATGGCGGTCGGCATAATGGTCATGCTGTTCGTAAACCATGATTCCGTGCCTGAAATGTGGCAGCAATTCTACAACCACAAGCCCGATCCGGAAGCAAATCCGATCTTCCCGATGATGTTTGTGTCTATAGCATGCGGCGCCATCTCCGGTTTCCACGCCACCCAAAGTCCGATGATGGCCCGGTGCCTGAAAAATGAGAGACACGCCCGTCCCGTTTTCTATGGAGCCATGGTGGCCGAAGGAATCGTAGCGCTTATATGGGCCGCGGCGGCGATTACGTTCACCGGTGGATATACCGGGCTTCAGGAATTCCTCGGCAATGGTTCGCCCGCGCTTCTGGTCGACACCCTGTCAAGATCCTGGCTCGGGACATTCGGTGGCATTCTCGCGATTCTCGGAGTCATAGCCGCCCCGATCACATCAGGCGACACAGCCCTGAGATCAGCCCGGCTTATCGCAGCCGATTTCATGGGCATAAAGCAGAAACAGATAGTCAAGCGTCTCATGGTCTCCATCCCCATATTCGCGCTATGCTTCGTGATAATGCTTCTTCCCTACGACGCGCTGTGGAGATATTTCGCATGGTGCAATCAGGTTTTGTCGGTGTTCACCCTGTGGACAATCACCGTCTATCTCGCCCGCTGCTTCAAGCCTTACATGATAACCCTTGTCCCAGCCTTGTTCATGACAGTCGTAACGGTAACATATATCTTCTTCGCTCCCGAAGGTTTCGGCTCTCTCACCCAAAGCCTCTGGGGATTCTCAATCGGGTATGAGCTGTCGCTGGGAATAGGTTTGGCTACGGCCGCCGTCATGCTCGTTATGTTTGTACGCTTTATCCGCACACGCGACATGTCGCCAATCCCTGATCAGGCTAACAGATGAATAACATTATCACAGACATAACGGCATCGACCGACAGATATAATCTTCATTCGCACACGCAATTCTGCGACGGACACGCACCGATGGAGACAATGGCGAGGGCAGCCGCAGACTCCGGTATGCTCCACTATGGATTCACACCCCACTCCCCCCTATGCATTGAATCGCCATGCAACATGAGCGCGGATGATGTCAGGGCATTTATCGATGAGACAGACCGCCTGCGGTCGCTCCCGGAGAAACTTCCGGCGCTCTATGCCGCTATGGAGATTGACTTCCTTTCAGCGGATTTCGGCCCGCACATCGATTTTTTCCACAAGCTGGATCTCGACTACTGGATAGGCTCAGTCCATTTCGTCCCGAACCAAGATGGAATCCTGATTGACTGCGACGGAAGCCAGCAAAGATTTCTCGGCAACCTTAAGGATGGATTCCGTGGGGATTTGCGCTATGTCGTAGAGCGGTTTTTCGAACAGACACTTCTCATGCTCGAACGCGGAGGATTCGATATGCTCGGACATTTCGACAAGATCGCCCAGAATGCCGTGGCCGCCGATCCCGACATTGAAAACAGATTCTGGTATGAAGCCTTGATCGACGATGTTGTCTCTCACGCGCAGTCTGCCGGAATTGTTGTGGAGATCAACACAAAATACATCAATAGCAAGAATCGGTTTTTCCCTCATCAGAGATGGTGGGAAAAACTCATAAGAGCCGGGATTCCACTGGCAGTCAACAGCGACGCACACTATCCCGACAAGATCGAGGAGGGACGGGACGAGGCCATCAGGCTGCTCGCCCGGACAAGAGACTCAATCACAGAACGTAACGACAGCAAATAAATAAAGCACATACATGGAACAAGGTGATAAATTTCCCGACCTTCTCGGTCCGGACGCCAATGGCAAAGAGATCAGACTTTCCGATTTCCCCGGAAAGAAATTCATAATCTATTTTTATCCTAAAGACAACACCCCGGGCTGCACCGCCGAGGCCTGTTCGCTCAGAGACGGATATGAAGAATGGACAAACCGGGGATATATAGTGATCGGAGTCAGCAAAGATTCCCAGTCGAGTCATATCAAATTCGCTGACAAACACCAGCTTCCTTTCATTCTCATTGCCGACACAGACCACCGGCTATGTGAAGAGACAGGCGTATGGCAACTCAAGAAAATGGCAGGAAGAGAATACATGGGGATCATGAGAACCACATTTATCGTCGACACAGACCATACAATAACACATATCATCCGCAAGGTTGACACCAAAAACGCATCTGGACAGATCGAGAAACTTCTGCAATAATCAGGGGAATCATTACATGGAACCGGACAAGAACCACCGACAGCCGCCGGTGCTGAGCGTGATCATGCCCGCCTACAATGCCGCGGCATTCATACGCGAGGCAGCGGATTGCGTTCTGGCGCAGACTTTCAAGGATCTGGAGCTGATCATCGCTGATGACTGCTCTACCGATTCCACGCTGTCGGTCGCATACGAAATCGCTGCAACCGACAGCCGTGTAAATGTGATCGCGATGGAACGTAACGGCGGTCCGGGAATAGCCCGCAACAGGGCTTTGCTTGCCGCGCGCGGAGAGTTCGTTACATTCATTGACGCCGACGACCGGATTCCCAAAGACGCATACAGCAGGCTTGTTGACTTCGCCAGAGTCAACAAGCTTGACATAGCACGCGGGGCAATGGCCGATTTCACCGACAAACATCCCGAACCCTGGAAAGTCCCTCCATTTTCAGAAACCGAACAGATTTTCGACAATGAGGCCGATCTCAGGCAAATGGCACTCTGCACATTCGCATATCCGGTGAGGAAAGCGGACAAAAATCTGAATTTCGGTGGATCAGCATGTTCAGCCGTGTTCAGGCACGAAATAATCAGCCGGAACAAACTGCGCTTCGACGAGCGCCCCCACTGCATCAGCGAAGACTATCTCTTCTGCTATCAGTTTCTTACAAAGGCCAGATCAGCCGGAATCGTGCCTGATATCGTATATTTCTACCGCACGAACCCCAGTTCCAGAAGCCACCGCCCGGCCGCGGACATGATCGCCCGCGCATTGCAGACAGCCGAGTCAATGGAAACCATGATCCTGGCAGACGGATTTCCACAACAGGCATGTGAATACGCCTACAGATATGCGATAGACATCGTCAGGGCTTTCATGAAAAACTTTTTCCTGTCCGATATGCCCGAAAATGAATTGAGGCTATGGTTCAGCCGGCAGCAGAATTATCCGATACTCGAACGCTGCGACAAATATTTCCCTACCGGGATGCTCCCTCTTACTCACCGTCTGAGCTACCATGCTTTCCGCACATCCAATTTCCGGTTGATGCTCTCCCTCATCAGAGGGCGCGAACTGATACGCCGTGCCACCGGCCGCTGAGACAATTTCCTGCCTGCCTATCCCCGCATTGTTTTAACGGTTTTTAAATCTGCATGTTTGGATTCCAGCCGGATTTTCGTTAACTTTGTAGGACTTTATGTTTTCCCGCCGGGACTGGCGGGAATTGTGTCATAACACACCAATCCCATTATCAACCATGAAGTTGTTTCTTAAAAAGTTAACATACATATTTGCTGCCGCGGCTATCACATTCGGTGCTACCGGAGATTTTTCAGTGGCGGAAGCAAAAGCCCGCACATCCCAGACATCTTCCAAAAAGAAGAAAAAATCCCAAAAGAATAATAAGAAGAAGAAAAGTTTTTCCAAAAAGAAATCTTCGTCAAAATCAAAGAAAAACAAAAGCCGCAACAGATCGGCCAAGAAAAGATACAGCACCAAGCGCCCGGCCAAGCGTGCTGTCGTCCAGGCTCCGGATCCGGTGCTTTCAGATTCATTGACGCTTGCCGTGAACGATGCCCTCAACAAATGGATTCCCGCCAAACTTAATCCCGGAGGGCTGCGAGTCAATAGTGTGAAAACCGACTCTGTCAACCGCACAACCAAAGTCAGCCTGAACGAGAATTACACATATCTTCCCGTTACGCAGGAATTCATAAGTTCGTTGCAACAGGAGGTGAAACGCCATTTACCCGAGCCTTTCCGCGACATGTCTGTAGCTCTGACCGTACGCAACAGGCCGATGGCATATTATATCACGAAAGTTGACAAACTACCTGAGAAATACCGCACGAACATTCCTTTCGTCGTAGAGCGCGACCCTTGGGTGAATCCTTCAAAAGGGATGAAAGGCGACATCGTAGCTCTTTGGTCGAGCCACGGCCGGTATTTCAAGGGGGGAGCCTGGCAATGGCAGCGACCACTGCTTTTCGAGACCGTGGAAGACCTTCACACAATGGGCTACATACTTCCGTATGCAGTGCCGATGCTTGAGAATGCCGGAGCATACGTCATGCTTCCGAAGGAACGGGACACAAACGTACACGAAGTAATTGTCGACAACGACACAAACCCCGACGGCACCGTCTATTCCCAACCATACTACAAAGAACAAACCGGCGTTGCCCCCTGGAATACAGGCGAACTGGACGGATTCATATATGACCTTCCTGATTTCCGCGACACTGAGAATCCTTTCGAGAACGGCACATACCGCCAGACCACCACAATACGCTCAGGCAAACCGTCGGTCGCCGCCTGGTATGCGGATATTCCCGAAGATGGGGAATATGCCGTCTACGTCAGCTACAAGACTCTTCCCAACTCCACTGAAGACGCCCACTACACAGTCAACTATTCGGGAGGCAGCAAAGAGTTCCATGTAAACCAGACAATGGGCGGCGGCACGTGGATCTATCTCGGGACATTCCCTCTCGAAGCCGGATTCAGCGACTCCGAGCCTGTGGTGGCCCTGACCAACATATCCGGGAAAGCAGACGGAAAGATCATCACGGCCGACGCCGTGAAGATCGGAGGAGGAATGGGCAACATAGCCCGCAGCCCAAACCGATCTGACATATACTACGATCCATCTACGCCTGAAAACACCCCCGCTGAAGAGGATGAGGAGACAGCCGACACCCCCGATGCTGACGAAGAGGGAGAGGGCGATGTGGATTCGGCACCGGCCGACACCTCTGTTCCCGCAGAGCCTATGAATTTTTCAGTCAACAAGGGACGCACACCGGTGTTCCGCACCTCCGGGATGCCACGCTTTGTGGAAGGCGCCCGCTACTGGCTGCATTGGGCCGGCGCCCCCGAAAGTGTATACTCACCCTATCATGGAGCCAACGACTACAAAGATGACTACACAGGCCGCGGACATTGGGTGAACTGGCTTGCCGGAGGATCCAGGGTCCTGCCTAACGCCGAAGGGCTCAACATTCCAGTCGATGTCTGCATGGCTCTGCATTCCGACGCAGGGAAACGCTCCGACGACAGTTTCGTCGGGACACTCGGCATATACTACACCAATGGCGGGGATTCCTACGAAGACGGTACCCCCAGGATAAACTCGCGGATGCTCACCGACATGCTCATGAGACAGATCACAGGCGACATCCGCCAGTCCTACGAACCGTCATGGACACGGCGTTCCATGTGGGACAAATCATACGTCGAGGCCCGTGTCCCCGAAGTGCCCACATCACTGATAGAGCTGATGAGCCACCAGAATTTCGCCGATATGCAATACGGCCTTGACCCCGGATTCCGTTTCACCGTAGGACGATCCATCTACAAAGCTCTCGGACGGTTCATGGCCGAACGCAAAGGCAGGGAATTCATCGTGCAGCCTTTGCCTGTGAAAGATTTCTCCATCAGGCGTACAAAAAAAGACCATTACCGCCTGCAATGGGCCGCCACAGCTGATCCGATCGAACCTACGGCCACTCCGAAAAAATACATAATTCTTGAGAGAAGCGGCAGCGACCTCGGATTCCACAAGATCGGGGAAACGCATTCCACACATTTCGACGTCCGGACAGCCGACAATGAAATCCACAGTTTCCGCATCATCGCGGCAAACGACGGCGGTCTTTCATTTCCCTCTGAGACACTCGCTCTCCGCGAGGCTGAGAATGGAAGCCAGCCGGTACTGGTTGTCAACGGTTTCACCCGCACAAGCGGCCCGGAGCATTTTTCCGAGAACGGAAATGCCGGTTTCCGCTCTGAAGATGATTTCGGGGTTCCGTATGTGAGAGACATCTCCTTTGCCGGCCATCAGACCGAATTCCGCCGCGGAGCCGGAGAGTCTTTCGGACGGAGTTCACAGAATTACACCACAAAAGTGATCGGCGGAAACACATTCGACTATCCGTCGGTTCACGGCGAAGCGCTTCAGTCGGCCGGCTACGGATTTGTAAGCTCGTCAGTTTCGGCTGTGGAGAAAGGAGATGTAAAGCTCTCTGACCACAAGACCGTAGACCTTATTCTCGGCAAACAGAAACGCACTGTGGTGGGCAACGGCAAAAGCGGCGTGCATCACGAGGTTTTCACCGACGAACTTAAGACCCGCCTCAAGAACTTCGCATCAAAAGGAGGCAACATAATCGCTTCGGGACAATATATCGTATCCGAACCGTCCCGCTCGGAAGAAAACGCGAGATTCACGTCAGAAGTGCTTGGCGTTGAACTTGATTCCATATCATCAAGAGACCGCACGGGAAGAATCACCCTTTCGCTGCCGGGAACATCAGCGTCATCCGCCGAATATTCCAACACACTCCGTGAAGACTTCTACATCGTGGAGCAGCCGGATCCGCTGTCTGCCGCGGACAAAAACTCGGAAACCGTCGCTATCCTTCCCGATTCGGGTGCCGCGACTGGCATTTTTTCCAAAAAGGGTAAAAGCCGCCGTGCCGTGTTCAGCATTCCGATCGAGGCGATAACCGATCCTGAACGGCGCTCAGAAATCATAAAATCCGCAATGGACTTCTTCAACGATTGAATGACTGTCCAGATAACTAATTCCACAAAACAACGATGGACATTATCCACTTCCAGAACGTCAGGCAACTATGCGACGACATCTGTCGGGCGCAACTTGAGAAATATATACTTGTGGCTCTTGACGACAGAGAGATCGTCCCCGATGAATTCTGTTTCCACCGTCTGGTGGAGGCGGCTTCGGAAGTAGACGCCACGCTTACTTTCTGCAATTACCGCGAACGTCAGCCCGACGGCACACTGATTGATCATCCCGTGTGCGACTACCAATACGGCTCATTGCGCGATGATTTCGATTTCGGACCGCTTGTGCTTCTCAATGCGGCGGACGTACTCGCTGCGTCGGAAGATTTCGATGACGAGTCCTCTTTGCTTGACGGAGGATGGTATGCCCTGCGGCTCCGTCTTTCATCCACCGGGATATTCATGAATATCCCGGAATACCTTTACATAACCGAGCGGGTGGACTTCAGGGAGAGCGGACAGAAACAGCATGATTATGTCGATCCCCGCAGACGCGACTATCAGATACAAATGGAGGAATGCCTCTCGAATCACCTTTACGAGATCAATGCCCTGGTCAAGGAACAGAAAACGACTCTCGACGGAGAATTCGACAATGCAGGTTTCCCCGTCGAGGCATCGGTGATCATCCCTGTACGCAACCGTGTCAGGACTATCCGCGACGCTGTGTCTTCAGCGCTGTCGCAGGAAGCGCCGTTCAGTTTCAATGTAATCGTGGTGGACAACGGCTCGGTTGACGGAACCCGCGAGATTCTGCAAGCGATAGATGACCCCCGTCTTAAACTGATTGAACTCACCGGCAAAGAAGGCCTCGGCATAGGCGGATGCTGGAACAAAGCTCTCCTCAGCGACGAATGCGGACGTTTCGCCGTGCAACTCGACTCTGACGACCTCTATTCCGACTCATCCACGCTCCGCACCATAGTGGAATCTTTCAGAACCACGGGAGCAGCAATGGTGATCGGCAGTTATATCATGACCGACTTCAACATGAAGCCAATCCCGCCCGGACTAATCGACCATCGCGAATGGACCGACGAGAACGGAGCGAACAATGCACTGCGGATCAACGGATTCGGCGCCCCTCGGGCATTCTTTACACCGATAGCCAGAAAATATCTGTTCCCCAACGTCAGCTACGGCGAAGACTATGCTATGGCTCTGCGCATCAGCCGCGACTATCAAGTGGCACGCATTTTCGAGCCCCTCTATTTCTGCCGCCGATGGGAAGGAAACTCCGACGCCTCGCTCTCAATCGAACAGACGAACGCCCATAACTCATACAAGGACTTCATACGCTCCATCGAGCTGTATGCCCGCATCCGGGCCAACACTCCGGAAATGTCGGCCATAGACGGCCCGATCGACAACGACGAAGAACTCCCCTTTGAATAATCTCATACCAAATGCTTATGCTCAACATAGAATCCATCAACGATTTCTACGACACACAGTTTCGCCAATGGCCCGAACTGAAGGAACGCTACGACGAATTGCTGTCAGCCGAACGGCACATAGTAAAGGTAGACGGTATGAATATCGGTCTGCAATTCAATCCTGGACGGATCAGGTCGACAGCTGCCAAAACCGACGAATCATCGCTTGCCAGACGCCCCTGTTTCCTTTGCAAGGCAAACAGACCCAAAGAACAACTCTCCCTCGGGATTCTTGACGGATGGGACTGGCTCATAAACCCGTTCCCGATCTTCCCCGTCCATTTCACTATCGTCAGCAAGGCTCACGAACCGCAGGAGGAAATTCCGCTCGACATGGTGGCGGCGGCCGATGCAGCTCCTTGTCTGGTATTTTTCTACAACGGCGCGCGCTCCGGCGCATCAGCTCCCGACCATCTCCACTTTCAGGCTACACTTAAAGAGGAGATGCCTCTGCTGCGCGTTGTGGAGAAATATCATCCGGCTGAAAAATCAGGGATATTAACCTCTGCGGATTTTCCAGTAAGCCTGCCTGTCGCATTCCTCAGCCTGACTATTCTGCCTGATCCAGAAGGCATGCAGTTACTCAGCATCCTGCCGAAACTGTATGGCTTCGACGCCACCACCGGCGCACCCGACCCAGGAATGGTCAATGTGATAGTGTGGCTTGACGAAGCACGCCGACTGAGAGTGGTCGTGTTCCCGCGCAAGGCACACAGACCGGAATGCTTCGCCCGGAATGACGAATCACAGCGGATCGTAAGCCCCGGCGCCGTAGACATGGCGGGAATGATAATACTTCCCCGCAAGGAAGATTTCGACATTCTGTCGCCGGAAGAGATCGCATCGATCTACAATCAGTGCGGGCTGACCCAAGCCGAACTCAAGAGCTTGTTTAACGACAAAGGGCTTGTCTGATGATTATCAGGATTGGAATCCACACGGACGGCGAACCATCGCTCGCAACCCGCCCGGACGGAACGACGATGGTCCGGAATGCCATGATCGGTGTCGGATTCCATTGGCAAAGACAGTATCCGTTGTTGATCAAAGGGAAAATTACGACCGGAGACTTCGGGCCGGGAGAACCTCAGCTTGTATGCGGCATGGATCTTGAAGACTACATCCGCAGCGTTGTCTCCAGTGAGATGAATCCGGATGCGCCCCCGGAATTTATAAAAGCCCACGCCATAATATCCCGCTCCTGGGCCATAAGGTCTATCTCAAATCCGCATGACGCATATCCCCTGCCATGCTCCGGCGACGAGTTTATAAAGATATATGACAATCAGTGCCACCGCCACTTCGATCTGTGCAATGATGACCATTGCCAAAGGTTTCAAGGGGAAGGAGCCGTTACTCCCGCTTCGGCAAAAGCCGTAGCGGAAACGGCCGGCATGATACTGACCGACGCCGATGGATCAATAGCTGACGCCCGCTATTCAAAATGCTGCGGCGGAAAGACAGAAGTTTTCTCCACATGCTGGCAGGACACTGACAAAAGCTATCTGCGGCCGGTCGACGATCCCTGGTGCGATCTTTCTGGAATGGCCGATAGCAAACGGGAAGCCATATTGAGATCCGTACTCAAAGACTACGACCGCACATCGACTCCAGATTTCCACCGTTGGAAACGGATCATCTGTTCGACACAGACAACCATGCGCATACAGAATGCCACCGGGATAGATGTCGGCGAAATAGTCAGAATGACACCGGTTTCAAAAGGCCCGTCAGGAAGAATTTCCAAACTTTGCATCACAGGGACACTCCGTGAGATCGTTATCGGGAAAGAGCTTTTCATCAGGAAAGTTCTTGCGGAAGACTGCCTGCTGTCATCTGCCTTCGATATTGAAAAACGCGACGACGGATTCATTCTTCATGGCAAAGGCTGGGGGCATGGTGTGGGACTCTGCCAGATAGGAGCGGCGGCAATGGCTTTCGACGGAAGAAGCGCCAGTGAGATTCTATCCCATTACTATCCCGGCACAAAAATCAAAAAGATATAAATGCAATTTCAGAACCGCATACAATGGCGTTCGCCATGGACATGGATCCCTACGCTATATATATCGGAAGGACTCCCCTACTTTGCCGTCAACACGCTGACGGTCCTGATGTACGTAAATCTTGGCATCTCAGTGGCAGACATGGCATTCTTTACAGGATGGCTGTATCTGCCATGGGTCATAAAGCCTTTCTGGAGCCCGTTCGTGGATCTCATCTCGACCAAACGCTCATGGATTATAGCAATGGAGGCATTTCTCGCCATATCAATGGCGTGCGTCGGATTTCTGTTGCCCACATCCCATTTTTTCGCCTCCACCATAGTATGTTTCTGGCTGATGGCTTTTTTCTCGGCCACACACGACATTGCGGCCGACGGATTCTACATGCTTGACCTTTCCCCCCACGATCAGGCAGCATTCGTCGGTGTCAGATCCACATTCTACCGGATCGCGAGTGTGATCGGACAAGGCGGTCTTGTCATGCTCGCCGGACATCTCGAAAAGAACATGCCATCGCTTCCCGCGGCGTGGGCCACCGTATTCATCATCCTCTCGATTGCATTCGCGACCATAACGGTCTGGCATACAATCATCCTTCCACGTCCGGCCACAGACAAGCCCCGGGCAGGGGTCTCGGCATCAAACATCATCGCCGATTTCGGACAGACATTCGCCACATTCTTCCGTAAGAAAGGCATTCTTCCCGCACTCTGCTTTATGCTTCTCTACCGGCTCCCCGAGGCATTCTGCATCAAACTCGTGCAACCGTTCATGGTGGCTCCGCATTCAGCCGGAGGACTCGCGCTTTCGACCGCGGAAGTGGGCTTTGTCAACGGCACAGTGGGAGTGATCGCACTCCTCGCCGGCGGGATAGCCGGAGGCCTGGCAATATCCAGGCTCGGACTCCGCAGCTGCCTCTGGCCTATGGCTCTGGCTCTTACGCTCCCTTGCGGATTATACTGCGTGCTGTCCATGACCCTGCCCACCGATTTTACATGGATATGCACCGCCGTAGCCGTGGAACAATTCGGATATGGCTTCGGCTTCTCCTCATTCATGCTCTACCTCATATATTTCTCAAGAGGTAAATCCGCCACTTCCCACTACGCGTTCTGCACCGCGTTCATGGCACTCGGGATGATGCTACCCGGAATGGCAGCCGGATGGATCCACGACAGGCTGGCACTCCTGAATGTCTTCGGGCACTCAGGTCCACAGGGATTTGTCAACTTCTTCTGGTGGGTCATGATATGCTGTCTGGCCACTTTCGCGGCTACCGCCATGATCAAAGTAGACAAAGGATTCGGCAAGAAAACGGAATAAAATAGCATCAGGATTTGGAGATCTGAACTTTTTCGATTACCTTTGCGTTGTAAAAGCAAAGCAAGAGAGCAAAATCCCTCCAACCGCATAACCACATCAAAGTTGACTGGGAAACTCATCAAATTTTATCGAAATACCGAGACAAGCTTACTTTGTCAATGGCGGGCCGCACTCCTTGCGGAGTTGCCCTTTAAAGGACACGGCGGATTACAAAGATGAAGAAGCACTCAAATCCTGTCATTCGGAGTTTCATCGCATCCTTTGATGTGGACCCACAGGAGGCCGACTCTGCCGCTGAAATTGCGGCCTGTCGGCCTCTATTTTTCAATGAATCCCAATTATATTTGATATGAATGATGTAAAAACCACCCTGCTCGAACGCACAAGCGTGCGCCGCTACGAGCGAGAGAGCATCCCTCAGGAAACAATGGACTTCATTTATGAAGCCATCAGAAACACCCCGACAAGCTATAACGGACAGCAATTCTCTGTCATTGACATCTCTGATCAGCAACTGAAAGAGGAACTATACGCACTGACTGATTCCAAACAGCTCAAGACATGCAACAGACTGCTCGTCTTTTGCTCCGACTTCAACAAGATTTCCCGTCTCGCTGAACGCAAAGGGTTTGATGTTCCTCCTTTCACCAACACGATGGACGCCGTAATCATAGGCATTGTCGATGCCGCGCTGGCCATGATGAGTGCCGTTGTCGCCGCTCAGGCAGCGGGACTCGGGAGCAACTGTGTTGGATATCTCAGGACTGTGGATCCCGCTAAGGTGGCTGAACTCCTCAAACTGCCCAAAGGAGTGTTTGTGGTCTGCGGACTTGCGCTCGGAATTCCCAGGGAGCATCCCGACCTCAAGCCAAAACAACCGTCATCTACCGTTTTCCACAAGAATTGCTACAATCAAGACAATGAGGCTCTGGTAGACGATCTTGAGCAATATGACAACCTTGTCAAGGAATACAACCGCACCCGTTCAGGCGGCACCACGGACAATGACTGGTGTGATCACATCCTGGGATACTACCGCCACGCGATGGCCTACCGCATGCTCGACTATCTGCGCGATCAGGGCTACGACATAAACCGATGACCGATTGACCATACACGAATCAATAATCCGGATTTCAACGTTAAAGTCGAAATCCGGATTATTGCATACCGTAACGGAACCTTGCTCACACCCCGGCTCCCAATTCCGATGAGAAATGGAACCGTATCTTCGGGAAATCGGCCTGCGCCATCTGAAGCACATAGTTGCTGTCGGCAAGAAAGACATCCCGGCCATCCTTGTCTGTCGCCATAAACTGATGTTTACGCTTCTTGAAGGCAGCCAGTGCCTCGGCATCATCGCTTTCGATCCAGCAAGCCTTGTAGAGGCTGATCGGCTCCCAGCGGCACTGCGCTCCATATTCATGCAGAAGCCTGTACTGGATCACTTCAAACTGGAGCTGACCCACCGTGCCGATGATTTTCCGGCCGTTGAACTGATTGGTGAAAAGCTGCGCCACACCCTCGTCCATAAGCTGATGCACACCTTTGTCAAGCTGCTTGGCCTTCATCGGATCAGCATTCTCTATATATTTGAACATCTCCGGGGAGAATGAGGGCAATCCTTTGAAATGAATCTCCTCTCCCGATGTCAGTGTGTCTCCTATCTTGAAATTTCCGGTGTCCGGAATGCCCACTATGTCTCCCGGATAAGCCTCATCGACTATGCTTTTCTTCTGGGCCATGAATGCGGTAGGAGCAGCAAACCGCAGCATCTTTCCCTGACGCACATGCCTGTAGTTGACATTGCGCTCAAACTTGCCTGAACAGATCTTCACAAAGGCTATGCACGAACGATGGTTCGGATCCATATTGGCGTGGATCTTGAACACGAATCCTGTAAATCCTTCCTCTTCCGGAGCGATTTCCCTTTCCACAGCCTGCACCGGGCGGGGAGCCGGAGCGATCTCCACAAAGCAGTCGAGAAGTTCCTTCACACCAAATGTGTTGAGAGCCGAACCGAAAAATACCGGAGCGATCTCTCCCCTCAGATACGCCTCCTTGTCGAATTCAGGATAAACGCCTTCGATCAGTTCGAGATCCTCCCTGAGTTTGGCCGCGTCGGCCTCCCCGACAAGCCTGTCCACCTCTGGAGATGACACATCGTCGATCTCCACACGCTCCGACACCGTCTGCTTCGAGGGAGTGAACAGATCCAGTCCATGCTCATAGATATTGTAGACACCCTTGAATTTAGCGCCTATGTTGATAGGCCACGACAATGGGCGGACACTGATTTTGAGTTCCTGTTCAAGTTCATCGAGAATATCGAACGGATCCCGGCCTTCCCGGTCGAGCTTATTGACAAATATTATCACAGGCGTGTTGCGCATACGGCACACCTCCATCAGACGGCGTGTCTGCGTTTCCACACCTTTCGCCACATCGACCACTATTATAACCGAGTCAACGGCGGTAAGGGTGCGGAATGTGTCTTCAGCAAAATCCTGGTGGCCGGGTGTGTCAAGAATATTGATCTTGAAATCCCGATAGTTGAACCCCATCACTGAAGTCGCCACCGAAATGCCACGCTGCTTCTCGATGTCCATCCAGTCTGATGTGGCAGTTTTCTTTATCTTATTGCTCTTCACAGCGCCGGCCACATGAATCGCGCCGCCGAACAGAAGCAGCTTCTCGGTCAGCGTGGTTTTACCGGCGTCAGGATGCGAGATTATCGCAAATGTGCGTCGCCGTTGTATCTCTTTATTAAGTTCTTCGCTCATGATGAAAAAATGTGGTAGGTATTATAATTGTCAGACGCGCGTCCGGGAATGGGTAAAAATATGCGTCAACGAGAAATCACAGGCCATCCTGACCCTTCATCCGGTCAATGCATTCTTTCAGGGAATCTTTCCAATAAGGGATTGATACCGAATATGTCCGTTTGATTTTTGATTTGTCCAGAACCGAATAGCATGGGCGCGTGGCAGCCGTCGGGTATTCTCTTGTCGCTACAGGATTAACCGTTACTTCCGGATGTCCGGCCATACGCAGAATCTCTATCGCGAAATCATACCAGGAAGCCACACCCTCGTTCGTGAAATGAAACACACCCGGATTCTTCCCCTCCTCATCTATAACTCTGATTATGGCTTTGGCCAGATCTCCGGCATACGTCGGGGTGCCTACCTGATCGCACACCACATTCAGACTGCCCCTGACCACACCCTTTTCAATAATAGTCTTCACAAAATTTGATCCGTATTCCGAATAAAGCCACGCAGTGCGTATTATCACAGAATCAGGGCAGAAAGAGGTCAGCATCCCTTCCCCCTCAAGCTTTGTCCGGCCATAGACAGACGCGGGATATGGCTCGTCGAGTTCATCATAGGGACGGTGGTTCTGGCCGGAAAATACATAATCCGTGGATATATGTATAACCTTCACTTTTGAAGCACGGGCAGCACGGGCAATGTTGCCTACAGCCTCGGTGTTGATTTTTGCGGCCGCCACCTCATCGGATTCCGCACGATCGACCGCGGTGTACGCAGCGCAGTTGACAACAAAATCATAATTGCCGTCGGCTATTGTTTTCTCAACGGCCTCGCGGTCGGTAAGATCAAGCGAGTCCACATCGGTAAGCGTAAGCTGAAGGTCGTCGCGCCCTTCGGAGACTCTTTCAAGGGACCGTCCGAGCTGACCGTGGCAGCCTGTAACGAGTATTCTCTTCATAAATTCGTATCAGTCGCGGGAATTGAAAAGTTCGTTATTGTAATCTTTCTTGTAATAAGCTGCCAGCATTGCGAGAAAACGCGAAATCTGAGCGGCGGCTTCCGTCGTCTCCTTCGAGACCTCTTTCCCCTGAAGCCTGAGCATCATCAGCCCGTAGAGCGCATTGAAACACGACTCTATCTCCCCGGCTTTCTTTTCCCCGGCCTTGGCTCGGATCTCGACAATGTATGGCAAGGTCTTGTAGAACTCAGCCGAATAAGCGGCAAATTTCGGATCAGCCATAAGCCTGCGGTGCAGGTCATCGAGCGAGATCAGCACATTCTTATTCAGTTGCAGGTGTCCCTCAGTCATCACGCCTTCGCGGCGCATCATGTCGACAAGCGAATCATACCAGTCGCGCATCTGCCGGCGCTGTGATTCGTCAAGTCCAGAATACTTGTCGATAATCTCACTCTGAATCCGGTCCGTGTCAAGGCCGAACGCACGGATAAGATCTTCTATCTGCCACATGTAAAGCAGATATTCAGCGATATTCTCTCTTTTTTTAGCGGATGCTGTCAGCATAATGCAGTAGATTTAAGGTGCAAAATTACTAAAAAAACAACAGACCAGAGGTGTTGTTCATGAAATTTTGTCGGTCAGGGAAAAATGCGTAACTTTGCGCAGTTTTTTCCGAACCAAACCAAAAGAGATGATCCAAGTCAACAACCTCGCAATCCAATTCGGCAAGAAGCCCCTTTTCCAAGATGTGAACCTGACATTCACGCAGGGCAACTGCTACGGTATAATCGGCGCCAACGGCGCAGGCAAATCCACCCTGATGCGCATACTTTCCGGCCAGCTTGCGCCCACCCACGGCACAGTTACATTCGGACCCGGCGAACGCCTGTCCGTACTCAGCCAGGACCACTTCGAGTTTGACGAATGCTCAGTCCTTGAGACCGTGCTACGCGGCCATACCGTCCTGTGGGACATCATGCAGGAGAAGGATGCCATATATGCCAAACCGGATTTCTCCGACGAAGACGGTATTAGGGCCGCTGAACTTGAAGAGAAATTTGCCGAACTCGAAGGATGGAACGCAGAAAGCGACGCGGCTGCTCTGCTAAGCGGACTTGGAATTAAGGAAGACAAGCACCATTCCCTGATGAAAGACATGTCTGCCAAAGAGAAAGTGCGGGTTCTTCTTGCCAAAGCCCTGTTCGGAAATCCCGACAATCTTCTGCTCGACGAGCCGACCAACGACCTTGACCTCGAGACTGTGGCCTGGCTTGAGAACTATCTCGCCAACTTCGAGAACACGGTGCTGGTCGTGAGCCACGACCGTCACTTCCTCGACGCTGTAAGCACCCACACTCTCGACATTGACTACAACAAGATCTCCCTCTTTGCGGGCAACTACAGTTTCTGGTACCAGTCATCGCAGCTCGCACTCCGCCAGCAACAGGCCGCCAATAAGAAAGCCGAGGAGAAACGGAAAGAGTTGCTTGAATTTATCCGCAGATTCAGCGCGAATGTCGCGAAAAGCAAACAGACCACATCGCGCAAGAAGATGCTTGAGAAACTTAACATCGAGGATATCCAGCCATCTTCACGCCGCTATCCGGGAATCATATTCACCCCAAGCAGGGAAGTCGGCAATAAGATACTTGAAGTGAAGGGTCTGTCCGCGTCAGTAGATGGCGACATACTTTTCCGGGATGTCAATTTCCAGATTGAGAAAGGGGACAAAGTGGCTTTCCTCAGCCGCGACCCAAGAGCCATGACAGCCCTTTTTGAGATAATCATGGGTAACCGTAAAGCTGACGGCGGCGATTTTGAATGGGGACAGACCATAACAAACGCCTATCTCCCGCTCGACAACAGCAGTTTCTTCAACACAGACCTCAATCTTGTCGACTGGCTCTGCCAGTTCTCCAACGATTCATCTGAGATATATCTCAAAGGATTCCTCGGGAAGATGCTTTTCAGCGGAGAGGATGTTCTTAAGAAAGCCTCCGTGCTTTCAGGAGGCGAGAAAATCAGATGCATGATCTCACGGATGATGCTGACCGATGCCAACACCCTGGTACTTGATTCCCCCACTAACCATCTTGACCTGGAGTCAATACAGGCGTTCAACAACACGCTTCAGAATTTCAAGGGCGTTATCCTCATGTCGAGCCACGACCATGAGTTTATCCAGACCGTCTGCAACCGCATCATCGAACTGACCCCCAACGGCATAATCGACAAAATGATGGACTATGACGACTACATCACCGATGAAAAGGTCGCAGCCGCCAAAGAACGCCTTTACGTCTGAAAAATATCCTGAATCATGATAAAACATATCGTTACTTTCAAACTCAAAGGGACTGAAGAGGAACGACGCAGTGCATGCGTCCGGTTCCGGGACGCATTGATGGCTCTTCCATCCCGGATCGACGTTCTTGAATCGATGGAGGTCGGGATTAATGAAAACCCTGCCGAATCCTGGGATATAGCTCTTATCGCTGTAGTCCCGACGATGGCCGATGTAGAGCGCTATGCCAAGCATCCTGACCATGTAGCGGCAGCCGCTATCGTAGCCCCTCTGAAAGAAAGCAGAGCCTGTGTAGACTTTGAATTCTGAAAGTTCCATTTGCGGGCATAAAAACAGCCACGGCGATTATCGTCGTGGCTGTTTTTATGTTTCCGCTGCGGCCGCAGAGATCAGTTGTCGGTGGTGCGCACAAGTTCCAGAACGACCTTTCCGGAATTGTCGAGCAGCAAGACCTTGGTCGGACTGATCGGACGGGCGTATGCCGCTTCTTCGAGAGCCACCACAAACTCCGTCTCATGACTCATATCCGGACAAGCCATCCTGGTCGTGGCTATCCGCTGGAAAGATATGCTGTTGGCTGTCTCACGGTCTGTGGTGAATTCCCCGTTAAGAAGGTTGCAGCCGGTGTTGCCATGCAGTTTTCCTTCGTCCACATCTATGACAATCTTCATCTCAGGATCGTTCACCGGAGTCTCATTTATGGCTTTGACCCCCCATGTGCCGTTTAGGAACGAGAAATTCTGGTGCATCAGAGTCATGACTTTCGCCCGGTTCGCATCGTAGAAGTAGAGATAATATTGCGAATCCCGCAGTTCCCACGAATAATAGCGCGTTGCGTCGAGCGCCTGGTTGATCTCAATGTCCGTGATCCCGGTGAGGGCGCAGGCGCGCATTGTTGTTATCACTCCACTGAAACTCAATGTGCTGTCAGACGGGTTATAGCTATAGTTGCCGTTGATCACATTACATCCGTTATTTCCATATACGCGTTTCTCTGAAGGCACAAACTTAAGAAACGGGGCTTCCTCACCTTTAGCCTCACGGTTGCCGACCATCTCTATCGCCCAGTCCCCGCGAACCACACCACGTGAAAGCTCCTCCGGAGTATAAGTCTTCGCTGTCTTATCTTTCTGGATCTGTTCCCGGTCTGTCGGCAATACCTCAACCTTTTTTTCACTCTTCTTCAGCATCGAACATGAGGAGAACGCGAGGAGAAACGATGCAGCGACACCGACGGTAATTAATTTTGAATTCATAGTTTTCATATTTTATACGGTTGTCCGTAGACTGTGCTGCACGGACATTTCCGCGAATTTAACTTTTTTTTCTGTCATACACAACCCCTGCCGGACATCAATCCCCCCAGTGTTTGCGTTCAGGAAACTTGACAGGGCGCAACAGCAATCTCAACGATGTGCTGTATGTAAGATAGTTCCATACCCAGTTCAGAAGCACATTCAGCCTGTTGCGCATCCCGAGAATAGATATCAGATGGATAAGCATCCATATCATCCATGCAAACCATCCGTCGAAGAACGCATGGCCGAGATCCACCACAGCGCGGTTTTTCCCGACTGTGGCCATCGATCCCTTGTCTTTGTATTCAAACTTGCTATCCCATTCGCCCCGGTTGAGGTTGCGTGCGAGATTACGCGCCTGCTGTATTGCCGGCTGCGCCACCTGCGGATGGCCGTTCGGATACTTCCCGGTAGACATCAGCGCTATGTCGCCGAGTGCCATGACACTGTCCTCAAGTCCGATCACCCGGTTGTACCGATCCACCGTCAGACGGCCTCCGCGACCTATGCATTCCTGTGGAATTCCAGGCATAGGCTCTCCTTTGACACCGGCATTCCATATCACTGTCTCCCAATATTCCCTCGTTCCGTCGGCAAAAGTCACAAACTTGTCCTCATAGCTCTTGACCATGGTTCCGACACGCACATCCACCATGAGCGAGCGCAGATACTGCTCGGCCTTGCGGGAACATTTCTCGCTCATCGCGCCTAACACACGCGGACTCCCTTCCACAAGCGTTATGTTCATCTCCGACGGGTCAAGCTCCGGATATTCACGCGGGAGTATATCTTTCTTCATCTCTCCGATGGCGCCTGCTATCTCGACACCCGACGGTCCGCCACCCACGACAAGAAAACTCAGAAGCTCTTTCCGCCGCGACGGATCCTTGCACAGAGCCGCACGCTCAAGGCGGTCGAGAATCTCATCCCTTGTATGCGAGGCCTCGGCAACGGTCTTCATGCAGAACACTTTTTTTTCCATGTCCGCCATCCCGAAGAAATTGTTAGTGGTGCCGGCGGCTATTACCAGACGGTCATAGCTGATTGTCTCATAGCTCGTCGTTACCTCACGGGCTTCCACATCTATATTCTTCACATGCCCCATGCGGTAGCTCACGTTCCGGAGTTTCTTGAACTCACGCCGGAAAGGGAAACTGATATTCGAGGCATCAAGACCCGACGACGCAACCTGATAGAAAAGCGGAGGGAAGCAATGGAAGTTATGACGATCCAATACCATCACGCTATAGCGATTCTTATCGAGATATTTGGCCAGATTAAGACCGGCAAACCCTCCGCCGACTATTAATATTCTTTCCATGAGAAATCTTTCTTAAACATTTTGTTCGCTCCATTCATGGTTAAAACCTGAGCGGATGCTACAAAGTTCACAATTTACCGACACGAAATCCAGACACGATGAAACATTTTTCGTATTTTTGTGTCGGATTTATCGAGACTGTCAATCGAGCGGCCTCTTCAAATCATAACGGTACCGAATAGAAAATTATTAGATGAGTTCCAATAAACAACGTTTTTTTAGCCGTATTCTCCTTATAGCCCTTGCCGCTCTGTTTGTGGCGACACCACGGGGCCACGCCCAGGTCGACGCCAACCAGGTGATGCGGATCGGCGCTAATGTTCTCTCGATGGAGGACTATATGCTGGCAATTCAATATTTCAATCAGGCGATCAAAGCCAAACCATATCTCGCCGAACCATATTATCTCCGGGCTCTCGCCAAAGTGAACCTCGAAGACTACAAAGGGGCAGAGGCCGACTGTTCACTCGCGCTGGAACGCAACAAATTCAAGGCCGAAGCCTACAAGCTCCGCGGATTTGCCAGACAGAGTATGGGACTCGATTCCCTGGCCATCGCCGACTATGACGCAGGACTCGCATATTATCCTCTCGACAAATATTTCCTTTTCTACAAAGCCATAGCCCAGACCGACACAAAGGATTTCGAAGCAGCCGACCATACTTTCTCGAATCTGCTTAGAGCTTATCCCGGATTCGAGGAAGGATACGAGGCACGAGGCCGTCTTAACGCGCTGAGAGGAGACACGGTGGCGGCTCTGGCCGACATCGGCAGGGCATTGGAAATCTCGCGTAATCTTCTTAACGCGCGTCTTCTCAGAGCCGAGATAGAGGCAAAACGTCTCAGATGGGATAATGCGCTCTCCGACATGGACGAAGCGGTAAAACTGCGTCCGCAGGAAACGTCGCTCTATGTGAACCGGGCATATCTGCGATATAACAACGATGACTATTTCGGAGCCATGAGCGACTATAACTATGCTCTCCAGCTCGACCCGGCCAATCAGGCTGCCCTTTTCAACCGTGGGCTTCTCAGATTTGAAGTCAAGGATCTCTCCCACGCAGCCGAAGACTTTTCCGAAGTACTGAAATATGATCCGTCTAACTTCCACGCACGCTTCAACCGGGGACTCGTCAACCTCGACAGAAAACGCTTCAGGGACGCCTCTGCGGACTTTCAGGCCATAGCCGACCGTTATCCGAAATTCTATCCGGCCTTCTACGCTCTTGCAGAAGCCGCGCAGGGAAGAGGAGACAACCGCGCAGCCATGCAGTATGCCTATCATGCCGAGGATCTTATCCGCAAATATGTCAAAAATCCTGAACGGAACCCTCTCGACCGCCCGGCAATAGCGGCCGCACAAGCCAATGACCAGGGTACAATCCAGGCTGAGGGTGAATCGGAAATCGACGTTATGGACAGATTCAACAGACTCGTTACCGTAAGCGCCTCTTCAGAATCAAGATTGTCGTATGGAGACAAGATCAAAGGGCAGGTCCAGAACCGCGACGTCAGGGTGGAACCTGAACCGATCTACATCGTATCATATTTCGATTCGGAAGATGCCTTGCGGGCGCAATCCAACTATTTCCGAGAACTCGACGACATCAACAGACAGAGATGGCTCTCGAGACAATTATATCTCGTTCCTGCGACCGGGGCAGCGATGTCGGAAGAGAACGTGTCGGCTATGTTCAGACTTGTAGACGAGCTTTCGGAAAAGATCGGCAAAGAGGAGGATACGCCAAGACCCGTCGATCTTCTCGCAAGAGCCCTCGCATACGCGGCTTTGAAGAATTTTGACGCCGCTATCGGCGATCTCGACAAAGCCATCGCGATGAATCCCGGATTCACAGTCGCCCTTATGGCACGCGGAGCAGCCCGCGTCGCCGCCTCCGCCGCCAGTGCCGCCTCGGCTGCCAGAAATTCCGAACCAGGATCTGACGAGGCGATCCTTTCCGCCAGACGGTCGCAGAACGAGGCCGCTCTTGCAATCGCCGATTTCGACTCTGCTCTCAGTTCCAATCCGATGCTGATATACGCATGGTTCGACAAGGGCAATATCTTCTACCAGACCGAGGATTTCACTTCAGCGATCCAATGCTATTCCGAAGCAATAGCAACCAATCCCGACTTCGGCCAGGCTTATTTCAACCGGGGACTTTCGTATCTGCGCATCGGAGACAAACAGCGTGCTTTCTCAGACCTCAGCAAAGCCGGTGAACTCGGGGTGCTTCCATCCTACAATCTCCTGAAACGCATGAAATAAGAAGAACTTGTTCATGGTGTGGCTTGATTATTTACCATCCCCGGATAACAAGGGGGGGGAAATCCCGGTCAGTGGCCGCAAATGAGCCTGAAAGGACAATACATGCAGTTCTCCTCCTTGTCGGTGGCGGCAAAAGGTACCTCAGGATCAAGTATCTCCTCGATCGTGGTGCGCACACTCGCCATGAATCCCGCATTGACATCTTCTCCTCCGGAAAGATGATCACGCAATTCGACACCCTCGAATTCGGGAACAACCACACCGTCGCTCTTTCCATAGCTTTTGCGTCGCATTATGTGGGCCACATCGTAGAGCGCCATCCCCACGGGACGGTCAGGCGTGCCATCTGTCATGTCGAGCAGATTGGCGTAAAGTTGGAGCTGGAAGAGATGTTTCGCTCCGTAAGCCGCGGAGCATAGTTCCTCAAGATTCCCTGCCTTGGCATGGATTGAGCCTGTCTTATAGTCCACAATACGCAGGGTGGAATCCAGACGGTCCGGATTCGGTCTGTCCAGCCTGTCCACCGTATATGTCATGTTAGCCATCCTGCCGTCCGACAAGGGCAATCTGACAGTCCCTTTGAATTCCACTCCATGGAGCAGAAAGGGAGTCTGCATTCTGTCCCGTCTCAGCACGTTCACGACCTGACCACACAGGACATCCGCCGCCATCTTCATGTCCGGAGTCAGTTCAGGCTCCGCGCATACGCAGGCACCGGGATGCAGCTCAACGAATACATTCCGCTCGACTATCCTGCTGAGCCGCGGCACGTCAGACAGCAGTCTGTCGATAAACTCAGCCGTTATCAGGACTCCTTCTTTCAGGTAGACTTTCCTTAGATCAACGGGCAGATAAGACTCCATAAGCGCCCTATGCACAATGTTGCCGGTCATTATCGAGTCAAGTCCCTCCTGAGCGTCGCTGTCCGGCATCAGTCCGGCTATTTTCTCAAAATAGAATTGGAGCGGACATGCGAGATATTTCATCAGCGACGAGGCGGAGAAACACTTCTCCCCCTCTCCAGCGAGATACTTTCCGAGCCTTTCCAATACATCATGAGTCTTAGGAACTTGCGGCCGGACTGCATCCGTTCTCCCGATTCCGAAACGGTACTCAATATTTCTTATATGCCCGCCGCCGTAAAGATGGACAAGCTGATGGATATAGCGGGAGGCATCGCCGCTTTGTGTACCGCCTGTACGGGAGTCGTATATGAGGCTGACACTCCGCGCCCTGCATATCAGCCTGTAGAAATAATAAGAGAATATGCTTTCGTCATAACCGGCGGGCGACATTCCGTAGGCCCGTCTGATATTTGCCGGGATAAAAGTCCGGCTTCTGAAACGTCTCGGAAATATCCGCTCATTCATGGACGGGATCACGATATGCTCGAAATCGAGACACCGGGTTTCAAGCAGCCCCATCACCTGAAGTCCCTCAAGCGGCTCGCCTTCGAAATTCACTGTTTCCCCGGCAAGCAATCTGTCTGTAAGTGAGAAAAATGTGCGGGGTTTCATCTCCGTGCCATGATCTCTGACAGCGTTATACAGACGTCTGACAGCATCTATATGAGCCTCGATATAATCAATGTCGAGTCTCTTTTTAACTCTCACGTCCCCCTTGTCAGCAATCGAAAGAGCCTCGGCTGCCTTCTCAAGGGCGTTGATAAGATAGCCGGCGGCCTCCGGGACGCCAGCTTCCTTGCCAAGGGGATATATCAGCGTGGCGGCTTCCGGACAATAGCCAAGTATCTCCTTGTCTGTCAACATGAATTTCCGCAGACGGGATCCATAGCTTCTCAGCCTCATTATTGCGTCCGCCCCGCATATAGCCATAGAATATGGATGGGACATCAATGTAGCGACATCGGCCGACGGATAAAGCCAATCCGCCCCGGATAGACGTTTCCGCGCCTGAAGCCTGCGCAGCAGCTGCACAAACGCCGACGCTCCGGTCAGCCTGAGTGGGAAACCCATTGTCAGATTGGCCTCTCCTACATTTTCCGGCAAAGAATACAGCATCGGGATAAGCAGGTTCTCATCCGGCAACACAACGGCTACTTTAGCTTCCGCAAAATCATCTTCCCCGCATTCGTCCATCAAACGCGCCACCTCGCTGCCGGCGATCTTCGACTGAAGGGAGTTTGACGGAGAGGAGATGACGTTTATCTCCGGGAAGCATCCCGAAGCATCGCTCCCGCTCATGTCGAGCCATTCCGGCTGGCGGAACTGACGCACATTCTTAACAATGAATTTTCCTCCGGAGCATGACGGCTGCCGGAAACACGGACTTGAGTCGTCCCACACGAAGTCTGCCAGAGGTTCATCGCCGTATGCTGTATGAGTACGCTCCCTGCGCAGCGTGTCGAGTATCAGCCACTCTGCCTTGCTGAGAGCGTTCAGGCCCACAAACACCAGTTTCCGATAGCCGCAATCCTCCATTCCGCTATCCCGCAGGCGATTCCACGCAAGCCTGTAGGCCATTCCTGGATAGCACAGGTTTTTCTGGCTCAGAAGTTCATTGAAACGGTTGTAGAGCGGCCACAGGGTTTCCCATAGAAGAATAAACCGCTCTTTGATCTCCGTCTGCCTTCCGTTTACAGCTTTTCCCTTGTAATCGTACGATTTCCAGAAACGGTCGAAACTCTCCTTATATGCAGCCGTCCCGAAATATTCAGCCATTACGGCACGCTGCTCCTCAGTCAGATAGTCGGTCTCGATCGACTTGAAATCCCTGACGTTCTTGAATATGGCCGATGCATCCACACAATGCATATCCACATCGTTGAAATCTGACAGCACAACCTCCCCCCACGACCTGAACGAATCAAAATCATGATCGGACACACCGGGATTCAGCTCTCTGTAGGCATCAAAAAGAGTCAGAAGAAGATCAATGCGGCTGTCGGCTACTTTTCCTGACAGTCCGACGACAAAATCGGAGATAGTGGTTGTCTCTGGAGCAAGCACCACTCTTCCCCGTACGGATTCGCCGAGGTATTTCCTGAAGAAAGTTCCGCTTCGCCTGTTCGGAAATATGAACAGGAAATCCGACATGTCATCATAACGGCTGGAATATCCTTCGGCGATAGACTGTAGGAAAGGTTTCATGGTCAGAAAAGATTGAGTTTCCTTATCAGATGAGACATGCGTCCAATGCCGACTCTATCGCATCGCGGTCAATATCGCGCCCTATGATCACAATTTTTTGCATACGGTCGCCATATTCCGGATCCCAGTCAGCGGCAAGTCCCGGTTCCGAAGCCATCAGCTGCCGGAGTTCCTCCTCGGGAGCGGTGGCAAACCAGAGTCCGGCACGGGTGAGCTTCTTCTGGCTGCCGGCCTGTTCGAAAAGATAGGACATATCCCGGTCATGGCTGAAATAGACCACTCCTTTGGCCCGTATGACGGAAGCAGGCCATTGTGTCGCTACAAAGCGGTCGAACTTGCTGAGATCAAACGGGGGACGACGGTAATATACGAAAGTCTGTATGCCATATTCATCAGCCTCACCTTCTTCATGGTGGTGGTGATGATGATGGCTGTCGTGATCGTGGTCATGATCATGGTCATGGTCGTGATCTTCAATACGGTTCTCGAGATGCTTCACCCACGAAGCCGACGTCGCCGTGCGCTCGAAACTGAACAGTCCTGTATTCAGAAGATCCGACAAAGGAACATCGCAGTAATCGCAACAGATTATCCTTGCGTCCGGCTGAATGGCACGCACCACAGCCTCGATCCTCCGGGCATCGTCTGCCGACACCTCCGATATCTTATTCAGCAGAACTATGTTGCAGAACTCAAGCTGCTCTATTATAAGATTTTCTATATCTTCCTCGTCATGCTCGCCGGAAAGCCGGTCGCCTGAATTGAATTCGTCGCGCAGCCGCAGGGCGTCCACAACAGTAGCGATGCAATCGAGCCTGGGAATGGTTCCGTCGCTGTATTTTGCCTCCAGAGCGGGGATAGAGCATATTGTCTGGGCGATCGGTGCCGGTTCGCATATACCGCTTGCCTCGATCACTATATAATCGAATTCACCCGACCTTGCAAGTCCCGTCAGCTGTTCTATCAGATCCATTTTCAGCGTGCAGCAGATACATCCGTTCTGCAATGCCACAAGATCCGGATCCTCGTCCCGGTCGCTCTGCCCCACTATGCCGCCTTTCCTGATCAATGCGGCATCGATGTTTACTTCTCCGAGATCGTTGACAATGACGGCGAACCGTATGCCACGCTCGTTAGCCAGTATATTATTCAGAAGTGTGGTTTTCCCGCTCCCGAGATAGCCGGTGAGCAGAAGCACCGGTATTTCTTGCTTTCCCATAGTGTTTAGAGCTTGTTAAAAAAACAAATGTCAATATAACTTATAGTGCCTGAGTCTTTAGGGGAATCAGGCACTTTGTTTATTCTTATTCAGATGGCGTGTAGAACATATTCAGCGGCGCATTCCGGGGATCTTGCCTCCTCCGCGCATCTGCTTCATCATCTTCATCGGGTTTTTCATCGTCGTGGCCATGTGCATCATCTTCCGTGTCTGTTCAAACTGCTTCAGAAGACGGTTCACATCCTGAAGGGACGTTCCCGATCCCTTGGCTATCCTCTGGCGCCGGCTCGCGTTGATAATCTCCGGATTCTGACGCTCGTAAGGGGTCATGGACTGGATGATCGCCTCGATACCCTTGAATGCGTCATTATCGATGTCTATATCCTTTATAGCTTTTCCAAGACCCGGGATCATGGATGCGAGATCCTTGATATTACCCATCTTCTTGATCTGGTGGATCTGCTTGAGGAAATCATCGAAATCGAATTTGTTCCGGCGGATCTTCTCCCCGAGCTTCTCGGCCTCTTTCTGATCATAGATCTCCTGCGCACGTTTGGCAAGCTCCACAATGTCGCCCATGCCGAGAATACGGTTTGCCATTCCCTCGGGATTGAATTCCTGAAGATCCTCGAGCTTTTCTCCGATTCCGACAAACTTGATCGGCTTGTCGACCACGGTGCGGATAGAAAGAGCCGCACCGCCACGGGTGTCGCCGTCAAGTTTGGTCAGAATGACTCCGTCGAAATCAAGCCGCTCATTGAATTCACGGGCCGTGTTGACAGCGTCCTGACCAGTCATCGAGTCCACGACAAAAAGCGTCTCCTGAGGATTGACCGCTTTTTTGATGCGTTCGATCTCATCCATCATCTGCTCATCGACAGCGAGGCGGCCGGCCGTGTCGACAATCACAAGATCGAGGTGATTCTCTCTTGCGTGCCTGATGGCATTCTGAGCTATCTCTACAGGATTTTTGTTGCCATCCTCGCTATAGACGGGGACATCGATCTGCGAAGCGAGTACTTTCAGCTGCTCTATTGCGGCAGGACGGTATACGTCGCCGGCCACGAGCAGAGGCCTTTTCCCTTTCTGCGACTTAAGTTTACGGGCGAGCTTGGCCGAGAATGTCGTCTTACCTGAACCCTGAAGTCCCGACATAAGAATTACCGTCGGATTGCCCGAAAGGTTAAGCGGAGCCTCTTGACCACCCATGAAAGCCGCGAGTTCCTCATGGACAATCTGGATCATCTTCTCCTTTGGCTTGAGGGCGTTGATGACGTTCTGGCCTATGGCTTTCTGCTTGACGTTGTCGGTAAATTGCTTGGCGACCTTATAGTTGACGTCTGCGTCGAGCAACGCACGGCGGACATCCTTCAGCGTTTCGGCTATATTGATCTCGGTGATCCGGCCTTCACCTTTGAGTATTTTGAACGAGCGCTCAAGACGCTCCGAAAGATTCTGAAACATTTGTCTTGGTTAAATGGGGTTAGGATTGCAGGATCAGAGCCTGTTGGTCTCCGAATCGGGAAAAATCACTTTGGGTTTCAACACGGCGGCCTCCTCGGGTGTCATCATCGCATAGGCCATGATGATCACTATGTCGCCTGGCTGCACCTTGCGGGCGGCAGCTCCGTTGAGACACACCACTCCGCTGCCTCTTTTACCAGCAATTGTGTATGTGTCAAAACGTTCGCCATTATTATTGTCTACAATCCAGACTCGCTGGCCTTCGAGTATTCCGGCGGCGTCCATGAGATCCTGATCTATGGTGATGCTTCCGATATAGTTCAGATTCGCCTCCGTAACTCTGACGCGGTGAATCTTGGATGTCATCATTTCTATGAGCATGGCTTGAATCGTGGTTTGCTTAACAATTATGACTGTCCGGACGACGATATGTGATATTGTCGATCAGGCGCACCGAGCCGCAATAGACTGTTATGCACCCGACTATGTAGGGTGTCTGATCCCAGTCGGCTACAGGCTGGAGCGTTATTCCGTCCACTATCTCGAAATATTCCACCCGCAGGTCATCGAAAGAATCCAGACGTGCTGTCACATCCGCCACAATCTCCGCCACGGAAGCCCCCTGCATCGACCGCTCAACACTTGACTGCAGCGCACGGTGGATCTCAGGCGCCACTTCGAGCTGATCGGGGCTGAGAAGGGAATTGCGGCTCGACAGCGCGAGACCTGATTCGGCCCGCTTGATCGGACAACTCACTATCTCGACCGGTATCTTCTCCGTCTCGCACATACGGCGTATGACAGCTATCTGCTGAAAATCTTTTTCTCCGAAATATGCCCTGCATGGCTCTACGAAGCGGAGCAGCTTGCTGACAATCAATGCCACTCCCTGAAAATGGCCGGGCCGAAAACGGCCTTCCATCACCTCCGCCACCGGACCCAGGTCAAAATGGCAGTTTTCAGATGCTTTCCCCACTCCCTCAGGATATATCTCCTCGATAGCCGGAGCGAAGACAGCAGACACTCCAGCCTCCTGAAGCATACGGAAATCATCATCCTCTTTGCGCGGATATGTGGCCAGATCGTCAGAGTTGTTGAATTGGGTGGGATTCACAAAAAGACTCGCCACCACTTTGTCGCCGCGGCTGTTTGCCTGAGCCACAAGCGACAGATGTCCGGCATGAAGGGCGCCCATCGTGGGCACGAGTCCGACGGAATGTCCATCGGCTTTGAGACTGGCAACAAACTGCCGGAGGTCGTTGACTGTTCGTAGAATTTTCATCTTAATCGTGTGATTGCCAGACACAGACGATATGTCGCCGGATCAACCGGATAGACCTTGTCTGGCTGCTTCAACAATTTTTCAGAGTGCAAAATTAATCAAAACTGACAAAAAAGCATCCATCAAGCAGAAAAAAACTTCCGGCATCTGATTTCACCACACACCGAAACGTGAAAAAAGTGTAAAATTAGGCCTCCTCACAGGCTATATTTTTAATATAAGAAAAATTTTTACTAACGGGAGTTTGACAGTTAGTGCTTTCAAAAAATAGTCTATAAAATTGACGCCGAA
>CAJUSZ010000010.1 GCA_910589425.1 uncultured Muribaculaceae bacterium | reverse complement strand
TGATTGAGTCATTTATATTTTCGTTATTTTTTGAGTGACGAAGTCAGGAAAAAGTCGCCCTATAAAGAGCGACTTTTCAATAGTTTATGCCATTTATCACCAAATGGTGACAATCATCTATTTTCCGATGCAGAAGTTTGAGAAGATGTTTGAGAGGATTTCGGGGGTGGTTATCGCTCCGGTTATTTCTCCTATGTGTGTCAATGTGGTGCGCAGGTCGGCGGCCATAAGGTCGGTAGGCAGCCCGTTGTCAATGGAGTCTATCATGCTGGATAGCGATTCTCTGGAATGCAGTAGCGATTCGTAGTGGCGTGCGTTGGCTATTATTGTTTCTTGTCCGGGATCGCGGTTTGCGGTGGCTTGTTCGGCTATGGCTGAGATGAGACCGGATATTCCCTCTCCTGTAACTGGGCTTATGCTGTGGCGTCGTATGGCGGGCAGCCCGAGTGTTTCGGGTATTTGTTTGATTGGGATTGCCGGATCGGGAATTATGTCGGATTTTGTAAATGCGATGTGTAGCCGTTCGGTGTTTATTATGCCGAGATGTTTCTCTAACGTGCCTTTCTGTAGGTCGGCCGGTGCCGTGGGGTCTATGAGCCAGATTGTGAAGTCGGCTTTTGCGAGTGATTGTGTGGCGCGTTGGATGCCGATGTTTTCTATTGTGTCGTTTGTGGTGCGGAGTCCTGCGGTGTCGATGAACCGAAATTGCAGCCCGTGGAATTCGGCTGTGGCTTCGATCGTGTCGCGTGTGGTTCCGGGTATATCGCTTACGATGGCTTTATCGTCGTCGCACAGATGGTTGAGCAGTGTTGATTTACCGGTGTTGGGAATTCCTGCTATTGCCACTGAGATTCCGTTTCGCATTGCCTGTCCTGCCGAGTATGAGGCTGTCAGTGAGTCGATGGTTTCGAGTAGTTGTGTCGCTGTTTGCCGGAGGGTTTGTCGGTCGGCGAACTCCACATCTTCTTCTGAGAAGTCGAGTTCAAGCTCAAGCATAGAGGAGAGATGGAGGAGTTTCTCTCTTATCTCGGTGAGTTGTCTGGACAGTCTTCCTTTGGTTTGTGTGATAGCTATGTCGTGGGCTGCTTTGGTCTCGGCCGCTATCAGGTCGGCTATGGCTTCGGCTTGTGTCAGGTCTATTTTGCCGTTGAGGAAGGCGCGCCGCGAGAATTCTCCGGGATTTGCCAGACGGGCGCCGGCTTCGATCAGAGTGTGTATTATCTGGCGTTGTATAAGTCTGGATCCGTGGCATGATATTTCCACGGTGTTTTCTCCGGTGAACGATCCGGGGGCTTTGAATTTTGTGGCTACGGCCTGATCTATGGTTTGAACCGAGTTGTAGCGGTGTATGATCCCGAGGTGGGCTGTATGGGATTTAGCGTCATTGATGTCTGCTCCGGTCCATATACGGCTGAATATGCTGAATGCATCTTTGCCGGACAGTCTGATTATGGCGATTCCTCCTGTTCCCGGTGGGGTGGCTATTGCGGTGATTGTGTCTTGGTTCATTTCCATATTTTCCGGTTGAATGTGCGTTCGGTCTCTTCTTCGGTTTTGTCGGGCAGGGCTGAGAAGAAATCAAAACCTGTGATTTGCTCCACTTCGTCTACTGTCATGTAGTAATCGGTCATTTGTCCGTGAGCCGGCATATTGGGGTATATAACGGCAATGGCTTCCGGTTTGTCGAGTTTATGGGCAAGAAAGATCTTGAAGAAAGCCGATGGGACTCTTACTTTTGTGTGGCCTATTGTCTGGGTGTCTGCCTGTTCATATATAGGCCCGGATATTATTATCAGGCCTCCGTGCGAGACGCTCCATTTGCGTTCTCTTTTTTCGAGTGTCGCCCAGGCTCCCGCGTTGAGTCTGTGGTCCTGCGGACATATATTTGCCATTACGAAGCAGTCTTTCATTGCGTTCTCACTCCATTTCTGATCGGCCGAGGGGCATATATGTCCACGGTCGAAACCTGATTTCACGTAGTCGGATGTGTTTGCGCATCCTTCGATCTCGGGATCCTGCCAGAATTTGTTGTAGCGGCTTTGGGTGCCGTCGGTTTCGGATGGTGCGAGTTCCCAGGCTACATAGTTTGGTGTGTGGTTGTCTTTGTTGAAAGAGAGTGTGAATCCCTCGTATTTTTTTATTTGTGAAGGGATGTTTCCTGGCATTTGGACGTGCATCAGGGCTGTGGCGATGCTGTCGTCAGAAAGTGTCGGGTTCTGTGACGAGGCTTTGTCGATTGAGGCCTTTGCTGCTCCGTCCGATGGGTTGCGGAAGTGTTGCCAGCAGGCAAAGATGCATATTACCGCGATAAGTGCGATTAATGATCTGCGTGTCATTTATGTGTCATATTATGTCTACGTGCCTTTCTGCATATTCGAGGTCGGAGGCGTCGTCTATTTCATACCATTTAAGTCCTTGTATTGACAGGACGTGCATTGGGATTTTGGTAGTTGCTGTTCTCAGTATCTGGAATTCATACCCGAGCGATGGCTCTTTTTCCATCACGGTTTCATATTCGGAGGTCATGGCACTGAAGAATGTAGGGGAGATTTTGTGGATTCCTACGAGTTCTCCGTCGGGAGTCAGTGCGCCCTTGTCAGTGGAGCAGTTCCTTAGATTTCCTTTGGGGTCTGCTTCCACATAGTATTGATCCTGAAATTTAGTAACGGGTGATATGAGCATTATGTCAGGGTGCGGCGAGTCAAGAAGTTCTCTTACGGCCAATGGCTCATATATGATGTCTGACTCAAGCAGAAGAAACGGATTCTGGCCGATTGCGTGGCGGCAGCACTGCAGTGTGGCCATGCTGTTTGTTTGGGCAAACGCCGGGGAGAACACGGTCTCTATCTGTGGATATCTCAGGGCAAGAGCCTCGTATTGTTCCGCATGGTAGCCGGTTCCAATGATTATTCTGGTTATCCCTTGGTCTATAAGAATCCTGATGGATCTTTCCACCATCGCTTTCCCTTTGAAAGGGATGAACCCCTTCGGGATGTCGGATGTCATGTCACCGAATCGTGTGCCGCGTCCGGCCGCGAGAATGACTGCTGTCGAGGTTTTCATTTTTGTTGTGCCGCAGTCAGATTTATGCCAAAGTGTGAGAATGCCTCACGCAATGTCGTGAAGAAAGCCTCTATGTCCGGCGTGTCGATTGCGCCGAGTGCGCAGAGACGGAATGTATCGGCGCCGTCTATTTTCCCGGGATAAATTGTAAACCCTCGTTCATAGAGATAGTCGTGTACTTTGTTGAAATCCCATTCATTGCATTCGGGATAGCGCACGGATACGACGAGCCCTGACTGGAATTCAGGTTTGATAGCCTCTTTGAGTCCAAGTTCGGCCACCCCTTTCGCGATGGCTTCGTATACTCTTCTGTGGCGGTTGAATTTGGCTTCTTCTCCTTCGTTGAAGTATTCATCTATGGCTTGTCTCAGTGCGTAGGCTGTCTGGACAGGAGGGGTGAAATGCATTTCTCCAGTCCGCTCGAAGAAGTCGTATTGCATGAAGAGGTTGCAATAGTATGAGCGTGTCGGGTAATGTTTCGATGCCTCTATTGTTGCCTTTCGCCCGATGATGAACGATAGTCCGGCCATTGCCATCAGTCCTTTCTGGGCGGATGCCATGCAGAAGTCCACATTGTCCGAGTCGAGGTCGAGGGGGATCATTCCGAGCGACGCTGTAGTGTCGGCAATAAGAATGGCGTCGCGGGAATGGGCTATCGCTCCGATTTCCCGGATGGGATTCAGAATGCCGGTGCCTGTTTCGTGATGGGTTACATATACGATGGCTATGTCGGGATTCTCTTCGATAGTACGTTTGTAGAGAGCCATATCCACTGGGGAATATACGTCCATCTTCAGGTCAATGTGGGGAAGATGATAATAGCGGCATACATCCGCGGCTCTTGATGAGTAGGCTCCGTTATTGAGTATGAGTGCCTTTTTCCCAGCCGGAAGAAGGGAATTCAGGCATACGTCTATGTTGATTGTCCCGGAACCGCAGAAAAGCACAGATGTGAAAATCTCCGGATCGGCATGTACGATTTTCAGAAGATCCGTCCTGATATCTTTCATCAGGTTTGCGAATTCCTTTTCCCTCGGGCAGATGTCCGGGACAACCTGAGCCATTTTCACGCTGTCGGTCGTTGTTGCCGGACCTGGATTGAGGAGTATGTTGCGTTTTATCGTTGTTCCCATTTTGGCTGGTGTTTGCTTCCTATGTGCAAATGTAAAAATAATCAGTGTTCACCTTGAGCTGTATATGAGGCAGCATAAAAGCATACACTCGTTCAGAGAAATTTCATGAATGCCTGTTTGTTATCCTCCGGAGAGGTCTTGGGTCGTCCCAGATCGCTCCTTGCCCCTTTCCTCACCCTTATCTCGATCAGCGTAAGTTTGCCGGATTTCTGGGCGGATTCGATAGCGTCTTTGATTTTGTCAGCCGAGCATACTGTTGTGGCATTGTCATATCCCAACGCCTTGGCAATTGCCGGAATGTCGATTGACATGGCCACTGTGTCCTGACCGCCTACGGAATCATGGGCGCCATTGTTGATCACGATATGGATCATATTACCCGGATGTTGACTTCCGACTATGGCCTGATTACCGAGATGCATCAGGAACGCTCCGTCTCCGTCCAGACACGCAACGGGTCTGCCGGGCTTGGCAAGGGCGATCCCGAGTGCGATCTGTGATGAATGGCCCATAGACCCTACGGTGAGGAAATCGGAAGAGTGCGACCGTGAACTGGAGTCTCTCAGTTCGTAAAGTTCCCTCGAGATCATTCCTGTGGTTGAGACTACCGCGGTGGAAGGGAGGAGAGCATCGGTAATCTCGCGTATGGCCTCTTCTCTCGATGGATAGGGGAGCGGATCCTGATGGGGCGCGGGATACTGTTCAAAAAGATCTTTTCTTATGAGCAAGGCCATCTGGCCGCCTGTGTCGCGTATGTATGCTATCGCCGACGATATCTGTTCGCGGGCTATCTCTTCTGTGTCTGCAAGGATTGCAAACGGTATCTCCATCGCATCAAGAAGCTGAGGGGTTACGCGTCCTTGTTTCAGATGCTGCGGCTCATCGTGTACGCCCGGCATTCCTCTCCATCCGATCACGAGCAACGCAGGGATGCTGTATACATCCTGATCAAGAAGCGACAGCAGGGGATTGACAGCGTTTCCTATTCCGGAGTTCTGCATGAATACGCACGCTGGATTGCCGGTGGCGAGATAGTGTCCTGCTGCGAGAGCCATTGCCCCTCCCTCGTTTGCCGCTGTTATGTCGGAGGCCTGGTCGATGTTTTCTTTCAGATATGCGCAAAGGTGTTTCAACAGGGAGTCCGGCACTCCGGTGTAGAAATCCACACCGAGTCCAGACAATGTCTCGCAAAAAAAACGTGGGCTTATCATTTTTGTCGTGATGATGGATGGTTAAGAGTGCGTCTGCTTATTTGGTGCCTGGTATCAGTTCAAGAATCTCCTTGATCGGCATACACAATGCATTTGCCTCAAGGGAACGCTCATTTTCAAGGATCGAGGTGGCTGCCGCTTTCATGGCAGGGTAGGCGGCACGGAGCATGTGGTTAGCATAGATGACCACATTCGCGCCCCACGAGGCAAGTTCTTCCTCATGTATATGGTTGTAAGTGGTCGGAACCACCACCAGCGGCACATCGGGATGAGTATGCCTGAATCTGAGGCAGAAATCTTTTATGTCTTCTCCTGATTTGTTTTTTGAATGGATCATGATTCCGTCGGCGCCGGCTTCCACGTATGCGAAAGCGCGCTGAAGAGCGTCTTCTATCGATTTGCCCGCTATTAGGCTTTCCACTCTGGCTATTATCATGAAATCTTCGGTAATCTGCGCTTCTTTGCCAGCTCTGATCTTTTCGCAGAAATGCTCTATGGAATCTTGAGTCTGCACAGCGTCAGTCCCGAACAGGGAGTTTTTCTTAAGTCCGGTTTTGTCTTCGATTATGACGGCAGAGACTCCATGTCTTTCGAGGGTCCTGACGGTGAACACGAAGTGTTCGATCAATCCGCCCGTGTCGCCGTCGAATATGATGGGTTTGGTAGTGCATTCGAGAATGTTGTTCAGATCCTGTAGCCTTGTAGTAAGGTCCACGGCTTCGATGTCGGGTTTCCCCTTTGACGTGGAGTCGGTCAGGGAGCTGCTCCACATTCCGTCGAAAGATTCTGTTTTCCCGTCTTTGTTGACTTCGAGATTTTCGATTATCAGGCCGCAAAGCCCGTCGTGAGCCTCCATTATTCTGACCACAGGCTTGGCGTCGATCAGCCTCCGCAGCATCTTCATCCTGATCTCGGGAGTGGTCCCGAGAGCTTTCACTTCGTTGAAAAGACCTGACGAGTTTATGCCGTGGGTATAAGGGACTTCAATTACCTTTCCTCCGATTTCCTCCATTGTCTCGAATACCTGACGTCTGAGTTCGGCTTCCGGGCCAGACTTCCAGTCGTCGCCGTGGATTATGAAGTCGGGACGCAGCCGTCTGAGATTCGGAATATAACTCCAGTCATCCTGCGGAACCACTTTGCTGACGCCTTTGATGTTCTCCACAACTTCGCGGCGCTGGTCGTAGTTCAGGAATGGAAGGCGCTTATGGGATGCTACGGCGCGGTCTGTGAACAGTCCGACTATAAGCTCGCCATGGCGTGCGCCCTCGGAAATGATGCGGGTCAGTCCAGGATGCATGATGTCGGCTATCATGCCGAGATATACGGTTTTCTTGGGATTGTTTTCCATTTTACAGATCGGTGGGGAAGACCGATAATGCAAAAGTACAAAAAAAACCTTTTTCACCCAAAGATTATGCCCTCTAAGTGTCATTGGCAGCCATTGGCTGGAGTTCCGGAATTTAGATAATAAGCCGATTTTGCAGTGTCGGTGGAAATTCGTATTTTTGCGGTCTGATTGTGCCGCAGGCGGGAGACCGAAGCATGTCTGCGGATTTGGCAGGTGAATCACAGCCATTTATCAGAAGGTAATGATAATTAAAAACAATAAATAGACTTAATCATGAAAGCATACGTTTTCCCTGGTCAGGGGGCTCAGTTTGTAGGAATGGGCAAGGATCTGTATGATAACAATGCGGAGGCCCGCGCACTTTTTGAAAAAGCCAATGAGGTGCTTGGTTTCCGTATAACGGATCTGATGTTTGAAGGAACCGAAGATGATCTGAAGCAGACCAAGGTAACACAGCCGGCAATATTTCTTCATAGCGTGATCCTCGCGAAGAGCCTCGGAGAAGAGTTCAGGCCGGATATGGTGGCCGGACATAGCCTCGGTGAGTTCTCGGCTCTTGTGGCGGCAGGGGCTTTGTCGTTCGAGGAGGGACTGAGACTCGTGTCCAAACGTGCCCACGCGATGCAGAAAGCGTGCGAGGCACAGCCGTCCACGATGGCTGCCGTACTCGCCCTTCCCGACGAAAAAGTGGAGGAGATATGCGCTGCGGTTGACGATGTGGTGGCTCCGGCCAACTACAATTGTCCTGGTCAGGTGGTGATCTCTGGGACAATCGACGGTGTTGACAAGGCTTGTGAACAGTTGATTGCAGCCGGAGCCAAGCGCGCTCTCAAGCTAAAGGTCGGCGGCGCATTCCACAGCCCGCTGATGCAGCCCGCCCATGAAGAGCTTGCAGAGGCTATCGGGGCTGCTGAGTTCAAGACGCCTGTATGTCCGGTGTATCAGAACGTGGACGGCAAGCCTCACACTGATCCCGAGGAGATAAAGGCCAACCTGATTAAACAACTTACGGCTCCCGTGCGTTGGACATACGATGTTCAGGCAATGATCGCTGACGGCGCGGATGAATTCATAGAACTTGGCCCGGGCAATGTGCTTCAGGGTCTGGTCAAGAAGATCGACCGTATGGTCGCTACATCCGGAAGACAGTGAGTTGCGGCATCAGACGTAATTAAAATAATCAATAGATAAGTATGAATATTGCTATTGTCGGCGTCAGTGGCGCGGTGGGGCAGGAATTTCTGAGGGTTCTCGATGAGCAGAATTTCCCTATAGACAGTCTCCGCCTTTTCGGATCTGCCAGAAGTGCAGGAAGACGTTATGCTTTCAGAGGCAAGGAATATGAAGTTGAGGAGTTGACTCATGAAAGTGATTTCAGCGGAGTTGACATTGCCTTCACTTCGGCCGGTGCGTCAACTTCAAAAGAGTTTGCCGGGACTATAACCCGTCATGGGACAGTGATGATAGACAATAGCAGTGCTTTCCGGATGGACAGCGATGTGCCTCTGGTAGTCCCCGAAGTCAACGGCAATGATGCCTTGCTTCGTCCCCGGGGTATAATCGGCAATCCCAACTGCACCACCATCCAGCTGGTTGTGGCACTCAAACCGGTCGATGGCCTGTCTCCGATCCGGAATGTCCATGTGGCCACATATCAGGCTGCTTCCGGAGCCGGCGCTTCCGCAATGGACGAGCTCGTTGAACAGACGCGTCAGATAAGCGCGGGAGAGACTCCGACAGTAGAGAAGTTCTCACATCAGCTCGCATTCAATCTCATTCCGCAGGTAGACGTTTTTATGGATAACGATTACACCAAGGAGGAGATGAAAATGTTTAACGAGACCCGCAAGATAATGCATTCCGACATCAAGGTCTCCGCCATTTGTGTCAGAGTGCCTGTATTGCGGGCACACAGCGAGGCTGTATGGGTTCAGACGGAGAATCCGCTGGAGATCCGGGATGTTCGTCGCGCGATGGAAAACGCTCCCGGACTCGTAGTGCTTGATGATCCCCGGTCCGGGAAGTATCCGATGCCGCTTGATGTGGCCGGTTCCGATCCGGTCTATGTCGGTAGGTTGCGTAAAGATCTTTGCGATGAACGGAGTTTGTCATTCTGGGTAGTCGGCGATCAGATCAAAAAAGGCGCTGCGCTCAATGCTGTCCAGATAGCGCAATGGTTGATTGAGAATGACCCTTCGGTGGGTAGAAGCCGGAGAGAGTGATAAATCATGAACTTGAATCTATGATTAGTCTTAAAATAAGTTAAAAAACGGTTTGTACAGAACAAAACACATTCCGTCGTTGTTAGGCTTATGAAAAGAAAGAAGATAGATTTTTGTTCATTAAGTTCAAGGCTAACAGTTTTTATTTAAACTGTTAACAAAATCGGCCACTCGTGAGAGCGGCCGATTTTATTCTGCATTGTGGTTTTCAATGGTTCAGAGACATGGCGCGGAAAATCCTTGAAAAGATTGGTATTCGTGTGCCGCAACCGATGCAACGTAAAGGCGTGCGGCATTAGCTCATAAGTTCGTTACGAGTTATGAAGCAAGCTGGCGCAAATATTGTATATGTTTGCCAGATAACAAATTCAGCTATAGTTTAATGGATTTTGCAAGCATAATATTATGATTGTTCGTTTATTCATGCAGTCTTTTATGTAGCTGGACATCTAAATAATAGATGAACAATCTAAATATGAAAATAGTAAACGTAATAATTGCATTGCTACTTCTTGCACCATGCGCTGATGACATTGACGCCGGCGTACAGCCGCCATCAACTGCCGTGACAATATCCGGCACGCTGCCTGTGATGTATATTGAAACTGAAAATCGCACACCGATAACATCAAAAACGGAGTATCTTGATGCCAAATATTGGCTTGACCCGTTGAAAAACAGTGAGTACGATGCTTTGGGTTCAGAATCAGAGCCACTGCCTATGCAAATACGTGGGCGGGGACATTCATCATGGAAGGGCGCGAAGAAACCATACAAAATAAAGTTTGCTAAAAAGACATCGGTTATGGGTATGCCGAAGAATAAGCATTTTGCCCTATTGAAGCCAACGGAAAATACTGTGGCAGGTTTACAGTTGGGTCAGCTGATGAACATGGCTTGGACTCCCAGTTTTCGGCCGGTTGAGGTGGTGCTGAACGGAGATTACATCGGCTTATATTTCTTGACTGAAACAATCCGTATTGATGAAAACCGGGTAAACATATACGAACAGAAAGGCCAAGAAACGGATCCCAACATAATACCGTATGGTTGGCTTGTTGAGGTTGACAACTATCATGACGAATGTCAAATTACAATCCCGGAATGTAGCAGATGGAATCTCACACTCCGCTATCATTCCCCGGAAGATTTATCTTCCGGTCAGTTGCAGTGGCTTACAAATGAGTTTAAGTCGATAAATGCGGCAATATACTCCACAGATAAGACATCCACTGCTTGGGAAGATTATTTTGATGTTGAAAGTATGGCACGTTTTTTCATCTTACAGGAGGTTATGGATAATCCCGATGGTTTTCATGGCAGTTTCTACCTTCATAAAGATATGAAAGATAATGCCAAGTGGGTTGCGGGTCCAATTTGGGATCTCGTTTGCTACAACCGGGAAAAAACTGACTATACTTTCCGAATGAAGGTGCATTACGGATTTACACCACATTGGATAGGAGAGATTATCCAGTATGGTAATTTTTGCGATGCAGTGAAAGGTGTATGGGGCGAGGTATATCCATCGCGTTTATCTGAAATATACGGAACGATTGATTATATTGTTCTTCCGCTCGCTTCGGCATGGGAAAAAGACTGTGAACGGTGGAATGAAGACCCGACACAAACCGCCCAACTCAGGGCTGATAGGATTAAGAACGCTCTAAGAAAAAACATAGAATGGTTTAACAACCATCTTCCTGTAAGTCAGTACGCATCATCACCGCAAATAACTGAAACAACAAATGATGAACCGGTAAGGGTATTCAATCTTCAAGGTATATGTATTGGCGTGTACGAGAATGAATCGCAAGCACAAAACGATCTTGATAGAGGAATATATATAATCAATGGTAAAAAGGTTAAAGTAGACTGATGTGTGAAAAACAATACTTTGAATTGGTAATCAGCCTTGTCCTTAACAGGGACGTTATGCTGAACTGAGAGAAAAGATAAATAAACAGTAATGCAGTCTGCCTTTGGAAGGCAGACTGCATGATGGAGTTTTTATGGAAGAGCGTATTATTCTCTTACATATATTTCAGGATCATCTTTGTCCTCTTCATCCTCCCAAAAATAGAGGCGGTTGCCGGAAATGCGGTAATACATCGATTCGGTGTAGTAGCGTTCATCTTCATCGTCCCATACCTTGTTATACAGTTTGTTGCCGCTGGTCCACCAAGTTCCTTCATCGGTGTATGTGTTGCCGTAGTAGCTTTCTGTGTATGTGTATTTGCCGTTGCTGTGAAATTCAATCCAGTCGGAAGCGTTCGAGGTATTTTCCGAGTAGGCCCATTTCCCGATAAGGTTTGAATCGAGATCGCTGTCATCATCGTCGCTGCATGAGTTCAGAGTGAGCGAAAGGAATACGGCCATGCAGACCATTCCCAAAATACGAAAAGTTCGTTTCATCTGTAAAGTTAATATTAGGTTTATATATCGGTTATTGATCAATCAGAAATTATAACCTGCTGTGAATGACCATGCTTTGTTTCTTCCTCCCATGCCGGAAGTTTTCCATACGTCGGCTGTTCCCGCCATGTAATGCACGCCAACGTAATAATGTTTGAAGAAAGTGAATCCGGTGCCGAATTTAAATCCGAAATCGAATCCTTTCCTTTCAGCTTCCGAACGGTGTAATGCCGCTGGCATGTCGATCCCCTCATAGCGCAGTTCATATATGCTTCCTGCCCCTGATGAATGGAGCATGAAGTTGAAATACGGTCCTAAATCCACACTCCATCTGACTTTTTGCCCGATATTGAAACGCACCGAGGCAAGAATGGGCACATACAGGTTATAGCTGCGTTGATGGCCGTATTGCACGATGTCTTTCCCTTCATTCTGGATAACGCCATCGTTGTCTACTACGGGAATCCAGAAGCGTGAGGCGTAGGTGTAGTCGCCACTGCGGGATTGGAAGAAGATCCCGGGCTGAATGGCGATGTAGTTGCGGATATTTATGTCTGCCACTACGCCGAGATCGAAGCCGGTGCCCCATGAGTTTTTGTTCCATAGGTTATAGACATCGTCGTTGACGGTGGCATTGGATGAGTTGACTCCAATACGGGCGCCGAATGTTATGAGTTTTTCCGGCGCACTTTTATCGAAAAAATCGGAGGCCATGCCCTTGTTGCCGGAAAGGGTAAGCAATAAAGCCGGAAGAATGAAGTATCTTGTGAATCTCATTGCGCAGATAGTAATTATTCACAAAGGTAATAAAAAATTTTGTCCTGTAGAGTTACGGATATGTAAAATCAGACAAATGATATGATGATCCTATGAGCCGGAGCCGGCAACCGTCGGCAGCAAAAAAAAGCGGTAAATGGTGTCTCACCATCTACCGCGCGTGTTTTCCATAATACTTTTTGAACTAACCTAACATCATGAAACGATTTTCTGATATTATAACATCTGCTTTGTGCGGATGGTTCATCTGTCAAGTATTTTTTTCTTTTCTATGTTTTATTTGAGTATGGAGGTGGAGTGCGATTCACTCTACGGTCAGCATAATCCCTTCCGAATGAGCCGTTATCTGCGGCGCATACTGCGATTGAGCCGATGCGATGCCCAGCGAGTAGCATCCCTGACGGTCTACAAAACAATCGTAGGTGATCACATGTGTTCCTTTGGGAAGGAAACTTATGAAGAGATTGGTTGAATCGTCACGGATCTCGCGGTAGAGCCATAGCCCGTCGGAATATATGTATCCCGACAATTGGTTGACCGGTTCGAGACATGCGGATCTTGAATCGGTTACGGCCACATAATCCATATCGCGGTCTGTGGTAATAGTAAGGGTTACCCTTACTTTATCCCCCTTTTTCAGGCTCAATGTAGAGGACACGGTCTCTCCGGGTTGATCGATCACCGTATTGATTTTTTTGCTGATGGAAATCTCCGGCATGGAGACTGCCTTGACATCCTGGATCGGAGCTACGTATTGAGCCATGACGCTGCCCCATGCAGGTCCGTCGCCACCTTTTCTGATCTCGATTGTGGAGCCGGACAGTTCTGTTGCCGGAAGGTTTATTTTGTAATATCCCACTGGTGAGTCAGATTTGCCTGACGACAATCTTTTACCACCGGCGATAATCTCGGGCTCGGCTGAAACGCCGGCCCATTCGGAACCTGATGTCAGGATAGCCTGCACGAGATCTACCGTGGCGGCGTTGTTGCCCCAGTCTTCAGTTTCCCGTTGGATTATCAGTCCCTGGCGCAGCTGGTCTATGCATGGGGAGGCTGGATCAATTATTGCGAAAGCCTCAAGAACCTGTGCGGTGGCAAGCAGGGGAGAAGAACCGTCGAATCCAGACGGAAGATTGACAAACCGCATGCCGAGCGTTGGACTGACAGTGGCATTCTGTCTGAGAGATTCGAGAATCATGCGCGCGGTTTCAGAATATGATGCGTCATTGAGGACGATCGCCGCCCGTGCTTTGTCGGCAATGGAATATGTACGCCAATTGTCTTTGATAATTCCCACAGCTTTTTGATGGATGGCTGATACAGGTTTTGTTTCTTGAATCTTTTTTAAAAACACCTTTGGATAGAGCCATTCCAGAGCCTCGCGTGGCTGAAGAGTGTTGTCCCCCTTCCTGTAAATGTCGAGGATCTGCCGGTCCATGAAGTCCATTCCTTTCCTGATGGCCCGGTCTATTCTGGAGTCATCCGGAGCATATCCGTTCTTGATGAGCTGACCAAACCGGAGGAGTGTCTTTTGAGTCATGAATTGAGATGATTTCATGCCCGGACACCAGCTCCAACCGCCATCCTGATTCTGTAGAGACACTATGTCGTCCAGAAGTCGGGAGAGTGTGGGAGTGGCATCAGTCATCAAGGATGATAAAGATCGCATCCTGGCAGTCTCCGCTGAGGCATTGTTTGTCCAGGGTGTATTGATGAGTTCCACTGTTTTCAGTTCACTGTTCTCAGCCAACGGAGACGAAGGCTCCGACGCGATGATCTTTTCAAGGCCTTCGCGCAGCGACGGATATTTACGGATGAGACCAGATGATGTGGCGGAGCCGTAATATGCCGATAGCAGCGTAAGCAGTGATTTGGAGTCCGGTCTGGATATGGATGGCAAAGCCGTCAGGCAGTACCATACTGGGTTGTCGCAATACTGGAGTGTAACCGAAGCGTTGTCGGAGTAGACCGGGAGCTTTGTCTTGAATTCTTTATTGTCCGGATTTATGTAGAACGCGGTTGATTCTGTTACAGGCGTGGACGATGGAAGTATCCGTATGAGATATTGCTCGCCGTCGCTGTGTTCCGGAGAGATGGCCCAGGCTTTAAGAAGAGCATACTGGATATTGTCCGGGACTGTGAAACTTATGGAGATAAGATCGCTGCCTGAGGCGGCTGTCAGTTTCTCCGGGGATACGATGCTTGCGATCACATTGCCGTTCTCGGGATCATATATCTCGATCTTGCCATGAATCATTGCGGCCGAATCGGCGGCGTTATAAAGTGTGGCCGAGATCGTCGCCTCATCTCCTGTGCGCAGGAATCTCGGTGTGTTTGTGCTGACCATGACGGCTTTGGCGGATGTGGTCTCGAAAGTGGCCGTGGTGCTTTTCAATTGAGGCGTATATCCGAGAATCTGCATTTGCCATGTCGTGTTGAAATTCGGGACTGTGAAAGATATTTTCTGAATGCCGTTATTATCTGTTTCCAGATCTGGCATGAACCATGCGAGCGGACATTCGGTATCCCGCATTTGTGTGGTTTCGTCAGACTGGTTGCCTGAGCCTTCATCGGCCGATTCTTCCATTGCGAATTTTTTACTATCGGCGCCGGCTGAGTTTTTCGCTGAAGGCGCCCCAGCATAGAGCGCGGTTGCTCTTACAGTAGTAAGCACTTCTTCTGTTGCGATCTCGTCTTTAACCATGTCGGCGTGTACGGTTTTAGCCATCGCACCCCGAATGCGCAAGTCGCGCATGTATGATGCTGGCACAAGTCTGTAACCGTATGTCTGCCAGTCGGGAAATTGATAATTCTTCTCAGTCCGGTTCCGGATTTTTCTCAATAAAAATGAATCCTGGATGTTTCCGGCAGAGTAGGCATCGTAGGATAGTGGATTGTAGAATCGCGATGCTCCCTGAGGGGCGAGATTCCAGCGGAACGGAGCTATCGAGTTCAGAGACTTGTCAGACATCACAGCCATCGTCGGGAGATAGGAAGCCGGTTTGCCGGCAAATGTGAACAGGAATTCCCATTTTTCCGTGTCGCCCGGTGTTGTCCTGTCGCGGAAACTGATGCTTTTCACCTCCAGTTTCCCGGCTGTTTCGGCCGGCAGGATCTCTACGGCGCCTGTCGTTGTCTGGAGATTGCCTACGGTGGCGAAAGTGAGCCATTTCCGTTCGCCGGATCTTGGAGCGCTGACCGTAACCGATTCATTTCGGCCATTCACTTTCAGCCATCTGGTCTCTGATTTTCCTGAAGCGTCTGTCGCGTAACACAAAATGTGGCTGTCGGGGTAGGAACTTCCGATGCACACTTCTATTTGTTTCTCTCCTGGTTTGGCCGTGATCGAACGCTCCGGAATCCAGAGTCTTGAGCTGACAGGCGGAACGGTGTCTGACAGACGGTACAAAATGAATGAGGATGTGGCCGAAGCCGTGGTGTCGGCTCCCGCTATATTGAATCTGATATCATATTTCCCGGACGGCAGCGTTTTCATGTCGAAAGTCATAGTCGGGGAGTTGAATACACCTTCAAGTAGCTTTGTGCCGGACTTGTCTGTTATGCTGAAGCTGACCGGCTTCTTTGCAGGTTTCCCGAGTATGTCGTAGACATTCACCTTGAATGATTCAGGAGCCTGCGCTGCGTTCATGCGCGAAGGTATATCCGGGTTTATCGAATAGGCGCTTCCGAGGGCGAAAGTGGCCGGATTGGCTTCCTGGGTCTCCCCGGAAGCAGAGGTGGCTCTGAGATTGAGGCGGTATGCGCCGAATGCGTAGGGTGTGTCTTTGAGAAATTCCGTGTCAAGGCAGATTCTGAACTTTCCGTCGGAATCGGCCTTTGCCGAGGAGGCATAAGTGGCATCCGGAGCGGAGATTCCGCGCCACCATCCGAAGCTTACATATCGGATGTCAAAATCGATAGACGCATCCTGTACCGGCATGCCGCTGAAAGTCCGGACTTTTCCGTTGATGAATATTTTATTGTCAGATTCAGCAGATGTGTCCACGGAGTCGATCTCTACAAAGAATTCCGGAGCTTTGTAGTCGGATACCTCAAAATAGCTGTAATTGCCTATTTCTTTCCCGAATTCCGATTCAAGGCACCAGCGGCCGAGTAAGCCGGATACGGGGAGTGTGAATTTGCCTGATGCGCGCCCGTGTTTGTCTGTGGTCAGTTGCTGGGTGGAGACAATGTTGTGGTTGGCGTCGCGCAGGTTGACTGTAACGGCTGTGTCGCACAGAAGAGAGTATTCATGTCCCGATGCCTTATAGGCAATAACGGCATAGCCTACCTGATCACCAGGGTGATATATTGAAAGATCGGTTAGAATACCCGTTCCTTTCACGGTGCGTTCCGCCGGTTTGCCGGATGCATAAAGATAGGAATCTGCAAGCAGGATGTCTTTTCCTTTCGATATTCTCAGTTGCCAGCTGCCTTGCGGAGCATTTACAAATCCATCCTTGTCGGTGAAAAGAACATTATTGGTAACAATCCGGTTGTTTTTATATTTACGGAATTCAACTTTTGCTCCGGCTACAGGTGAGCCGTTGATGGCGTCCACAACATATACTCTGCGGGACTGATGTTCGCCGTTGACTGTGAAGCTCATGTTTCGCATGTTGCTGATCCTGAACGGGCGTACACGGGATGATGCTACATTGGCGGGGATCCCCTGAGCCGAGGGTGATGCCGATGGAATCGCAGCGTAGATTCCGAACGGAAGTTTTCCGAAATCGACGCTGGTGTCGGTTCTGCATGGAACAGGACAAGCGGTCTTTATCGGGATTGATTTGATTACTTTCGAATTGGCGATAATAGAGGAGACTTTCTCGGATCCACCGGTCTGTGAGTCCGGCAGCTTGAAAAGAAGTATATGTGAAGACGGCGTGTTGGATATGGCCACCGAGACCTTGACGTTGTCTTCGGTGGTGAACTGCGATTTGGTGTTAGTCCGGACCACTGTAGAAGTCAGCGTCTGGATAGCGTTTGAGAGCCGAACCGCTCCATAATCTTCCGGCCATTTCTTCAGAGCGTCGGAAGCCCTGTCGTAAAATTTTTTGGCGCGTGCGACCTCTTTTGTGTCAACCTTATCGGAGTATATATAACCATCCAATGAACTGGATTCAGCCATCTTGTCAAGTATGATTATGGAAGCCGGGGTGGTTTGCAGTTCGGTATAGCATTTTTCGAGCCAGCTGTCAAGTTTATCTCCGCGTAGCCGGTTTGCTTTGACAGACATGGCATACGCAAGAGGGTAGGTTTTGCCTCGCTGTCGGTAATCTTCAATAGTTTTATCGATAAGTTCCGAAGCGAGTAAGGCTGCCTCCGAATATGGGGAGGATGACTGCGGAGCCTGACTTTCTCCAACAGTTCTGAAAGGGATAGACGATTGGGTATCAGATGCAAATCTGTCCAGCATATCCACACTCTTGTATGATATGAAGTCTTTCTCAGCTGGGATGAGGAATTCCATCTCGACCGAGGTTAGCACCGGGGCGATTTTACTCAAAGGGAGACCGTCGCCGTCTACCAGACCGACAGATTCCTTGACAAGAGATACTATTTTCTTTGCAAACAGACCGCGGCTCCATTCATTAAGGTCATCAGGAAAGTGGTCGAGTGGTAATGTCCGCGAATTGAAGACTCCACGGTTTGTCTGGTAAAAGTCAAGATATATCTGCGCGTCAATAAGTCGGGCAAGCGCTTTATAATTGTCTGGCATTAACCCGGCGATTGAGTCGATCAGTTTTATTGATCCCATTGTCCGGTTCTTGTCGATCAGCCCGTTGGCTATGGTCTGTTGCATGGCTGCCCGCAAAGCATTGGCATAATCTCGATTGTCGATGAATTTTTTGATTTCACCGTGCGTGTTTTCTATAACTGTCTGTGGGAACGCGAAATCAGGCATGCCATTCCGCGAAGGCTCCTTTTGAGACGCTGTACGCGAGGCAAATGTCGGTAATCCTATGATAAGGCAAGCCAATACAATTAATAGTCTGTTCATGGTTGTCAAACAAATTTTGGAATATAAAAGATTATTCCATGCCCGCAATCCGCGCATGGAATATCACAATAAGAGTTTGTTGTTAAACAAGCTCCTGGTTTGATTCAAACAAAATCCACATCTTTCGCCTTATGCGGATGCAGACTGGAGTTATTTCTTCTTTGATTTTTTCCTGCGCATCTCCTGCATTTTGCGTCGGAAGCTTTCCTCAGCTTCTTTCATTTTGTATAACTGTTTGGGCGAAAGAAATTTGCTGAATTTATCATCATATTTCTTGGATAGCTCAGCATCTTTTTCTTTAGCGTTGAGCATGGCCTCAGACAGCTTCGTGTAATCAGCGTCGGTAGCGTTTTTGTTTGCCTTTACCGAGCATTCCAGTTTATGCGCTGAAGAGAAAACCTTGAATTTCTCATCTTCCATTTGGGAGTAGAGTTCAGTGAACTCTTTGGTCTGTTCCGGTTGAAGAGAAATTTCCTGAGCGATGAATTTGATTTTGAATTCTCTGAATTCTTTTCTCATCTCCGCATGTCTCTCCTTGTGTTTGTTTTTCTGAGCATGGACAGGCAATGAGAGGATAAGACCGAGCAGAATGATAATGAGGTGTCTGGTTCTCATAATTTCTTGTTATTATGGTCCGAGGGAATCTCTATGTTGTTATATTTGGGATCAAGTTCATATCCGAAGTCTTCCACAAGTTCGTCAATGCCGGTATAAGACTCCATAATCTCTTGTTCAGCTATGAAGTCATCGTCCACGGAACCTAATGTCAGTCCGTCGAGTTGAAGCGGGTCAGACTGGGGATCTCCGATCGCCTGGGCCACAAGTTCCGGAGGATTTTCAAGGTCGAGTGTGGCAGGCGATGACACACGGTGGAACACCTGCATCATACACCAGATTCCCGCAAACATGGCCGCCAGATATACATACGGGCGAACCTTGTGCCAGGTGGACAATTTCTGCCTTACCGGCTGTTGGATTTCAGGCAGTTTCGCGTCGATTTCCTCTGCGACCCGACTGAAATATCCATCTGGCACTGTAAAGCCGCTTTGACGTCCTATTTTATCGTAAAGTCTCTCTTCAAATTTCATTGTTACATGGAATCGGGAGGACAAATAATCGCTGGATTTTCCCGATTTATCCTTTGACAATTGCGCGACGTTACGGTTTAAACCCTTGTTAAAAATTTTTTAATAGTATATTGGGACTCTACACACTGAGTTGTTTAAGTATATTGGTGAGTGTGTTGCGCTTATGGTTTCTGGTGGCTTCATCCACAATCTCGTCGATCGTGTCTGTTATGCCGTTAGTTTGCCAGAAACGGTCTTCCATCGACGGCCTTAGATAGTAGACGGCAGCCTCGCGTGTCCATCCGAGCTTGAAGATAAGATTCTGGACATACGCTATGAGATGATTGCGCAATTCTATCCTAAGGCCTCCGTCGTGCCCCTGCGAAGCGAGCATCTTGATCTGATAGACTTTCTTTATGTCATCTATGCGTCGGAAAGAGTAGCTTGGCACCGGCGAGGCCCAGAGATAATTTGTGATCACGGTGTCGGTGAACGCCATCGACCGTGCATGGCGTAAATAGTGGAAATTGAGAATCTCGCCTGTTCCCCAAGATCCATCGAAGTTAAGTCGGAGTGTTTCGCGGATAAGGTCTGTTTTCCACATTTTATCGGTGAAGCATGGCGTGATAAGACGTTGGTCTCCGCTGAGTTCCACAAGCTCTCTGAAGTCCGGCCCTGAAATCGCCGTGTGGAGCGGTATTATGTCCGCGGTTTGCTCCTTCAGGGGAATCCGGCGTATTCTCTTGACTTTCCTTGCCTGAAGTAGATCCACACCGAGTTGGTCCATCTCTTCGGCAAGGGAGGAAAGGGCGTTTGCTTCGAGCCATTCATGAATGGATGTGAACACCACGTATTTACCGTGACACTCATCAAGCCCTTGACGGAAAAGTGTCCACAGTCTGCGTTGGGATGTGCATCTCAGGGATCTGACTCTGTCGCGCAGGCCGGGAGTGTTCGCGACGAGCTGCGAGGCGAGCCCGGATATGCCTCCGTCCACGAGTACGATCTCGCAGCCGGCGGAACAAGAGCTGACAGCAGCTTCAAGACACCGGCGCGCTGATAATCTTTCCGACAATACAGGAATGACTATGCTTACCATATCCTCAGTCTTTGATCCGCAGAATCCTGTAGCCCGCAATCTGTTTGGCCATAAGTTTCATATACTCAGGAAGAGACTCCGGTTCGGTCAGTACTTTCCCGTCTTTCCTTGAGGCGTGGAGAAACAAGGGTTTGCCGTTTTCAATCCGGATGAAACCAATGTCGGTCATATCAGAGTCTTTTTCATTGCCAAACAGGATGATGATGTCATTATCCTCAAGCAGTTCGATCACCTGCTTCTTGCCGATGGATTCCCGTTTCATGTATGGAATCTTGTGGACGCGATATCCCATCTCAAGCATCTGCATCTTTTCGAAAGTCGCTGAATCTGCGAGAGCCGGGTATTTGTCGCGGTTGCGCGTGATATGGTCGAGTGTGCGTGATGTGAAGACATTGCCGGGCAAGTCGCTGGTGATCTCCCGTATGTTGTTCCGGTAGGAATTGTCTGCGATCCAATCCGAGATATATCTGAGCCTGGATGTGAAGCCGTTGTTCTCGCCTCGTCTATACCGCACTTCGGTCAGCGACTTGGTGAATTCGTTTATCTGCTGTCCGGGCATCATTGACGCTTTTGCGGCCGCGATTGCGTATTCCACGAGATCGAGCGCGTCTATTGAGTCAAGCGATATACGCACTGGAGCGTCGGGTGTGTCGGAATCCGCTGTGGATGCGAACGGAGTATCAGTCAAGGCCGAGGCCACAGCTCCTGCGCGGGCGGCGGTTTTGCCTCCTTGTGCGGATGCGGCACTCATTATCTTGTCGATCTGTATCGGAGTTGATGGTGAGACGAATTTGACAATAGGTTCATGGGCGTATCCTGTGGAGGTGATTGCGGATACTATGAGTAACAGTGATTTGATTATCGGGTGTATGATTCGCATGAGATTAACATTGTAGTTAAACAAGCTCTGAAAGCTGCTTATAGGTGCAAAAGTAATGAAAAAAAACGACGTCGCAAAAAATTCGGGATATGTCCGACGTCAGCAGACATATCCCGAAGATCTATCGGTCAGGGAGTCTTGCGATCCCCGTTTTTACATTTGTTTCAGAGAGTCTTCACTCTACGAGAGTCCCAGATGAGGTAGATTATGATAAGGGCGTAGGCTACGCATCCGAGGATCTGGGTAAGCCCTGCCGAAAGCGGATTGACATATTCGAATCCGACGAAACGGGTGATCGCTGCAAACACTCCGAACAATGCGCCGCCGGCGATCAGGCCGGAAGAAATGAGGGTTCCGCGGTCGCGACGAAGTTCGTTGATCTTTGTGTCTTTCGATGAATTTGAAACAAAATATGCTACAGCGCCACCGACAAGCAGGGGAGTGTTGAGATGCAGGGGAATGAACATTCCGAGGCAGAATGCCAGTGCCGGCACTCCTAGCCAGTTGAGGATCAATGCAAGAACGGCTCCCGCGAGATAGAGTATCCAGGGGGTGTCGCCGCCCATCATGAGAGGCTCGATCACTTTGGCCATGGCGTTTGCCTGGGGGGCTACAAGAGCGTCAGGTCCGGTGAAACCGTATACTTTGTTCAGGACAAGAATGACACCGCCGACTGTGGCTGCCGATACGAGAGTCCCGAGGAATTTCCAGCTCTCCTGCTTCTTGGGTGTGGAGCCGAGCCAGTAGCCGATCTTGAGGTCGGTTACGAATCCGCCGGCCATCGAGAGTGCTGTGCAGACCACGCCGCCGATCACCATTGACGCCACTATGCCTGAAGTGCCGCTCAGACCGATTCCGACGAAAATTGCGGATGCTATGATCAGGGTCATCAGAGTCATGCCCGACACAGGATTGGATCCCACGATTGCGATAGCGTTGGCCGCTACTGTTGTGAACAGGAATGCGATAACCGTTACCACGAGCCATGCCACAGCTGCCTGCCACAGTGTGTTGATCACGCCGAACCAGAAGAATATGAAGACAGCCACGAGTGCTATCACTACGAAGAATACGATGTGCTTCATCGATATGTCAAGCTGCCAGCGCACTTCTTTGACGCTCGATGATTTGCCGCCGAGTTCGCGGGCTGCGAGTCCGACAGCCTGCGCGATTATGCCCCATGATTTGATGATGCCGATCACACCAGCCATGGCGATGCCGCCGATGCCGATCATGCGGGCGTAGTTGGCAAAGATTGTCTGAGGTTCAAGCGAGGCTATCTCGGGTGCGCCGTATGTGCCCATCAGAGGGATGATCACCCACCATACGAATATGGATCCGGCGAAGATAACGAATGCGTATTTGAGACCGATGATATAGCCCAGACCAAGAAGAGCCGCGCCAGTGTTGCAGCTAAGCACTACCTTGGTCTTTTCAGCTATCGCCGTGCCCCATGTTGAGGCTGTGGATGTGATGGTCTCCGCCCACCATCCGAATGTGGCCACTATGTAGTCGTAGACACCGCCGATAAGCGAGGCAAGCACCAATGTTTTTGCCTGGCCGCCATCTTTGGCTGCCGCCCCTTCGCCGGAGATCAGGACCTGGGTCGTGGCAGTCGCTTCCGGGAAAGGATATTTGCCGTGCATGTCCTTTACGAAATATTTGCGGAAGGGGATAAAGAACAGGATTCCGAGGATTCCTCCGAGGAGCGAACTCAGGAATATCTGATAGAAATCGACCATTATGTCGGGATATGTCCCTTGCAGAATGTAGAGAGCCGGGAGTGTGAATATGGCGCCGGCCACAATCACGCCCGAGCATGAGCCGATTGACTGGATGATCACATTTTGTCCGAGTGCGTTCTTTTTGCCGAGGGCATTGGAGAGGCCTACCGCTATGATGGCGATAGGGATGGCGGCTTCGAATACCTGTCCTACTTTAAGTCCGAGATAGGCTGCTGCCGCACTGAAAACAATAGCCATGATCAGACCGGTTATCACCGAATAGGGTGTTACCTCTTTCTGGTCATGAGCCGGTTCCATGACCGGATGATACTCCTCGTCGGCTGCCAGTTCTCGGAAAGCGTTTTCCGGCAATCCTGTGCCTGTGGTCAGACTGTCGTCTTCCACATTGAGGAAATTTTCTTTTTCTTGCTGTTTCATGCTTATGGTTAGTTTAAATTATATTCTGGCCGGTGAGTCTGATGCCGTCGTATGGACTTTGGATAGCTTCCATACGCATTTGAAATGCGAATTTAATAATTTTTTACGATTCGTGGAAGTGAATTGTGAAAAATAAGCTTGTTTTTTAACAAGCTCTGTAAATGCCGGCGTGTATTGTAGCCGGGATACGGAATTGCTTCGCCACGGTCTGTAACCAGCAGTTCCATAAGATGTTTATTATGTGCAGCCGACAGATTCTGATTAAACCATGCGTGATGACTATTGTCAGACATTTACAAAAGGTGAATTGTTGTACTAATTTTTTTAGATCCTAATCTTTGATTGGAATGAGTTTTGTCTCGGGGTATGCCGTAGCTTAATTGCGCTTATCCCATTGCCCGGGCCGGATTTCTTCGGCCCGGGCATTTTACATTTCTCAGATCCGGACGAAAAAATGAGGAAAACCAAGTCTGCGTATGTAAAATTCGCTTTCCAAAACTAAAAAAAATTAAAATCGAGTTAAAAAGATTTTTGCAACCAAAACACCCCCGGATCACATGGTTTTCGATATATGGCTTTGTTGAAAAATGGCTATTCGAGGTAAAAAATATAGCAAAATGTCAGAATCTAAGAATCAGGTGGTATAAATTGGGGCATTTTGCAACTGATTGGGCGAAAGAAATCCTGTTAAAAATTTGGTGGATTAAAATAAATGAAGTAGTTTTGCATCAGTAAAAGATCTCTCCCCGACTTCTCCTCCACGCAGAAAGATTGCACCTTTCAATTAGATATATTTGCAGTTTGTTCATCGGGAGTTTTTGCAGTTGATTCTCGCTTTGGAGAGTTGAGACGGCCACATACAGATTCCACATTGGCCGTCCCGCTCTTGAAGGTTTCCAATGAGGAGAGTGTCTGGATTATCAGCGTGGCTCTCCAGGTAGAAAGTCCGGCCAATGAATGCATCGGCTTTACTCAACCGCCGATGCGCCGGAGATAAAATATATATTGTCCGATTGATTTGGAAAATTACATCGCGTCCCCTTTGACGGGAGACGCGATGTAATTTATACGTCAGTTATACGTTGTCCGGAATCTGTTATTCCATTTCCCCATAACCGCTGCCGTCCATCGGCTCGGCCTCTGTATTGCGGTTTGTCTTGGCTTTCATGTTTCCGAAAGAGTATTTGACTGTAAGCTGGAACGTGCGTCCGCCTCTCCAGCGTTCGGAATACTGGTGATAGTCGATCCCGTCCACTGTGTTCTTGAACTTCCTTGAGTCGAAGATGTCGCGGCAGTTTATCGATATGTTCCAGTTTCCGAATGCTCTCCGGAGTCCGGCGTCGATGCTCCATCCTCCCTGATGAGATCCCTGGGCTTCCAGATGCTTTGAGCTGTAGCGGCCTGTTGCCTGGAAATTAAGGCTCCACGGAAGCCGGACAGTAGCCATGCAGCGGATGTCCCATGCGAAAGAGTTTTGTTTGTTTCCGCTCAGGCTGACTGGATTGCCCATGTCGTCGTATGCGGTGTATTTCCATGCGGAGATGTGGTTGTTATATAGATTGACAGTCGTTGTCAGGTCAAGACGGGAACGGAAAAGATTGTTCTTGACAACGATTTCGACTCCGGAATTCGCCTGCTTGGAGACGTTGGCGTAGGTGGTATACATCACATCCCCGGAGAGATAGCTTATGCGGTTTATGATATTGTCTGAAGTGCGCAGATACGCGGAGACTGATATCATGTGGTATGTCCAGCTTTTTATGTAGTTAAGCTCAAAAGCATTTGAATACTGCGGTTCGAGCATTGGATTTCCGAATGTGATGTTTGTCGGATCCGAGATATTGCGGAAAGAGTTGAGCTGACCTCCGAACGGCCGGCGTATGCGGCGGGTATAGTTTATCTGGATTTCATTGTCATGTGGAAGCGCATACGATATGTAGGCCGAAGGGAAGAGCGCGAACTTATTTGCCTTGAACCATCCCACTTCGTCGCGTTCATCTCCGTATGCAAGCGATTTGGTGCGTATCTGCCATGCCTCGCCTCTCAGTCCAGCCGAGAAGCTGAAATTCTTCACGCGTCCGCCCAATGTAAAGTAGAGCGCCGAGATGTTGTTGGTGTAGATGAACCTGTTGTAGAGTTCGGGCACGATGGCCTGATCTGCCGACGATGTTCCCTCGCGGGTAGTTACGGGTGAATTCTCATGATTGTAGTTCCCGTTGAATCCTGCCTCAAGTTTCAACCACGGCAGAAGCTGGTTGGTATAGTCGATCTTTGCTTCGTAGGAATTTACATTGATGGTCTTGTCCTGTTCCTGATACTGGTCGGCCACCGGGTCTCCGGGAAATACCTGACGCTGGAGATAGTTGTCCCACGATGGTCCACCCCAGTGGTTATAGGATGCCATGATGTCGATCGAATGCGAATCGCTCCATTTGTGCGTGTATCCGATCTCGGCATGCGCCCCTCTGTTGTCGCTTTTGTTGTGCGCCCATTGGGTGTTGGAAGTCCATTGCCCTGGAATGTTTGAGGAATAGTCGGTGGTCGTTTTTCCCCAGCGGTGGCCGAACATCCCGAATCCGTTGACATAGAAAGCGTCCTTGTCGGTAAGATGGTAAGTGGCGCCTGCACGGAGGAAGAGATTGTTGCCATGATTACGTCCTGATGCGTCGGAATTGAGGAAAGAGCCGTCGGTATAGTCCCGGCGGGTCAGCGAGCCGTTTGAGTTGTGCCTCATTCTGAATCCGACGCTGGCATACGTTTCCCACTTGGAATTGGTATAGTTGAAGTTTACCGAAGCATTGCCGCCTCCGCGTGAGTTGGCACCGATCTCGGCACTTCCGAAATATCCGCCACGGCGGTCTTTCTTGAGGATGATATTGATTATGCCGGCTGTACCCTCGGGGCTGTATTTCGCCGATGGATTTGTTATCACCTCGATCTTCTCAATCGATTCTCCGGGTATCTGTTCGAGGATCTGCGCCCGGTTTTTGGCTGAGAGACCTGATTCTTTTCCATTGATCCAGACGGTTACGGAACTATTGCCGCGCAACGAGACTTCTCCATCCTGATCCACCTCTACCGACGGGATGGACTCGAGCAGCTCGCTTGCCGACTGTCCGGCGGCCATTATGTTGGCATCGACGTTGAAGACTTTCTTGTCGAGTTCGAAGCTCATCTGGCTTCTGACACCTTCCACCACTACTTCCTGTAGAAGTTTGGCATCGTCGGCCAGACGTAATGTGCCCAGATCCACATTGCTTCCCGCGACAGAAACCGTACGTTCCTGGTCGATGCTGCCGATGCTCGAGATTTTCACTATGTATTTGCCGTCTTTCACGCCTGTTATGGTGAAGTGTCCGTTGTCATCCGTATTGGCGCCGATGGCGAGAGGCTTGTTGGTTTTTGCGTCGATCAGCTGCACGGTTGCGAATGCTATCGGCTCTCCGTTGTCTTTTGAGATGGCTATGCCAGATATATTGCCCTTTGCAAATGCCAGTGCGGGAAGCATTATTGCTGCAGCGAGAGTATAGACTGATTTCTTCATCATTCAATTGTAAGGAAAACCGGTGCCCGACCTGTTTCCAATTCTTGGTTTGTGTTTGGATTATATGGGAAATACACTATTTTGGCCATCCGGCAGAACGGCCTTCCCGTTAATTGATTTGTGCAGGCGACAAAGGTTTAATTCCGGGATATTGAAAAGTTATCGGGCCACCGGATATTTTCATTCCGGAGACCCGATATAAGATTGGATAGAATTCTATATAAAGAAATCCCTTTTCAGGATATGCGGTTCATAGCGCGAGTTTTTTCCCGTCCACGAAGTATATGCCTCTTCCGAGTTCGACGCATGTGCGACCGTCGGTAGCATTGATTGTCGCCACGCGGCGCCCTGAGATGTCGAACACATCAAGGAGTCTTCTGTCGCCGGAATTCAGGATGGTCAGTTTCCCGTTGTTTCCGTAAATCATCAGATCTGAATTATCGGGAACAGCGGTTAGTCCGACACCGGTTGCAATAAGTTCGGAAGGAAGTTGGATCCCGGCTAATGCTATTCCCCAGTTGGTTGGCTGGGATGTCTGTAGGTCTCCGCAGATTGTCATGGCCTTGTTGCTTCTGCCCGATATGAAAATCTGTCCCCGCTCAGGAGAGTATGCGAACCCCTGACACGTGATTGTTCCGGTGCTTGACGCGAGCATCCATTCCGTAAGTGGGTCGGATTCAAGAGTGTTGGAGTCATATTGGCGGAGAAAGACTCCGGTCGCCATGTTGTAGCCGTAGACATAGACATTCTCAGGTTCGGATGGATTTTGTATTGCCATGAAGTAGCCCGCTATATTGTCGGAATATACGGGTCTGCTTGATACGGCTTTCATAACCTCTCCGGAGTTTCTGTCGATTTTCACAAGCAGACCTTCCCGCATTGCTGAAACGGTTGATGCCGAGACCGATTCTCCTGCGGCGACAGTTCCGGTGAATTGTGCTGTCAGCCAAAGGATGTCTCCGATGGTGTTGATTCCGGCGTTCTGGAATCCATGGCTTGTGTTGAATCTCGATCCCTCCATAGCTGTGATCCATTTGGCATCAAGATCCTTGTCGAGTTCCATTATGACCGGAGAGAAGTATCCTTTGGTGTTGAACTGCCTGTTTCCGAATATGAGGCTGGCGCCATCGCCATATACAAGTCCCTGTGCATAAATCGAGCCCTTGTCCCGATGTAGTTTCTGAAGATTGATGCTTGTCGGGTTTCCTGATACGACAGTCGGGGTTGCCAGCGAGATGGCATTGCCGTTCTTTCCGTCGATTTTGAAAAGATATGCGTCTCCTACGGTGCTTTGCGCGTTTCCGGTCCATCCTGCCACACATTGCGGGTTCAGCGTGGAACCGCTGATTGTGATCGGAGTGCGGAAATTGCCGCAGATGTAGGCGTTGTCTTCATCGTCTGTTACCATTCCAGTGGTGTAGATTGCGTCCGCTATGAAAATATCAGCATTGTCGGCCGGATGGCGGTCAGCCTGAATTGACTTCAGCCACATAAGTTCGCCGTCAGGAGAGATTCTGCCGATAATCAGCTGATAGAAACGTTTTTCATCAGACGCATTATGCTCCCAGCTGAAAGAATGGCTTTTGCCTTTGCCATCCACGAAAGAAATGTCGTTGAAAAGGAATTCAGATCCGTCTGTGCTTCTGAGCTTGGCGGAGAATATCACGCCTCCGTCGGATGTGGAAGCCAGTGTTCCCTGGTTGTTTGCGTAGTCGCACGATGTTGAGTGGAGATCCCATATTTTGTTTCCGTCCCTGTCTGTTTTCAGGATACATAGATTGTTGTTCTGGCTTGTGCCTTCATATTCGACCCCGTTGAAGAGTTCGGATCCGGCATAGGAGATTGTATTAGCTCCTTTGATTGAGCCGCCAAGCAGATGCCAGTAGACATTGCCGTCGGCTGACAGGGATGTTGCCTGTGCCTGATCACCGCTCGTTGTCGGTCCGTCGAAAATGTTTGCCCACATCGCTTCAGGCGATTGGGCCGCCACATTCATGACTGGCAGACCGATCATCAGATAGCCTAAGATTTTAAGTCTGTTCATTGTATTCATGATTTTAAGTTTGATACAGATCGTTTTTAACGGTGCAAAATTACCGTTATCCCCTCGTGTGTGAAATACCCTCGATGAGGTAAAATCAGTACGATCTTTCATGTCATATAGGTATTGTCCTGTTTTGCCGGCGGCTGTAATTTTGTGGTGTGAAAAATAGCCATCAGAAAATCTGTCTCTATCACTCTATGCGAAGATGCATTGCGCTCATAATAAGTGTTTTTGTCGGGGTTTCAGCCTCCTTGGGAGGAATAAGGATTTCCGGAACGGTTACTGAATCCCATACAGGCGATGCGCTGCCGTTTGCCACAGTAACCGCGAAATCCGCTGGAAAGTCGTTTTCGTGCGCGTCGGACTCTCTCGGTCATTATTACTTGGATCTTCCTGCCGGCAACTATTCGGTACGCGCTTCTTATCCCGGCTTCACGCCATCTTCGAGACGGATAGTGGCTGACGTGCCACAAAGGTTGGATTTTAAGCTGAAGATAGCGGGCAAATGGCTGGGGGAAGTAACGGTTACGGCAAAGGAGAGCGACGGTATGACGTCGTCATCAAGGATCGACAGATCGGCGATGGATCATCTTCAGCCCACGAGTTTTTCCGACTTGCTGGAGCTGCTTCCTGGAAATATGTCGAAAAATCCGGCGATGGGGGAGGCGAACACCATAACGTTGCGTGAGACGGGAACAGTCAATGCCAACGGACAGAGGGTGCAGAACGATGATTACGATATATCGTCGCTCGGCACGCTGTTCATGGTGGATGGCGCCCCGATAAACGGTGATGCCAACATGCAGGGTGTGGGCACAACATCCGATGCGCCTTCGGCCGCACGTAATATCACCAACCGTGGCGTTGACATGCGGACCATATCCACCGACAATATCGAGAGCGTCGAGATCGTGAGAGGCATTCCTTCCGCAGAGTATGGAAATCTGACCTCCGGTCTGGTGAAGATCAACAGGATAAAAAGCGCCACGCCTTTCACAGCCCGCTTCAAGGCTGATGAATACAGCAAGCTGTTCTCTGCCGGTAAAGGCATTGGCTTCGGCAAATCCGGGCATACGCTAAATCTTGATGTGGCTTATCTTGATTCCAAGACAGATCCGAGAAACAATCTTGAGAACTACAAGCGGCTTACGGGATCGGCCAGAATGTTCACGAAGTTTCAGACCGATCATTATGGATTGAACTGGAATTGCGGATTTGACTATACCGGATCTTTCGATAATGCCAAGGTTGATCCGGATCTCAACTATAATAAGATCGACGAATACAAGTCGAGCTATAACCGAATAGCCTTCACGTCTGATATTGACATATCGCTGTTCAGTAAGAAGTTTTTTACAAATATCGGCATCAACACTTCCGCGAGTTACCAGATCGACAAGCTTGAGCGCCGCAAGCAGGTGGCGCCGCAGCGTGCCTCGATAGCTCCCACTACGATGGAGCCCGGTGTGAATCCGGGAGAGTATCTGCTTGGCGAATATATAGCCGATTACAGGACCGACGGCCGTCCGTTCAATCTCTTTGTGAAGGCAAAGGCTTCGGGTGAGCGGGTAACGGGAGCGCTTACCAACCGTTATCTTGCCGGCGCGGAATGGTCGGTGTCAAAAAATTTCGGGCAGGGTCAGGTTTACGATCTGAGACGTCCTCTATCCGCCGGATGGACAACACGTCCGCGCGATTTCAGGGACATTCCCGCCCTGAACGTGCTGTCGTTTTTTATCGAGGACGAAGCGTCGTTGCCATTAGGCGGAAATCTGCTGACAGCCAGGATCGGGTTGCGGTCCATCCAGCTTCCGGGTCTGTCGCGTAAGTACTATCTTGCCAACAGACCGTATATCGATCCACGGTTAAACGTGCGCTGGCAGTTTCCGGCAGTCAACACCAATGCCGGAAAGCTTTCCTGCTTCATTGCCGGAGGAATAGGGCTCACCACAAAAATGCCTACGCTCGACTATCTGTTTCCGCAGCCTCACTATTCAGATATAATACAGCTCAATTACTACGACACGTCAAACCCGAAAGAGCATAGCCTCGTGAGTCTCCGCACATACATTGACGATGCAGCCAATTACGACCTCAAGGCTGCAAGAAATCTGAAGTGGGAAGTCAGGGCCGGTTTGGATTTCAGGGGAAACTCACTTTCTGTAACATATTTCCGTGAGACGATGAATTCCGGATTCAGATACAGCACAATTTTCGCTCCATATTATTATCAGAAATATGACGCGTCGTCTGTTGAAAGTTCCTCGCTGACGGCTCCTCCGTCGTTGGCCGATCTTCCTTTTACTGAAGAAAACGTATTGCGCAGCTACCGCAAAGCTACCAACGGCACCCGAATATACAAGCAAGGGGTGGAATTCACAGCGTCGAGTGAGCGCTGGAAAGCGCTGCGTTCCAAACTTACGGTAACCGGTGCATGGTTCCGGACCACTTATTCAAATTCACAGATGCTTTTCTCCGAGGTAACCGATGTGGTCAACGGATCTGCGGTAAGCGACCGATACGTGGGGCTGTATGATTATTCCGACGGGCGTGTTACCGAGCAGGTGAACACCAATTTTATGATAGACACGCAGATTCCCCGCTGGGGACTTGTGTTTACGACTACCCTGCAATGTCTGTGGTGGGTGAAGACCACCCGCATTCCAGTCAACGGGCGTCCCGTGGAGTATCTTGACGCAACCGACGGAAAGATGCATCCCTATGATGAATCGGCGGCGGCAGACGAGACATTGCGCTATCTTGTGAAAACATACAACGATGAGACATTCAAGACCGTCAGAATACCATTTGCCGGTTATCTGAACATAAAGGCCACCAAGACTATCGGCAAGCACGTCAGGATAGCATTGTTTGTGAACAGGATGATAGACTGGCTGCCTGACTACAAGGCAAACGGACTTCTCATCCGCCGGGCATCGAGCGCTTATTTCGGCATGGAACTGAATGTCTCGATATGATAAAAATCAATATTCTCATTCCAATAAACATGAACATCAGATTTATAAACATTATTGCAGCGGTTTTATTATGCTTTTTATCAGTGGCTTGCGATGAACATCTCGATTCCACCCGTATAGATTCATCGGTGGAGATTGTCCTTGAGTGGGGAGATAGCGGGCAAGTCCCTGATCTGACCGACGCCACATTGACATTCAGAAATATCAATACAGGTGCGGTGTCTGTCCTGCCTCTGGGTTCAGGAATGATATCTATCGAATCCGGACTTTACGACATCTCGCTCCATGCAAAGGCCGTGATGCCTAATGGAGTCAGTACTGAAATCAAGGCTCAGACGCAATCGGCCACTATATCCGGAGGAAATTGCAGGATCACTCTGAAGCCATTTTATATGGGTGTCAACGATGACTTCATTATTTCCGAAGTATTCTTCACCGGGACGCTCCAGCCCTCGGGAAATCAGTATTACGGAGATGATTACATAAAGCTATATAATAATACGGATCATCTGTTGTATGCCGACGGCCTTACCATCTTCGAGTCCAAATTTCTTACGACCGACAAATATGAGTACACTCCCGACATTATGGATCAGGCGATGACTGTCCACGCCCTTTATACAATTCCCGGTTCGGGACATGATCATCCGGTCCAGCCCGGAGAATTCCTCCTGATAGCCGACACTGGTATAGACCATAAGGTGATAAATCCCAATTCGTTTGATCTTTCCGGAGCGGACTTTGAATGGTATGACGTCTCTACCAAACCCGCACACATGGATATTGATTCCCCGACAGTGCCTAATCTCGATAAATGGTATTGCTACACATTGTCGTTCTGGGTGCTTCACAACCGTGGATTCAAGGCATACGGAATAGCCAGGATCCCTGTCGACAAAAGCCAGTATCTGAAAGACTACTGGTATTCGTATGATTACACCATTGTAGTGCCGGCAGGATCATTCCCGATGTCGCAGTCGGCCTACCGTCTTCCGAACGAGTGGATCGTGGATGTGGTAAACTGTTCGGTGCAGGCTGAATATGAGTGGAATGTGTGCCATCCCTCGCTTGATATGGGATGGACACATTGCGGCACAATCGATCATGACAAATCAAGATATTTTCATTCCGTGCGCCGGAAATTGGCGGGATTCTCGGAGAGCGGATATCCGATTTATCAGGATACGAATAATTCGTCGGAGGACTTCAATTCATTTGTGGTTCCCTCGGAGATTGAGATACAACAGACTGCAATGGACATATACGGCACAAAGTGCGGAAACCGCACATACGATGGAGTTGTGCCAGTTACAGATACCAGAAAATGAGATCCGTTATTTTAGCAATATCTTCCTTTTGTTGTGCCGGGGCGTATGGAATTGATATTGACTCAATTCCTGTGGACCGTCGAATCACAGACGATGTGTCGGTTTTTCAGTCGGTGGCGGCGATGCCGTTTATGAATCCGGCTCTTAAGCCTGTCGAGAAACCATACTCCCTAAGCACTGCCAAGGCCGGATACGGGTCTGATCTGCAATCGAGACCGCTATGCATCGAAGAGGGAAGAGGTGAGAGGAAGTTCTTTTTCGATGCCGAAACTTATATCCATTCAGGTGCTTCGGCAGTCTGGGGAAATGCCAGGTATGAAAACGGGAAGATACTTGATCTAAGACTTGTTGAATCGCCCGATTACCATATAGTGGCTCCTTATGCGATAGCGGACACGATCGGCGGGGATCAAAATGTGGAACGATACATTTTCGGAGGGGGATATGCTCATGAAGGGAAACTGTTCAACTGGGGTGTGGAAATAGGTTATGCGGCGGGTCTGTATTATAGAAACGTGGATCCGCGTCCTAAAAGCATCACAGGAAAACTTGATGTGGGCCTCGGCATTGCATTTCGCACAGGCGATTATCTGCTTGGCCCGATGTTCAGGTTCGAACGCTACAGACAGACGACTGACATTGAATTTGTAAGCGAGATGGGAGCGTCGAAACTATTTCATACCACAGGACTTGGCACTCATTATGCCCGTTTCGACGGGACTGGGTCAAACGTATTCAGCGATTATTATTCATACACAGCAGGAGCGGATTTTTACCCGCGTGTCCTGTCAGGGGCGTTTGTGTCGGGACGTATGGCTGCAACTGCAATGAGGCATGTGATCGCGGATCTGAACAAATTGCCGATGGCAAACAGGAGCATACGGATGGCCTCGCTTATGGCCGGATATACCAGCCGCGGACGGCGATGGCAATGGAAAGCCTATGCCGGGGCTGATGCTGTAAGAATCCACGGCAAGGAAAATCTTTTCGGGGATCCTACGTCCGGATCATATCCGGTGATAGGGAACAGGCTGGCTTATGCCGATAATTCCCAACGGATGTATGCGGGTGGATGTGTCGCTTATGCTGAGGAGAAGTGGAACGTTTCGGCCGCATCTGAAGCCAATTATTCACACAGGCTTGTGGCTTATGTAGATCCCCGCAGGGAATGGCGCAACGACCGTCTGGACTTCAAGCTGGATATGGTCGCGTCTTTCATAGCGGATGCGCGATGGTCATTCTCCTTTTCCGCGGATATGGAATTTGGCTCTACGGTTAAATCCGCGCTGACGGGGATCCCACATTCCTGCACGGATCCTGTCGATGAAAAATTCCGCAAGGCATTGCGTGAGGATTTCAGCAACGCCACCACAGCATGTCGTAGCGCCGGATTGAGCATGAAAGCCGTGTATTCGTTCAATCCAAGATATGCAGTGGCTCTGTCTCCGGCATTTAAGCATACGGACTACTCCACGGGAATTATCGGCAATGAAATATCCTGTTCCCTTCAGTTTATCTTTTAAATGGAATCATAACAAACAACAGATATGAAAATTAATCTTAAGCTAACACTAACATTGCTGTTGATGGCAATCATGCCGGCTGTGGCAATCAGCGCGGCGGATCCGGCTCTTGTCAGCGGCAAGCTTCCGAACGGACTGGCATATTACATCTACCGGAACACGGATCCAGCCGGCAGAGCCGATTTTTTCCTGACGCGTTCGGTAGGATCGATCGTAGAGAATGAGAATGAACGTGGACTCGCCCATTTTCTCGAACATCTCGCCTTTAACGGAACCGAACACTTTCCTGGCAATTCGTTGATCTCCTGGCTTGAATCGGTGGGAGTCAAATTCGGCGAGAACCTCAATGCCTACACTTCGATTGATGAGACTGTCTATAATATCTGTAAAGTGCCTGTGGCAAGGGAATCGGTGGTGGACAGCTGTCTGCTCGTGCTGCGGGACTGGAGTTGCGGCCTAACATTGAACGATGATGACATAGAGGCTGAACGAGGTGTGATAAAGGGTGAGTGGCGTCATCGCAACGGAGCGTCAAACAGGCTGCTGCAGAAAGCGGCTCCGCGCATCTATGGTGATTCGCCCTATGGACGGCGTATGCCGATGGGGCTTATGGAGGTGGTGGAGAATTGTCCGCCGCAGCTTTTGCGCGATTTCTACCGGAGGAATTATACTCCCGACACGGAGGCTGTGATCGTAGTGGGCGATATTGATCCGGTTGCGATACAGGAAAAGATCGTGAGCGTCTTCTCTGGAATAGAGGGGCGTCTTGGGTCAGGCATTGTGGATCGAAGCGTTGCGTATGGCCTCCCTTTGACCGCTATTGCGGAGTCTGATCCGGAGCAGCCTACAGAAATGGTGCAGTTGTTTTTCAAGCATCCGGCTGTCAAAAGTCCTGGCACTGAAGAAAAAGTGCGTAGCCAGATCGTGTCGTCCATACTCACGTCAATGCTTGTTGAAAGATTTGACAGACTGGAATTGCGTGAGGCTTCATCAGTAACAGATATTGGCATAGGAGACACGAAATTTCTGCTGTCGGAGCCGATGAGGGCTTTGCTCGTGAGAGGGAATGCAATGCCTGGTAAAGTAACCGAGGCTGTAAAGGATCTTTATTATGAGATCAGAAGGGCGCGTGAACTTGGCTTTGATCAGGCGGAATTCAGCCATGCTGTTGATGAGCAGAAAAGAGAGGCTGCCAACGATCTTGAAAGGCAGCGGTCAAGAACTTCCACCAAGATTGCCCGGACCATATCCGGCTGCTATCTCCGGGGAGAGGAATTGTCTACCCCTCAGGAGATCTATGATATGAGAATGAGTGTGTTGGACGCAATAAGTAAGGAGGATATAGAAAACTATCTGCGTTCGATTGTAAACACCGATGGTCGTGATGTCTTGATTCTTCATTATACGAAGATGCCGGAATATACCGGCGACAGAGCTGAAAAGAATCTGTGCGATGCATTTGCCGAAGTGAATACCCGTCCGCTTGAAGCATACAGTCCGGAGTTGCCGGTTCTGGAGTTGGGATTTACCGAGCCTGTTGCCGGAGACATAGTAACCTCGGATCCGGATGGAATTTTCTCTACTGAAGTCCTGTCGCTTTCCAATGGTATCAAGGTTTATCTGCGGAAATCGTCGGATAAGCCTGGTCAGATTTATCTGAGGGGAATCGGCACAGGTGGTCTGTCGTGCAATTATTCCGAAGCCGATGCCCCTTCCCTGAAACTTTTCAATGACGCGGTGGCTGTGTCAGGAGTAGGGGATATGTCCAATTCCGACCTCCGCAGATATCTTCACGGCAAGGATATGAAAGTGGCGGCAATGGCGTCAAACACCGAAGAGACAATCGAATTCTCGACCACACGTGGCTTGCTTGAGGATGCTTTCAGGTTGATGTATCTCAAGGTAACAGATACGCGCCCCGACACAACGGCGTTCCGTACATTGATCTCCTCGAAGAAAACTCAGCTCGCAAATAGAAAAAACAATCCTGTTCAGGCGATGGGAGATTCGATCACCCGCAATGTATATTCCCGCCATCCTCTCGGGGCACTCCCGACAGCCGACATGCTTTCAAGGGTGGATTATGGAAAGATAATGGATGTATTCCACGATAGATTCAAGGATTTCTCTGATTTCAGGTTTTATATAGCCGGCGACTTCGATAGTGATTCGGTGAAGAACCTCGTAAAGCGTTATGTCGCTTCTTTGCCTGCCGGCGGCCGTATAGAGCGCTCGCGGGACATAGGATATAGATTCTCCCCGACAATGGATGTTGAATTCAGCCGCCCGATGCAGACTCCTGTTTCTGTCGTGTATCAGTTCCGTCATGCTCCCGAGGCGTATTCTCTCCAGAATGTTGTGTTCGCGTCCGCTGTCGGACAATTGCTCAAAGCCCGTCTGCTAAGGGTGTTGCGTGAAGAAAAGGGTTGGACTTACAGTATAACCACACATGGATCCGTTACGGCTGGAATGAATGGAGACGATCCATCGGAATTCATGATGCCGGTGTATGTGAAAGTGGATCCGGCGCATACTGCCCAGGCCGCTTCGGTAATAGACTCGGTGCTTGATGAAATGGCTTCCGGTAGAATAGAGGATGAGGAAGTGGAGAAAGTGAAAGAATATATGCTGAAAAATATTGCAGACAATCGGCAGGACAACGCTTATTGGCTGCTGGCATTGCGTCAGCACGACCGTCACGGCATGGATATGGACAGCGGATATGAGCAGTGCGTCGGGAATTTGAATCCTTCAAGTTTGTCCGGATTTCTGAAACCGTTGCTGAAAAGTTCCTCTGTACTAAGAATAACCATGACCCCTGAAGGGTAACAGCTTTCTTTAGGAACAAGCACTAAAAAACGGTTTGCGTGAACTTTTTCAGCAGGCCTGATGTTATAGAGACATAAAATCGTTTCATGATGTTAGGTTAGTTCTAAAAAAGTATTATGGAAATCATGAGGGAGATTGTTGTGATAACAGTCTCCCTCAATATTTTTTATGTGTTTTGTAGTGGCATCCGGAGGAATCCGGATCATTCATATTCCGAGAACTCGGCTCCGTTGAAAAATATAGTGTTGTTAAACTCGTCGAATCCGACCGGAATCTGTTTTTCCAATGGATAGAGGTCATTCAATATCTCATTTAGAGGTCGGTCGGGATCAACCCAGACTCCGGATGAATGTGTCGCTGTTATTTTTCCATCTTTCACGGTTGCGACGTAGCTGTAGGATTCAGCCGGTAGATTTACACGCATCCATTCCATCTGGATAAACGCATGATCTTGATCTATTCTGGTGATTTTAATAAGTCCCTGGTGTCTGGTTTTGTCCCAAGCCTTAGCTGAACCGAGGTCTTTGCCGAATATTTCTTCTGGAACTATTGCATCGCATGTGCGTGCCACGGACATGGAAACGAAAGCATCCTTACCGTCATAATTCACTTTATACCATCCATCAAGTTCCTCGAGGCATGGCAATAAATCGGATGCTGTCAAAGTGCCTGCTTTGGCAGCGGTCTTGGATGCAGCAGTTCTGAGATTTACGTTTCCGTCGATCGGCAATACATATTGGGACTGGGCCGCGATACCGACTATTCCTGTAATAGAGAATATAGCAGATAAAAGAACCTTTTTCATATTAAAAAACTGTAGACCTTTGGGTATTGAAGATTTGTGTTTATGCAAAGTTACGAAATTTTTTGTACTTTTGCATTACATTAGGCATCGGACGGCTCGGTGTATGCCATAGATGTCATTATAATAGATATATGCGCGTCATAAAACGGTTGCATTGGTTCATTCTGAAGAGTTTTCTTCCTCTGTTCGCGATGACATTCTTCATCGTACTCTTCATTGTGCTGATGCAGTTTCTCTGGAAATATATAGATGATCTGGTGGGCAAGGGGCTTTCGCTCGGTGTTCTCGCCGAATTATTCTTTTATGCTGCTGTCAGCATGGTTCCGATGGCTCTCCCTCTTGCAATCCTTTTGGCGAGCCTGATGACATTCGGAAATCTCGGGGAGAAATTTGAACTGACGGCGATGAAGGCGTCAGGAATATCGCTTGTCAGGGTGATGGCGCCTCTGATCGTGCTTATAGGCGGCATTGCCGTGGGGGCTTTCTTTTTTCAGAATAATGTCTTGCCGACCGCTCAGGTGAAAATGTGGACTCTGCTTTTTTCCATGAAGCAGAAAAGTCCGGAACTTGAGATTCCCGAGGGTGTGTTCTACGATCAGATCCCGGGATATAACCTCTATGTGAAGAATAAAGACAAGGAGACTGGTATTCTGCATGATGTGATGATCTATGACGTAAGCCGCGGCGGGGATCAGGGGACGATTCTTCTCGCAGATTCGGCTCGGCTTGCTTTCACTCCGGACAACCGTTGGCTTTTTCTTCATCTTTATCAGGGAGAGCAGTTTGAGAATCTCAGAGACCAGACTTCGCTCGACGCAAACGTTCCCTTCAGACGCGAATCATTTTTCGACAAGCAGGTCCTGATTCCTTTCGACGCCAATTTCAACAGGCTTGACGATAACTCCATGCGTAAACAGTATGTCGGAAAGAACATCGCGGAACTCCACCATACGATAGATTCCATAAATGTCAGGCTTGATTCCATAGGCCGTGAAAACACTGTGGTTCTGAATAAAGGCCCGTTGCGGATAATTCATGGCGATATGGGCGGATACAACGGCTATGGCTCTGCTCCCGGCACCGAAGGCATGTTGTCCAAAGATAAGCCAGTCAGCCTCGATTCCTTGCTGATGAAGCTTGATGAGAGTGGACGCCGTCAGGTGGCGGAGGGAGCGATGCAAAGCATCCGCAGGGAGAGGAACGAATATGAGTTCAAGGGTGTAACAGTGGCTGACGATAGAAAATCGTTGCGCAGACACGAAATCGAATTGCTGAAGAAATACACTCTTTCTGTCGCGTGTCTGATATTCTTCTTCATCGGTGCGCCGCTCGGAGCCATAATACGGAAAGGCGGGATAGGGACGCCGCTGGTCATTTCAGTGTTGCTGTTCCTGGTTTATTACATCATTGACAACACGGGCTACAAGATGTCGCGCGACGGACGGTGGGAAGTGTGGTTCGGAATGTGGTTGTCGACAGCCATACTTGCTCCTTTGGGAATATACGTAACGTGGAAAGCCATGAACGATTCCGCCGTGTTCGACAAGGATCTTTATCTCTCGTTGATCCGTAAGATCCTCGGCACACGCCCGGTACGTAAAGTTAACTACAAGGAGGTGATTATAAATGATATTTCTACAGCTGAGGCTATCTCCCGGCTTGAATGTCTGCGCATCGCCTCGTCAGATTTCCTGTCTGCCAACGGAGCTGTTCAGAAATATTCCACATATTGGGTGAAGGGATATGACACAGGTGAGATCAGGAAGATATCAGGTGAGTTGGAATCGACTGTCAGTTATCTGACTGATTGCAGAAATCCGATGGCTGTCAATAAATTAATAGATTTTCCCGTCATACGCCAGCTTTGGCTTTACCATCCGTCGCGCCGCCAGTGGCTTGGGAAAGTGTTGATGATTCTTTTCCCTGTGGGAATACCGGTATGGCTTATCGGGATCAGGTATCAGAAGACTCTTAAAAAGGATTTACGCAAAATTGTGTCCACATGCGCTGCTATTGAAAAAATCCTCGAGGAAGGACAAGGCGTGTCATAGTTCGGTTGTCAATCCTTCATTATTGAGGATGACGTCGGGAAACTCTTCGAGGGCTTCAAGGAGAAACGCTTCGTCGTTGCGGTAGCGCGAAGAATAGTGGCCTGTGAGCAGCCTTTTCGCCCCGCATAGTCTTGCCATTTTCGCAGCCTGCCTGGCAGTGGAATGTCCTCTTTTTGAAGCGTCGCTTTCGTGAGAGTCAAGATATGTGGTCTCATGAAACAGAAGATCCACGGGACCGATCTTATCCGCGAGTCCGGGCACGAATGCCGTGTCGCTGATGTGGGCGTACTTTCTTGACGGATCCGGATCTGTAGTGAGATGGCTGTTTGGAATCAGTGTTCCGTCCGGCTTGATGAAGTCTTCGCCGTTTTTAATATCTTTCAACCGGCTCACAGGGACATAATGAAAATCGCATGCGTCTCTTATGATATGCCGTTCTTTCTTGTTCTCTTCAAATATGAATCCTACGGCCGGCACTCTGTGTTGCAGTGGGACTGTGCGCACACTTATGGATTTACCTTCGTAGATCACTGCTTCTTCCGGCTTGAATACATTGTAGTTGACCTTGATAGGAAGATCCCGTGAGAAATAGCCGATTATCTCCGACAGTATCCTCTTCCCTTCTTCAAAAGTATGGATAGTTATTTCCCCGCCTCCGCCTGAAAGCCCCATAGTGCCGATGAGTCCCGGAAGACCGAGTACGTGGTCGCCATGAAGATGGGTGAGGAAAACATGCCTGAGTCTTGGCAGTTTCAGCCTGAAACGCTGCATGGCCACCTGGGCGCCCTCTCCGCAATCTATCATGAACAGATTACCACGATAGTCAACGATTGTGGAGGAAGGCTGATGGCGTAAAGTCGGCTTTGCGGAGCCGCAACCGAGGGTATGGATCTTGAAATCAGACATTGGTCAGCTTGAAAAGAATGGCTTTTTGAGGGGATGGTCAATACGCAGGTCCGTTACATCTCTGCGGCAAGGCCTCCGGTAGCGGTCTCTTTGTAGAGGGAAGGGAGATCGTGGCCGGTTTGTTTCATGACCTTGACAAGCTTGTCGAACGTAACGCGATGTTGCCCGTCAGTAAATGTGGCGTATATATTGGCATCAAGCGCCCTCGCCGCCGCGTAGGCATTACGTTCGATGCATGGAATCTGGACAAGTCCGCATACAGGGTCGCATGTCATTCCGAGATGATGCTCAAGCCCCATCTCCGCGGCGTATTCTATCTGGGCCGGACTGCCTCCAAACAGTTGGCACGCTGCGGCCGCAGCCATTGCGCATGCCACGCCGACCTCACCCTGGCATCCTACCTCGGCTCCTGATATGCTCGCATTGTGTTTGACTATATTGCCTACGAGTCCGGCCGTAGCCAGCGCTCTGAGCATCATTACCTCGGGAAATCCACGGCTTTTCCATATATGGTATAATGCCCCCGGAACCACACCGGATGACCCGCATGTGGGCGCTGTCACTATCACGCCTCCGGATGCGTTTTCCTCGCTTACTGCAAGGGCGTAGGCGAATGTCAGTCCGCGGTTGCGGAGGTTGTCTTTGAATCCCTCGGCTTTCACAAGATATGACGTGGCTTTTCTTCGGAGATTAAGCGGGCCGGGAAGCCTCCCTTCGTGGGCAAGTCCGCGTTCCACTGATTCTTTCATCGCATTCCATACCTTCCGGAGATAGTCCCAGATTTCAGGACCCTCGCAATCTTCCACATATTCCCAGTAGCATCTGCCGGTGTCTTCGCAATAGTTCATTATTTCAGTCATCGAACTCTTGTCGTAGATTTCCCCGCTTTCAAGTTTTTCTCCATTTTCCGAGACGATTGCTCCACCTCCGACGCTGTAGACAATCCATGGGTCCGTCTCTGTCCCGTCTTTTTGGATAGCCTTGAATTCGAGTCCGTTGGGATGAAAAGGGAGAAATATATCCGGTTTCCAAATTATTTCCACTTCTCTTCCTTCGCGCCCGAGTACATCCTCGAGTGCTACGTCGGTAAGGTGTCCCTTCCCAGTGGCTGCGAGACTTCCGTAGAGCGTTACCTGGAATTTTTTTGAGTCAGGATGCTTCTGCCTGAATTCTTCGGCGGCGTAGCGCGGTCCCATTGTGTGGCTCGAAGACGGGCCTGTTCCTATTCTGTAGAGTTCTTTGATTGATTTCATAATATAGTCGAGGTGTAGGCGGAGCAGTACAGTCATATTCCACCATTAACTTAACTGATGCGCTATATGGATTATTATACGTGCGGTGGTGAAATCAGACATGCGTCATGGAAAAATCATCATTTATTGGGATTGACCGTGAATCTGCAATTTGTTAATTTTGCTTTCGATATGATAAGATTGATTGTCGGTTTGATTTTATGTGCAGCCTTCCTTGTGTCGGGATATGCCCGGGCGCAAGTCCCTGTTACATCTTCGGCTATTGAGGATGTGGCGGACACGGTTGTGCTTCAGGAAATTAGTGTTACGTCAATCAAGCAGCCGACCAAGCTGTTCTCTTTGCCTGAAGCTTCGACTGTTATCGGCAGGGTCGAGGCGGAGCGACTGAATGCAATGGCAATAAAAAGCCTTTCGGACGTTGTGCCCAACTTTTTTATCCCCGACTATGGATCTCGTATCACATCATCAATATATGTGAGAGGAATAGGGGCGAGGATGGATCAGCCGTCGGTTGGATTAAATGTCGATAATGTGCCTTTCCTTAATAAAGATGCGTACGATCTGGACATTGCCGATATTGCTTCGGTAGAGATGTTGCGCGGCCCGCAGACAGCTTTATATGGGCGCAACACTATGGCCGGACAGATCAATATATCTACACTATCCCCTTTCAGGTTTCAGGGGTGGAGGCTGAAAGCCGAGTTCTCCTCGCCTGTGAATGTCAAGGCTGCCGCATCGTGGTATCATAAATTCAATCTCAGGCATGCATTGTCGTTCGGTGCGTCGTTCAGTTGGTCGAGAGGCCTTTTCAAAAACGAATACAATGGTAAGATGGCGGATCCGGAGCGTTCGTTGGGACTGAGAAGCAAATACCAATGGCGGATCTCTGACGGTGTGATGCTTCAGAATGTGGCGTCTCTTTCAGTCCTTCGGCAGGGGGGATATCCCTACGAGAATATCGAGTCTGGGAAAATCGCTTATAACGACACATGTTTTTATAAGCGGACTGTGGTAAATGATGGATTGACCCTTACATGGAATGCTGATAAGTTCATTTTGTCATCAATGTCATCGTTTCAGTACATTGACGACAATATGACTCTTGATCAGGATTTTCTTCCTGAAGATTACTTTACGCTGACACAGAAAAAACGGGAGCCGGGATTCACGCAGGATCTTGTGATAAAATCGAAGGATACGGGCGGGTGCTATGCGTGGCTTGCCGGCGCGTTCGGATTCTATAAGCATCTGCACATGGATGCTCCGGTCCGGTTTCTTGATCACGGAATCTCGCAGCTCATAGAGCATTATCGTAACCAGGGTAACCCGAATCATCCCATATCATGGGATACGAGGGATTTTTTGCTCTCAAGCAGGTTCATAATGCCTACATGGGGGCTTGCGTTATATCATAAGTCGGATCTTTCGCTCGGCCGGTTCAAGCTTTCGCTTGCCATGAGACTCGATTATGAGCATGTGTCGATGGATTATCATAGCCGATGCAATACGGGCTATACCGTGTTCGATCGCCAGGCAGATGGTTCGTTCACTCCCGCGGGACATGCTGTCGTAGATATTGACGACAGAGGGAAACATTCGAATCATTTTCTGAATTTCATCCCCAAGCTGACAATTCTCTATGATCTCCCGGCTGACTCTCCTGCAAACTTGTACCTTAATATAGCCAAGGGTTATAAGTCGGGTGGATTCAATACCCAGATGTTTTCCGATGTGTTGCAGCAGAGGCTTATGGGGCTTATGGGGATAGGGGCTGCTTACGATATTGAGAAGATGGTAAGCTACAAGCCGGAATATTCGTGGAATTTTGAGATCGGTTCGCATCTGAGTTTCTCCCCCTGGTCGATCACAGCGGACATAGCCGCGTTCTATATCGACTGCCGCGATCAGCAGCTGACCATGTTTCCTCCTGGAACCACAACCGGAAGAATGATGACCAACGCCGGAAAGACAAGAAGTTTCGGATTTGAACTCTCCGTTGCCGCAACTCCCGTTGACCCCCTTTCGCTCAGGGTGTCATACGGGTATACCAATGCCAAGTTCAGGGATTTTTTTGACGGAAAGGTAAACCATGCCGGGAAGTATCTGCCTTATGCCCCTGGAAATACGCTTTTTGTCCAGGCAGTCTATTCCCTTGCGTTGTCTCATTCCGTTTTGAGATCGTTGGATTTTGACCTTAACCTGCGTGGGACGGGCAAGATATATTGGGATGAGGAAAATACAATCTCCCAGCCTTTCTATCTTCTGCCTGGGGCATCGGTAACTCTGATGGCTGACAAATGGGACGTGAAGATCTACGGAACAAATCTTTCCGACACAAGATACCATACGTTCTACTTCAAGTCGATAGGCAACCGTTTTCTACAGCGGGGAAAGCCGTTGCAGGTAGGTGTCGCCATATCAGCCCATATCTGAAATACTAACTAAAATCAATAGATATATGAAAAAACTGACATTTATCGCGGGATGTGCCGCGTTGCTTCTTCCTCTCGTTTCCTGCAACGAGGAAAAGGCCGACTTCACCTACAACAAGCAATACCTTACGTCAAATCTGTTTACTCCGCGCAACACCTCAGCTGAGCCGTTCGTTACCTCGTGCTTTTATCTTTTTGATTTCGTGGGCACGAAGTCGGTATCCGTGTCGTCGACCAACCTCATGTTTGAGGGGATGAACCATGTAATGTCGGTCTCTGATGTGCCTATCAAAGTACAGCGGTACACGGACGGCGATCTCATCATCCTCAATAAAGCAAGCGGACAGATTGATGCCGGCATGCAGCAGATAACTAATTTCAATTGCCGGATTTCAGGCCTGTTCTATCGTAAACAAAGCTCGCAGCCTACTGTAAGCAATACTTTCGCCGACTATCATCCGTTCGTGATCGCCACCTATAATATAGGTACTGCCTATTCGGTGGCAACGTTCCAGCCTGACGTGACATACCGGGGCGTAACCACAACGACATTTGAATACCAGGGACAGAATCAGGTATACAAGACCAAGTCCGGCCACTATCGCGTTGTGATGGATCTTGACAAGCTCACAGCGGATGTGGTTCTCTACAATGTGAAATTTGCTGAGCAGGCTCCTGCGCTGATCCTGATTCTGAAGGATCTCAAGATCAATCTCGAGCGGGGCGGTTATGTTATCGAAGGAACCAATTTCAACCCCAATCAGTCGGATGGCAATATCCTGACACCGAATGACAGTTTCCCGTTCGAGTCGTTCAAACTGCGCACCACATCCGAGGATCTTACCAACGTGTCGATAGAGTATACAGTGCGTAACAAAGCTATGGAGGATAAGCTCGGAAACGGGACGAAGGTGTATTATTACGGATCCTTCACAGGCTCATACATCAACGATCCCCAGAAGCCGTTCAATCCCGACACTCCTGTCGAAGACTGAAGATTTTTCACTTTGGCATATTGATGCCAGAGGCTCATATCGCCGTCCGTTATTGCGGGTGGCGATATTTTCTTACTCATGCACGTTTATGCTTGAAATAGCAAAATGCAATCAGTGTAGGCGAGAATCGACTTATATCCGGGGTAAAAATTTAGCAAAATGTCAAAGCTTGGGCCAAGGGGCGGCTGGAAATTTAAGAATATATTTTTTTGAATTGTTAAGAAAATTTAGTACCTTTGCACAAAATATTGTTTTACGCTTGCGAGCGAATAAATAATCTTGAACTAACCAATTAACAATCAACCTGTTATATGAACCTCTTGATGGAGATTGGCAACGGAGCTTTGGCTATTACCGCCACAATAACCGGTATAGGCCTTGTTTTTGCCGCGCTTCTTATCGCTAAGCTCATCTCTCCCAAATCTTTCTCCGTGAAAAAGGCGGAGCCATACGAATGCGGTATCCCTACCCGGGGTGAATCGATGATTCAGTTCAAACCTGGATACTACATCTTCGCAATCCTCTTCCTTATCTTCGATGTCGAGACGCTGTTTCTTTATCCGTGGGCTGTGATCGCACGCTCTCTCGGGCCACAGTCTCTTCTTTGCATCGGAATCTTTTTGTTTATTCTTATCTTAGGCCTGGCTTACGCCTGGCGGAAAGGAGCCCTTAAATGGACGTGAATATAAAAAGCATGAAGCGTGAGGACTTCAAGGACAACGAGTATATCGACAAACTCGTTGAAGAACTCAACGCGACTGGAGCAAATGTGATCGTAGGCAAACTTGACCAGCTTATCAACTGGGGACGTGCCAACTCGCTTTGGCCTCTCTGTTTCGGCACAAGTTGCTGTGCAATCGAGTTTATGTGTCTTGGCGCGGCTCGCTATGACATGGCGCGGTTTGGATTTGAGGTGGCGCGAAACTCGCCCCGTCAGGCTGACTATATCATGGTGCAGGGTACCATCGTGCATCGTATGGCGCCGGTGCTTCGCCGTCTGTATGAGCAGCTGGCCGAACCGAAATACGTGATCGCTGCCGGCGGATGCGCAGTCTCCGGCGGACCGTTCAAGAATTCTTACTGCGTTCTCCCCGGAGTGGATAAGATCCTCCCAGTGGATGTCTACATCCCCGGATGTCCGCCGCGTCCGGAAGCGATGTTCTATGGACTCATGCAATTGCAGCGTAAGATAAAGGTGCAGCGTTTCTTCGGTGGCGCCAACAGAAAGGAGAAAATAGAAGACTTCTTCGCAAAGAATCCCTCCGAAAGAGGCCAGTACTGACACTCAGTGTTTTTAACAAGACAAAATTCGCCGTCGTTTGGAGCGTAGATTCCCTCTTCCTGACCATGGCTACTTTCAAAATCCCTACTTTTCAACCCCGATTTTCCATATCATGAGCGATATAAAAGAAAGAATAAGCAAGATTTGTCCCGAAGCTACCTTCGAAGATGGTGAATCTCTGCTCGTTACTGTTCCGGAGCCCAAATGGTATTCTCTTGCCAAGGCTCTGAAAGAGACCTCTGGGCTAAAATTCGATGTGCTTTCCGCTGTGGTCGGAATGGACTGGAAGGATGAGCTTGGTGTGGTCTACTATCTGACTTCCACATCCCGCAACTGGGAAGTGATCGCTGTCAAAGTGTCCGTTGCAGATAGAGAGAATCCGATGATTCATTCCGTGTCTGATCTTTGGAAAGTGGCAAACTTCCAGGAGCGCGAGGTCTTTGATTTCTATGGAATAAAATTTATCAATCACCCTGATATGCGCCGTTTCTTCCTGCGCAATGATTGGGTGGGATATCCGCTCAGGAAAGACTACGATGCAAATCCGGAACTCAACCCCATCCGTCTGACTGACGAGGTCAACGAGGATGATTCTGTCTCCTACGTCGAGGATGCCAACGGCAAGGTGAAGGCTGTCAAGAAAAAGGTCTTTGGAGCGGATGATTATGTGGTCAACATCGGCCCTCAGCATCCTTCTACACACGGTGTGATGCGATTCCGCGCAGCCGTAGATGGCGAGACTGTAACCAAAGTTGATGTCGTTTCCGGCTATATCCACCGCGGAATTGAAAAACTTTCTGAGGGAATGACTTATCCTCAGATACTCCATTTCACTGACCGCATGGACTATATGTCGGCTCATCAGAACCGCCACTGTCTCTGTCTCTGCATAGAAAAAGCAATGGGGCTTGAAGTTCCCCGCAGAGCGCAGGTGATCCGCGTGATGATGGATGAGTTGATGCGTATCTCCTCCCACTTGCTCGCCTTCGGATGTACGGCTATGGACCTTGGCGCTACCACCGCATTCTTCTATGGATTCAGGGAGCGTGAGATGGTTCTTGATATATTCGAGAAAACCTGCGGCGCACGCATGTCGATGAATTACAATGTCATTGGAGGTGTGATTGCCGACCTTCATCCCGATTTCCAGAAAGATGTGAAGGCGCTGATCGAGATCATGCCATCCCGCCTTAAGGAATATCATAAGGTGTTCACTGGAAATGTGATCGGCCAGAACCGCCTCCGCAACGTCGGTATGCTTTCAAAGGATGATGCCGTCAACTATGCCATAACCGGACCTTCGGGCCGTGGGTCAAACTGGAGCTGTGATTGCCGCAAAAAGCATCCCTACGCAGTTTATTCCGAGCTTGATTTTGAAGAAGTTCTCGAAACTGGGTGTGATTCATTCGCACGCTACATGGTGCGCATGCGCGAGATCGAGCAGAGCTGCAAGATCCTCGCCCAGCTTGTGGACAATATCCCGGAAGGACCAATCAGGGCGCAGGTTCCGAAAATGATAAAGCTCCCTGCCGGAAGATGGTATCAGCAGGTTGAGGCTTCCCGTGGCACTTTCGGCGTGTATATCGAGTCTGACGGCCAGAAAAATCCTTATCGCGTCCATTTCCAGAGCCCTTGCTTCAATCTGGTTGGCGTTATGGATCTTACATGTTCGGGCTACATGATTGCCGACCTTATAGCGATCGGTGCCGCACTTGATTTTGTGATCCCGGATATCGACAGATAGGTCTGAGGATTCAAATCAGATCCAATAAGCATAAATATCATTGAATTTCTCAACAATAAAGTAAAAATATCACCCCGATGTTTGATTTCGGTATATTGACCTCTTGGTTCAACACACTCCTGACTGGATGTATGCCCGGTTGGGCGGCCACACTTGTAGAGTGTGTGGTTATAGCCGTATTGGTTCTCGTAGCCTACGCATTGTTGGCTATCTTCTACATCCTTTATGAGCGTAAGCTGTGTGCATGGTTTCAGTGTCGTCTTGGCCCCATGCGAGTGGGTAAGTGGGGTTTGCTGCAAGTGTTCGCAGACATGTTCAAGATTCTTCTCAAGGAGCTTATATCCCTGAAAGGAACCGATAAATTCCTGTTCAAGCTTGCTCCATATCTGATCATCACTTCATCAGTCGTGATGTTCGCGTGTCTGCCGTGGGCCAACGGACTGCAGATCATAGACTATAACATTGGTATTTTCTTCGTTCTCGCTGTTTCGTCGGTCGGAGTTCTCGGCATCCTGCTTGCCGGATGGTCAAGTAATAACAAGTATACGCTTATCGGCGCCATGCGAAGCGGCGCGCAGATGGTAAGTTATGAACTGTCTCTCGGGCTTGCTATAATCACAATAGTGCTTTTTGCCGGAACAATGAACATCAACGAGCTTGTCTGGGCTCAGAATGACGGATGGTTCATCTTCAAAGGACATATTCCTGCAATAATCGCTTTCCTGATCTACATCATCGCCGCTACGGCTGAGACAAACCGTGGTCCTTTCGACCTTCCCGAAGCAGAGCATGAGCTGACTGCGGGCTACCATACAGAGTATTCCGGTATACATTTCGGATTCTTCTATCTTGCGGAATATCTCAATCTTTTCATCGTGTCGGGCATTGCGTCGCTCATGTTCCTCGGTGGTTGGATGCCTCTCCATGTCCCTGGTTGGGACGGGTTCAACGCTGTGATGGATTGGATTCCTTCTATAGTATGGTTCCTTGGTAAGGCATTCTTCATCTCATTCGTGATAATTTGGTTCAAGTGGACTTTCCCGCGTGTGCGTATTGACCAGATGCTCGCATTCGAATGGAAATATCTGATGCCTTTCTCTCTCGCCAATCTCGTGCTGATGGCTGTTTTCGTAGCTCTCGGCTGGCACTTCTAAAAACGATAATAAAACTGCAAACACAATAAAACAACACAATATGAGCGCCAATTTTGGAACAGTGACTCAAGTTATCGGCCCCGTCATCGACGTGTCGTTCGAAGGTGGAAAAGAGGCCATCCCCCCCATTTATACAGCTCTCAGCGTAGAGCGCGATAATGGTGAGATTTTGATTCTTGAAGTAGAGCAGCACATCGGCGAGGATACCGTAAGGTGCGTCGCTATGGAAAGCACCGATGGTCTTCGGCGCGGTGTGAAAGTTCAGAATCTGGGCCATCCGATTTCTGTTCCTACCGGTAATCAGGTAAAGGGACGTCTTCTGAATGTTGTCGGTCGCGCCATCGACCATCTTCCTGCGCTTGATCGAGAGAATCTCAGAAGCATCCATCAGCCTGCTCCTGAATTTGATGATCTTGCCATCTCGACGGAGATCCTTTTCACAGGTATCAAGGTGATCGACCTTCTCGAACCCTATTCAAAGGGTGGTAAAATCGGTCTTTTCGGTGGTGCCGGTGTCGGTAAGACGGTACTCATCATGGAGCTTATCAACAACATCGCCAAGGGACATAACGGATTCTCCGTATTCACCGGCGTCGGAGAGCGTACCCGCGAAGGCAATGACCTTCTCCGCGAGATGATCGAGAGTGGCGTAATAAAATATGGCGAGAAGTTCAAGGAAGGCATGGAGAAAGGCCAGTGGAACTTGAAAGACGTTGATATGAAAGAGGTCAACAATTCTCAGTCCACGCTTGTGTTCGGTCAGATGAACGAGCCCCCGGGCGCCCGTCTTCGTGTGGCCCTTTCAGGACTGACAGTTGCCGAGCAGTTCCGCGATTCTGACGGCGGCGGTAAGGAAGTGCTTCTGTTCATCGACAATATCTTCCGTTTCACTCAGGCCGGATCTGAGGTTTCGGCGCTTCTTGGCCGTATGCCTTCTGCTGTAGGTTATCAGCCCACCCTTGCATCTGAAATGGGTATACTTCAGGAGCGTATTACTTCCACCAAGTCCGGCAGCATCACATCCGTACAGGCAATCTATGTGCCTGCTGACGACTTGACTGACCCGGCTCCTGCCACAACATTCAGCTTCCTTGATGCTACAACTGTGTTGAGCCGTAAGATCGCTGAGCTTGGTATCTACCCGGCGGTTGATCCTCTGGAGTCAACGTCGCGTATCCTTGATCCCAACATTATCGGTGAAGAGCATTACAATGTGGCTCAGCAGGTAAAGCAGTTGCTTCAGAAGTACAACGAATTGCAGGATATCATTGCCATTCTCGGTGTTGATGAACTGAGCGATGACGATAAGCTCGTGGTTGCACGTGCCCGTCGCGCACAGCGTTATCTTTCCCAGCCTTTCCACGTTGCCGAGCAGTTTACCGGTCTTCCCGGCGTAATGGTTCCGCTTGCTGAGACTATCCGTGGATTCAAGATGATCCTCAGCGGAGAGATGGACGAATATCCTGAGCAGGCGTTCCTCAATGTCGGTACGATAGACGAGGCGATCGCCAAGGGTAAGAAGATGCTTGAGGAGGTGAAATAAATTCAGTTCCACTAATTGTAGACGCAACTATTATAGAATCATAAGTTATGACGCTCGAAATAATATCGGCACACGAAGTGATGTTTAAAGGTGAGGCGGAGGCCGTAACCCTTCCTGGAGAACTCGGACTTTTTACAGTGCTTAACAATCACGCGCCCCTGATTTCAGTTCTCGTACCCGGAAAGGTTACATATCGTACGGGTAACGATGTCGAAAAGTCAATAGACATCAAGGGTGGTTTGGCCGATGTTGAAAATAACGTAGTTTCCGTCTGCATATATTGAGGTTTCTTTCGGGAAGTGTATCCCGCTGAGAGACAAAGTATCGAAACAAGTAAAACTTTTATGTCGCGGTGCTTGTCCGGCATAAGTTAAAATTTTGAGATGACAAATAAATTTTATCACATACTCGCAATAGTTCTCGTAGCTGTTTTCGGACTGCCGTCGGCTGCTATGGCGTCTGACTCACATGAAGACGGTGGGCTTGATGTCAAGGAAATTATTTTCGAGCATCTTGGCGATGGATATGGATGGGAAGTGCCTTTCTGCCATGCTTATCGTATTCCTCTCCCCGTGATAGTGAAGGCGGAAGATGGTAAGTGGTTCTCTTTTTCATCAGGATCATTGACCGACGTTGTAGTGGTCGAGGATGAGGAGACCGGTAAAAAAGAAATGCATCTCGTCCCGGTCATCAAAAAGGTGGAGCGTGATGGGAAAACCTATGAGTTTATTATTGCAAAGGTCAGCTCTCATAAGGACAAGGTGGTAGAGATATTTCCTCTGAGCAGTGAAGAGGAAGCTGCTGTGAAAGCACAGGCTGACAGCATATCCGCCGCTTCGGGTGTGGCATTGTCAAAGACGGTAGTACCAGGCTACGTACTTCACGACGGAGTATATTATAAGGAATATCGCACGTTTGACATATCGATCACCAAGAATGTCCTTGCGCTGTTTATCTGTGTGATAATAGTCATGCTCATGGTAATGAGTGTTGTCAGGTTTTACGAAAAGAAGGGTCTCAAAGCTCCGCGTAAAGGCATGGGCTTCATGGAGATGCTTATAGATTTTGTATACACCGGAGTGATCAAGAGTACTCTTGGGGCAGAGAAGGGGAGAAAATTCGCACCTTATCTTCTCACGTGTTTTTTCTTCATCCTTGTAATGAATCTTGTCGGCCTGATCGTGATATTCCCTGGTGGTGCCAACCTCACCGGTAATATTGCCGTAACCCTTGTGCTTGCGTTGCTTACGTTCATAGTAACAAATGTGATGGGTAAGAAGCACTATTGGAAGGAGATCTTCTGGCCCGATGTGCCCATCTGGTTGAAGTGTCCGCTTCCCATCATGCAGACTATTGAGATTTTCGGAATATTTACAAAACCGGCTGCTCTGTGCGTGCGTCTTTTTGCGAATATGATGGGCGGGCACATGATTGTGATCACGTTGATTCTGCTTATATTCATTTTCGCTGCATTCGGCGCGGCGGCAACCGGAGCGTCTGTTGTGGTTTCCGTAGCATTCACATTGTTTATGCTCGCACTTGATGTTCTTGTGAGTTTCATACAGGCGTATGTATTCACAATGCTCTCAACCATGTTCATCGGCATGTCGCAGGAGGACGGCCACGGACATGAAGGTGCGGATGGCGAAACAGTGCCCGACGCAGTTGAAGCCTGATAGAGAATAGAGGCATGGCAGATATGTCATGGATAATAATTTCAGAATAAAAAAACAAACAATAACAATTTAAAATTTTCAGACCTATGTTATCAATGATTTTAGCAGCAGTAGCCCCTCTGGCTGCTCTCGGCGCTGCTCTTGGCGCAGGTATTACAGCAATCGCAGCCGGTATCGGCATCGGTAGAATCGGTTCATCCGCAATGGAGGCAATCGCCCGTCAGCCTGAGGCAGCAGGCGACATCCGTTCAAGCATGATCGTCATCGCGGCTCTTGTCGAGGGTGTGGCTCTGTTCGCAGTTATCGTTGCCGCATTGGCTTTGTTCCTCTGATTGTTCGCTTTCCAGATAAATCCTTCTAAGAATGGAATTATTCACGCCTGATTTTGGTTTGGTATTTTGGATGTTCATCGCATTCATCATCCTGTTTTTGGCTTTAGCAAAATGGGGTTGGCCGATGATCATCAAAAATATGGAAAAGAGGGCCGACATAATTGACAAGGGTGTGGAATATGCCCGCAGCGCCAAGGACCAGCTCGACAATGCGCGTGCTGAGGCGCAGAAGTATGTCGCTGAGGCTCAGAAGCAGCAAGCCGAAATGTTGCGTGATGCGGCAAAGATGAAAACTCAGATCATTGAAGAGGCCCGCAAAGAGGCTTCCAGTGAAGCGCAGAAAGTAATGGATGCCGCTAAATTGTCGATAGAACAGTCACGCAAAGAAGCCGAGCTGCAATTCAGAAACGAAGTTAGCAAGTTCTCCATAGAGATAGCCGAGAAAATGGTCCGTCAGGAGATGAAGACCGACAAGGCTCAGGCAGAACTTGTAAATAAATTGTTGGACGAAATAGAGAAGAACTAATCGATGAACGACGGTCTTATTCCACAGAGATACGCCAAAGCGCTCTATAAATACGCGCTTGAAAAAAACAATACAGCCGCTGTCTACGACGAGATGAAGCAGGTAGTGGCCTCGTTCGAGTCGTTACCCGACTTGCAGAAAGTGATGACTAATCCTTTTGTCGGTCGCGACCGTAAAGAGAAACTGTTGATTTCTGCCGCCGGCGACAAGGTGGAAGATGACTATCGCAGATTTGTTAAGCTCGTCCTCGACCACAACCGTGAAGAGTATGCCTATACGATGGCCCTCGACTACCGCCGCATATACCGCGAAGCGCATCAGATCGCCCAGGTGGTACTGACGACAGCTGCGGAGCTTCCGTCTGCGGAGACGGATAAAATCAAGGCCGTAGTCGAGGCCGCCTTCAAAGGCTATACTCTCGAGTTCACACAGCGGATCAACCCCGATATCATCGGCGGATTTGTGGTGGACGTCAATTCCACAAGAATGGATGCGTCCATCAGCAATGAACTTGAACAATTACGTCTAAAATTATTAAGTAGCAATTGAATTAAAGATGCTTAACCCAAGCGAAATATCTGATATACTAAAACAACAACTTGATGACATCAATTCTCAGGTCAAGTTTGAAGAGGTGGGAACTGTCCTCGAAGTAGGAGACGGAGTAGCCCATGTCTACGGACTTGAGAATGTCCGTGCCAATGAGTTGGTGGAGTTTGAAAACGGCGTCAAAGGCGTCGCTCTCAATCTTGAGGAGAGCAATGTGGGTGTTGTGCTTCTCAACAACGTGAATGAAGTGTCTGAAAACATGTCGGTGCGTCGCACGGGTGAAATCGCATCTATTCCTGTTGGGGAAGGGCTTCTCGGACGTGTGATCAACATCCTCGGCGAACCGATCGATGGCAATGGTCCCATCAGTGGTGATCTTCTCCGTCTGCCCCTCGAAAGAAAGGCTCCCGGTGTGATCTTCCGTCAGCCGGTGAACCAGCCTCTACAGACAGGTATCAAGGCTATTGACTCGATGATTCCTATAGGTCGCGGTCAGCGTGAGCTTATCATCGGCGACCGTCAGATCGGTAAGACCGCCATCGCAATCGACACGATCATAAACCAGAGACAGAATTTCCTCGCAGGCAAGCCTGTCTACTGTATTTATGTGGCCATCGGGCAGAAGGCATCTTCGATAGCTGCCACAGTGCAGACGCTTAAGAAATTCGGCGCGCTTGAATATACGGTGGTTGTTGCCGCGAGTGCTTCCGATTCTGCGTCCATGCGTTATTATGCTCCGTTTGCAGGAGTCGCAATCGGAGAGTATTTCAGAGACACCGGCCGCGATGCGCTGATTGTCTACGATGATCTGTCGAAGCAGGCAGTCGCATATCGAGAGATCTCTCTTATTCTGAAGCGTCCGTCAGGCCGCGAGGCTTATCCTGGCGATATCTTCTATCTGCACTCACGTCTGCTTGAACGTGCTGCAAAGATAATCGACAATCAGGAAGTTGCCTCCTCGATGAATGACCTCCCCGAAGCTCTCAAGCCGATCGTAAAAGGCGGCGGCTCACTCACAGCTCTTCCTATCATCGAGACCCAGGCGGGAGACGTATCCGCTTACATCCCGACCAACGTTATTTCTATCACTGACGGTCAGATCTTCCTTGAGACGGCTCTGTTCAACCAGGGCATACGTCCCGCAGTGAATGTCGGTATCTCCGTGTCGCGTGTAGGTGGTAACGCCCAGATTAAGCCTATGAAGAAAGTAGCCGGTACTCTGAAAATTGCCCAGGCACAGTTCCGCGAGCTTGAATCGTTCACTAAGTTCGGCGGAGACATCGACCCTGTAACTGCTAAAGTGATCGACCGCGGTCGCAAGAACCAGGCTCTTCTCATCCAGCCTCAGTATACACCCTGGCCAGTGGCAGAGCAGGTGGCCGTGATATATTGCGGTGTAAACGGTCTTTTGGAGAGCGTGCCAGTAGAAAAAGTACATGAGTTTGAAACCCTGTTTATCCAGCTTCTCAAAGGGAAATACCAGAAAGAGGTGCTTGATGAAATATCAGCCGGCAGACTTACAGATGATGTTACACGGTTGATCACTCAGTGTGCGAAAGAGATTTCCGGACGCTATGCCGAGTGATCCTGAGGGAATCCTGAACTGTAAAGTTAATGATATTCCTGCTAACGCAGCCAACGAAATTAATAATAGATAAATGTCGACACTCAGAGAATTAAAGACCCGAATCGGTTCGGTCTCCTCGTCGGAGAAAATCACCGGAGCGATGAAGATGATTTCGTCGGCCAAGGTCCACAAGAACGAGCAGGCGCTTCGCCGTCTGCTCCCGTTCAAGGATCAGATCCGGTCCATCATGGGGCATCTTCTGTCTGCGGATGCAAGCTATTCATCTCCGCTCATCGAATCTCGCGATGTTCAGAAGATCGGGATAGTTGTGTATGGTAGCGACGACGGTCTTTGTGGAGCTTATAATATCAATATATTCAAGCACCTCGTAGCGCGAATCAATTCGTTGAAGGGGCAATACGGAACGTCCGTCGAGATAGTGTTGTATCCCGTCGGTCGGAAAATCCGCAATGCCGTGGAGAAAATGGACGTTCCCGGGGTTGTCGTCGAGACATACGAGGGAGTTGACTCTAAGATGGAGGGAGAGAAAGTTAACGCTTTTACACTCGATCTTCAGAAAGCTTTCCTCGAAGGGCGGCTTGATATGGTTGAGGTGGTGTTCATGAGCTTCAAGTCCATGAGCCGGCAGGTTCTTACGGTAGAGCAGCTTTTCCCGGTAACCGAGGAGGCTATCCGGTCTGAAGGCGCGTCCCAGGACGTGGCGGAAGAGAACCGTCTGTATATCTTTGAACCTGACCCTAACCGGATATTCAATGAGGTGCTTCCGATGTTTGTCTTGTCTACGATGCAGGAAATCACTATAGAAAACCGTGCGTCGGAGCAGGCGGCGAGAGTCATGGCAATGCAGAGTGCCAACGACAATGCCAAGAAGCTTCTCGACGAACTCCGACTCGAATATAACAAACTCCGCCAGCAGAGCATCACAACCGAGCTTCTCGACATTCTCGGCGGTCAGGTGGAACGTTGATAAATCCAATATCCTCCTAAAAACGATAACAACTTTTTACATCATTTACAATGAGCAGTATAAAGGAATATTTCACATCTGTCGGGAAAGGCATCAAGAGTTTGGTGCAAGGGATGGAAGTTACCGGAAAGGAACTTGTAACACCGAAGATAACCGAGCAGTATCCTGAGAATCGAGCCACACTCGAAATTCCGGAGAGGTTCAGAGCAGAGTTGACTCTGAAATATGACGCAGAAGGCCGTCATAAGTGCATAGCCTGCGGAATCTGTCAGATGAATTGTCCAAACGGTACGATCACTCTTCAAACCAAGATGGTGGATCTGCCGGATGGCAAGAAAAAGCGTAAGCTTGACAAATACATGTATGATCTCGGCAGCTGCACTTTCTGCATGCTTTGTGTTACGACCTGCCCGCAGGATGCGCTTGAGTTCTCAAACGATTTTGAACAGGCGACTTTCACCCGTGAAGCATTGGTGAAGCAGCTCAATTACCGTCCCGAGGTTGAAGATCCGGCACCACAGCCCAAAGCGGAGTCATCCGCTCAGTAATGACCGGCGACGACGGTGTAACAAAATATAATAGTAAATTCATATATCAAACAATGGATTCAGTAGGAAATATAATTCTTTACGTCATTGTGGCTCTCAGCATGATCGTCTTCTCGTTCATGTCTGTAACCTCGCGTAAAATCCTGCGCTCGGCGACATATCTGTTATTTGTGCTTCTTTCAACAGCCGTATTCTATTTCCAGCTCGGCTACCAGTTTCTGGGTGCTGTTCAGATTGCGGTTTACGCAGGAGGCATAATGGTATTGTTTGTGTTCTCAATACTTCTGACGCATCGTCCTGATGACAAAAGCGGGAAAATTGACAGTCACAGAAAAGTAGCCGGCGTATGCGGATCAGTTCTCGGAGCAGCCCTTCTGCTTTTCGCTCTTCTGACAATGCCGGTAACTGCAGCCGGCACGTCTCTGACAGAGGTGCTTTCCGCAGGTTCATCCATTTCGATGGCGGATATAGGCCACACACTCCTGGGAACCGATAAATTCCATTATCTTCTTCCTTTCGAGGCTGTCAGCGTATTGTTGTTAGCGTGTATAATCGGAGGCGTCGTAGTCGCCCGTAAAAGATAAATTTTAGCATGGACTTAGGTATTTTATGGTATTTAGTGCCGAGCGTGCTGATGTTCGCTTGCGGCGTCTACGGGTTTGTTACCCGCAAAAATCTTATCGCGATCCTGATCTCGCTTGAGCTGATGCTCAATGCGGCGGATCTGAACTTCGTAGCGTTCAACCGCTACCTGTTTCCCGGCCAGATGGAGGGAATGATGTTCACGCTTTTTGCAATAGCAATTGCCGCTGCCGAGACAGCGATTGCAATAGCGATCATCATCAATATCTACAGAGCAGTAGGAAACACTGACATCAACGAAATCAAAAAAATGAAATTCTAAGATATGGACATTACACTTCCGATTTTGATTTTGGCTATCCCCATCACGATGTTCCTTATCTTAGGCATCGGCGGTGTGAAGATGAGCCGCAAGATGGCCGGAGTGCTTGGCATTCTTGGCATGGGAACGACAATGACGTTAGCCTATATTGTCGCTTTCACATATTTCTTCAGCGGAGATTCTGCGTTCATAGCAGACGGAATCCGTCAGCAGCTTGCTGTGTTTGATGCTACTTGGCTCGCGTTTACAGACAAGCTTGTTGTAAACATCGGCTTCCTTCTGGATCCTATCTCGGCTATGATGCTTGTGGTGATCACCACGATTTCATTCATGGTTCATCTGTATAGCTGGGGATATATGGAGCATGAGCCCGGGTTCCAGCGTTACTACGCGTTCCTGTCTCTGTTCAGCTTCTCGATGCTGGGTCTTGTTGTGGCAACCAATATCTTCCAGATGTATATATTCTGGGAGCTCGTGGGTGTCAGCTCTTATTTGCTGATCGGTTTCTTCTATAAGCTTCCGTCGGCTGTTTCGGCGTCGAAGAAAGCTTTTATCGTAACACGTTTCGCCGACTTAGGATTCCTTATCGGCATTCTTCTTCTGTCGTTCTATACGAACACATTCAATTTCCTTGATCTTACCCACAACCCCGAGCTTGCGCTTGCCTCTACCGGCGGAGCGACATTCATGGGTGCATCAGTCCTCACATGGGCTCTCGTGCTTATCTATGTCGGCGGTATGGGTAAGTCGGCAATGATGCCGCTCCACATCTGGCTTCCCGACGCAATGGAAGGCCCGACTCCTGTGTCAGCCCTCATTCATGCCGCAACAATGGTTGTAGCCGGTGTGTATCTTGTGGCAAGAATGTTCCCCCTCTACCTCGTCGAGGAAGCGGCTCTGACATTCATAACCTGTGTCGGCGCTATCACCGCATTCTATGCCGCAGTAGTAGCATGCTGCCAGATAGACATAAAGCGAATCCTTGCGTTCTCGACTATATCGCAGATCGCCTTCATGATGGTTACGCTTGGCGTTGCCCGTCCTGATCTCCACGATGGAATGGGTTACATGGCAAGCATGTTCCACCTCTTCACCCATGCAATGTTCAAAGCGCTTCTGTTCCTCGGAGCCGGTGCGTTGATTCATGCGGTTCATTCGAACAACTACACTGAGATGGGCGGTCTCCGCAAGTACATGCCTATCACACACTGGACATTCCTGATCGGATGTCTCGCCATCGCGGGAATCTGGCCGTTTGCAGGTTTCTTCTCGAAGGATGAGATGCTTGCGGCAATGTTTGCGAACAATACACTATGGGGCGCATGGATGACTATGGTCGCAGGGCTGACAGCATTCTACATGTTCAGAATGTACTTCATGGTATTCTGGTGGGAAGAGAATCCCCATTACAAGGAACACAAGCCCCATGATGCACCCTGGCAGATGTCCCTCCCGCTTATTATCCTCGCTGCTGTAAGTTGTGTGGCTGGTTTTATCCCCTTCGGAGAGTTGGTTACATGGAACGGTGCCCCGTACCATATCCGTATCGAGCCTCAGGTTGCGACAACAAGCCTTATAGTGGCAGCCTTCGGCATAGGACTTGCCGCATGGCTCTACATGAAGAAGAACAGCAAGCCGGCTGCAATGAAGAATGCAATGCCCGTGCTTTGGAAGGCGGCCAACAAGCGCTTCTACTGGGATGAGATCTATATGTTCATCACGCACAAAATCATTTTCAATATCATCTGTAAGAGCATAGCATGGTTCGACAGACATGTCATTGATGCAACGATGGACGGTTTCGCAAAGGTTTCGCAAAGAACTTCAGTCGCCATCAAGGGGATGCAGAGCGGCAGCATACAGTCTTATGTATTGTGGTATTTCTTCGGAGCTGTCGTACTTGCAGCTATCACATGGATTTGCCTGCTCTAAAAACATTCATACTAACTTAACTGCAGAAAAACTCGTAAGATTATGTTTGGAAATATCTTAATCTGGTTCGTAATCATACCTATCATTATGATGGCTGGACTGGGCATCTGCCGCAATAGCAGTATGAATGCCATCCGCGGTGTGATGACGGTTTGTTCGACCGCACTCCTCGCGTTAGCTATCTGGCTCTGCGTATGGTTTCTCGACCTGCGCGCGGCTGGCGAGACAGCCGAAATGCTCTTTACAGAGAGCTGGACTTGGTATGAGCCACTCAATATCAATATTGCCGTAGGAGTAGACGGCATCTCAGTCCTGATGATAATGCTCTCGGCGATAATAGTTTTTGCCGGTGTGTTCGCATCATGGAAGATCTCTCCGCTGCCCAAGAACTTCTTCCTTTGGTTTGCACTGCTTTCCACAGGTGTGTTCGGCTTCTTTATCTCAATCGACATTTTCACAATGTTTATGTTCTATGAGGTGGCTCTTATCCCGATGTATCTTCTTATCGGTGTATGGGGCACAGGCCGCAAGGAGTATTCGGCAATGAAGCTCACACTCATGCTTATGGGCGGATCGGCGTTCCTGATGCTCGGTCTTCTTGGAATCTACTGGCATTCCGGCCCGGAAGGAAATCTGACATGGAATATTCTTGAGATCTCAAGAAATGCGTCCATAGATCCGAGCTGGCAGCGTCTGCTGTTCTGCCTGACATTTGTAGGTTTTGGTGTGCTTGGCGCCATGTTCCCGTTCCACACTTGGAGTCCCGACGGTCATGCGTGCGCACCGACTGCTGTGTCCATGCTCCATGCAGGAGTGCTGATGAAGCTCGGTGGCTACGGATGTTTCCGTATCGCAATCTATCTTCTTCCCCAGGCTGCGAATGAATTGGCATGGATATTCATTATCCTGACAGGTATCAGTGTAGTCTACGGAGCGTTCTCGGCTTGCGTGCAGACCGACCTCAAATATATCAATGCATATTCGTCTGTTTCGCACTGCGGCATGGTGCTGTTCGCAATTCTTATGCTCACCCAGACTGCCATGACCGGTGCAATCCTTCAGATGCTCTCCCACGGTCTGATGACAGCTCTCTTCTTTGCCCTGATCGGAATGATCTATGGTCGCACACATACACGCGACATCCGCCAGATGGGTGGCCTGATGAAAATCATGCCTTATCTCGGAGTATGCTACATGATCGCCGGTTTCGCATCGCTCGGTCTTCCCGGTCTTTCGGGATTCGTAGCCGAGATGACTATCTTCGTAGGCTCGTTCCAGCATACGGATATGTTCCACCGCTGCTTCGTGATTGCCGGTACATGCTCGATCGTCATCACTGCTGTCTATATTCTCCGTGTGGTAGGCAAATTGCTTCTCGGTCCGGTTCAGGATGAACATCATCTGCAGCTCACGGACGCCACCTGGTTCGAGAGATTCTCCACTGTAACCCTGATTGTTGCGATCGCCGGTATAGGATGTTTCCCGAACTGGATAAATGAGACAATCCAACATAGCTTCGTGCCTATCATCCAGTCGATAACACAAGCTGCTATCTGATAAATGTATTGACTTAAATTACGAAAAAGAAAAATGGATTATTCACAGTTTTCGGCCATGATTCCCGAGTTGATCATTCTCGGCATCTTCATCCTCGTTTTCCTGTTCGATACATTTGGCGGTGAAAGCGCCCGTAAGGCAGATGGAGTCCTGACAACGGTTCTGTTCGGTCTCGGCACGGTGGGTATTTTCTTCACCGGCTGCATGCCCCAGGAGTGTTTCGGAGGAATGTATGTAAACAATCATGTGGCTTTTGCCCTTAAGTGTATTCTGAATCTCGGAGTATTCATAGTCTTGATCCAGTCTCTGAAGTGGACTGAAAGCGAAGACATGTCAGTCAGGAGAGGTGAGTTCTACGAGCTTCTGCTCGCTACCCTGTTTGGAATGTATCTTATGATCTCCGCACGCCACTTCCTGCTCTTCGTGATCGGACTTGAGACTGCATCGCTACCTTTGGCTGCGATGATAGCCTTCAACAAGAAGCAGTATGAGAGCAGCGAGGCTGCTGCCAAATATATAATGACAGCTGTCTTTTCCTCAGCAGTTCTCATGATGGGCCTGTCGTTTGTATATGGTCTTTCAGGTGGCTCTCTCTATTACAATGATGTCGCCGCAGCTGTTGCAAGCAGCAATATGAGCGGAATGCTCATAGTGGCTCTCGCCTTTGTGCTGGCCGGCATCGGTTTCAAGCTCTCACTCGTTCCGTTCCACCTTTGGACAGCAGATGTATATCAGGGAGCCCCGACTTCAGTTACCAGCTATCTTTCCGTGATCTCGAAAGGATCTGCCGCATTCGCGTTCTTCATAATTTTTGTGCAGGCGTTTGGCGCGGCTTATCCCGAAGCATGGGAGTGGATGCTCTATGCGATTATCATAGTTACCATCACAGTCGGCAACTTGTTTGCCATGCGTCAGAAGAACATGAAGAGATTCATGGCGTTTTCTTCAGTCAGCCAGGCCGGTTACATCATGCTTGGAGTGATAGCTGCGAATGCGATCGGCATGACTTCGATGATGTTCTATATACTTGTGTATATATTCAGTAATCTGTGCGCGTTCGGAGTTATCCAGGCTATTGAGAACCAGACCGGCAAGCTCAGCATGAACGACTACAATGGTCTGCACAAGAGCAATCCCTGGCTGTCGTTTGCGATGACACTCGCAATGTTCTCGCTTGCAGGTATTCCTCCGTTTGCAGGATTCTTCTCCAAGTTCCTTATCTTTACGTCAGTAACGGCAAGCAACTCGATGGCGCTTTATATGCTTGTGTTGATAGCGCTTATCAATACGATCATCTCGCTTTATTACTATCTGTTGGTTGTAAAGGCAATGTGGATTTCTCCGGAAGAGCCTGTTGTCGGCAATTTCCGCAGTGCGTTGAGCGAGCGTGTAGGCATGTGGATTTGCGTAGCAGGAATAGTGTTGATCGGTCTGGTCAGCCCGATATATGGACTTCTCAGCGAGGCAAGCCAGCTTGACGCGACTCAGCTTTTCGCGTGGCTCGGCTAAGATAGGATCCTATGCTTAAGCAATTTGATTAAACTAAGTGTAAATCCCAAATAGACAATTTAAAGGGGGACGCAACTTTCACAGTCGCGTTCCCCTTTTAATGCGTTGTTAAGCAACTCTTTGAAATTAGTTATAATTTAAAATTTTACCAGCAACTCTATGGGCTTATATCATCTTATTTGTCTTTCCGGTATATTTCCAATTTTCAATCAGTCGTTTAGCCCGCTAAACTCCCTCTTTCAAATTTGAAATATCCTCAAAAATCCGGCATAATCTGATATAAGCTAATTTTAAAGAGTTACTTAAGCCAAAAAAGTTGTAACTTTGCGAAAGCATGGGGTGCAGTCTCCGTGGAGTGTCGCGTATACGTCTATCCCTTATAGGAAAATTCCGCATCTCAGTGTGAATCCCGAATGTTTAACTAAGGTATAAACCGCAATAGAAAGAAATGGATACACATGACAATGGCCTATGGCACCTGACAGTATATCTTTCCCATAGTCGCGGATTGGCGTTTTTGACAAATATCGCCAATGATGACGACGAATTAAAGATTCTAATGGATGAATCGTGGGAAGCACACGGACAGGAACTTCTTGAAAAATTTGAAAATGCCGTGTATTCACATCCACAGGTGCTTGATGATTATTCTGCCCACATAGTAGTATGTACTCCCGACACAGTGTGGATTCCGTCGTCGTTACAATATGATGACACTGCGATGGAGAATCTTTATTCTGAAATTAATCGTCAGGATGATTCCACAGGTTTGTTTCACGAGACGGATGATGATGTGATGTCAGTAACTTCAGGAATTGCCGGTCTCGTTCCATTTTTATCGCGCACTTTTCCCGGTGCAAGAGTGTCAAGCAGGGAAATGGTTCTGCTCAGGAAATTCAGGAAATATCCCGGGGGTGGCACAAGACTATATGCGACTATCGAGCGGGATGAAATGATAATATCATTGCTTAACGGGCAAAAATTACTCTGTTCGAGTACGTTTCAAGCCTCGTCAAGCGGAGACAGAATGTATGTTATAGCCCACATTTTGAATTGTTACCATCTTGATCCATCGACAATGGAGATATTTGTGGCAGGCGATGCCGTTCCATCGTCCGAATTGATTGGTCTGCTCAGAGAGAAGGTGGATTGTGTGATGCATACTCCGTCTTTACCGTGTTTTGATATAGACATTCCGTTGAGCGCGCGAATTGTCTGCCGAGGCACTAAGAGTGTGTCTTGATTTAACACACAATTTATATTTAGATTAAAGAATCGTCATTTTCAAGAAGTTCCACGTTAATCCCGAGGTCTTTTCCGATGCTTTCCGCCAAGTCTCATCGGTCGCGTAGCCCGCTATGCTCCCTCCTCAACTTGCGAAAATCATTCAAAAATCCTCTCAGTCTTAACGCGGGTTAAATTCAGACACGCTCTAAGAGCTTGTAATAATAATTGTGAAAATCCTGGCGGTGTATCTTTGAGATAAATTACTTGTTATGAGGAAGAAGTGATGCGGGTGCCATGACTGGTTGATAACAAGGAATTTAGCCGAAGAGACGCTGCAGAAAGAAGGTCTGTCCGATAGACAAACGAATATAGAATATGAGAATAATAAGAGGGAAATACGGAAAACGCCGGTTTGATGTCCCGCGTAACATAACAGCGCGTCCCACGACGGATTTCGCACGTGAGAATATCTTCAATGTATTGGAAAACCTGACAGATTTCGAGGATAAGACCGCACTCGATCTTTTTGCAGGCACCGGGGCGATAAGTCTCGAGTTTCTCTCGCGAGGCTGCCGGAGCGTAACCGCCGTCGAGATGGCTCAGACTCAGGCCAACTTCATAAGAAGTGTGAAAGAAAAGCTCGGCGATGATAATCTGAGAGTGATAAGAGGAGATGTGTTCCGGTTTGTGTCTTCGTGCAGAGAGGGCTATGATCTGATATTTGCCGATCCTCCATACGACCATCCGAGATTTGCGGAGATTCCCGGATTGATTCTTGGCAGCAGAATGATAAAGTCTTCCACTATCGTTATAATCGAACATTCGGCGCGTCATTCGTTTTCCTCATTGCCCGGCTTCAGGGAACAACGTGCCTACGGTAGTGTGAATTTCTCACTGTTTATGCCCGGAAGAGATCATTTTACAAGCGAGGATGACACACAATTGAAAGATAATTAGTAAATTTGCAGTGTGGGATCGAGGATCAATACCGTTTCCGCATTTTTCATATCATACAGAAAACAGAACCAACACCATTATTCAAACTCAGAGAAATGAGCGAGAAAATTAAATTAGACACCATAGAGGAAGCTATCGAGGATTTCCGTGCAGGTAAATTTATCATTGTCGTAGACGATGAGGACAGAGAAAATGAAGGCGACCTGATTGTGGCAGCAGAAAAGATAACGCCCGATCAGGTGAACTTCATGCTAAAAAACGCCCGCGGTGTTTTGTGTGTTCCTATCACTTTGCAGCGGTGTGATGAACTCATGCTGGAGAAACAGGTGTCTGACAATACGTCTGTTCTCGGCACTCCCTTCACAGTTACTGTCGATAAGCTCGAAGGCTGCTCTACGGGTGTCTCGATTCAGGACCGGGCGAATACGATCCGGGCATTGGCCGACAAGGATTCAAGGCCAGAGACATTCGGCCGTCCGGGACATATCAATCCTCTTTACGCGCAGGATCGGGGAGTACTACAGCGTGCCGGCCATACAGAGGCAGCCGTTGACTTCGCCCGCCTTGCAGGACTTTCGCCTTGTGCCGCGCTTATGGAGATAATGAGCGATGACGGGAGCATGGCCCGGCTTCCGGAGCTTCGCATGCGAGCTGATGAATGGGGCTTGAAGCTTGTCTCTATCCGTGATCTCATCGCTTATCGTCTTCGCCATGAGTCTATCGTGGAGAAAGGTGAGGAGGTTGACATGCCAACCGCCTACGGGCATTTCAGGCTTATCCCTTTCAGGGAGCCGGAGAGCGGAATGGAACATATCGCGTTGATAAAAGGGGATATAAGCACAGATGAACCGGTGCTTGTCCGGGTTCATTCCAGCTGCGCCACAGGCGACATATTCGGTTCGATGCGATGTGAGTGCGGCGAGCAGCTTCACCTTGCCATGCAGGCGGTAGAAAATGCCGGACGCGGCGTCATAGTCTATCTGCATCAGGAAGGCCGTGGAATCGGTCTGATGGATAAGATCAAGGCATATAAGCTTCAGGAGAACGGGCTGGATACGGTCGACGCCAATCTTCATCTCGGACATAAAGCCGACGAGCGTGATTATGGTGTCGGCGCAAGCATACTTCATTCGCTCGGAGTGAAAAAAATGCGTCTGCTGACGAATAATCCGGTGAAGCGCATAGGACTTGAAGGATACGGTCTTGACGTGGAGGAAATTGTCCCTCTCGAAGTCGAGCCGAATGAATATAACCGCAAATACATGCACACCAAAAAGGTGCGTATGGGACACGATCTGCATAAAGTAGACTAATAGACCCCAAAACAATACCGTATATGAAAAAACTCACAATCGCAGGGACGTGCGCGGCATTGGTGGCCATGGCATCGTTTGCGACGGTCAACGCTAAGAAAGTGCTTGACCATACTGATTTTGATGCGTGGAAATCTGTGCGCAATATGCCTTTGTCGAATTCCGGAGAATGGGCCTCATACGTCGTGCAGCCTCAGGAGGGCGACGGGATGCTGACGCTTAGGAACACCCGCACAGGTAAGGAGATCGTGATCGACCGAGGCTATTCCCCGAGATTCAGTGCCGACAGCCGCTGGGCGGTGGCGATGATCAAACCTTTCTTCAAGGATAGCCGTCAGGCCAAGATAGACAAAAAGAAAGATTTCGATGCTCCGCAGGATTCAATGGCAATCGTGGATCTGAAGTCTGGGAAAATTGAGAAAATAGCCCGTGTGATTTCTTATAAAATAGGTAAGGATTCCGGAGACTGGCTGGCTTATCAATCGTCGGACACATCGTATATAAAGCCAAAGGTGCTTAAAGACAAGGAATGCGGCAAACCTTTGATGGTAAGACATCTGCCGACCGGAAAGCAGAAGATGTTGAGGTGGGTCAAGAGCTATGCCATGTCTAAAGACGGAATGCGTGTCGGCGTCAGCCTCAAGCACCATAAGAGTGATTCGACCGCTACAGACGGCATCGGTCTGCTTATGTTGCCCGACACGGCTTTCACACTGATCGACAGAGAACAGAAGTTCTATGGCACGCCTGTCTTTTCCGATAAAGGCGACCAGCTCGCTTACATAGCATCGAACGACAGCGCGAAAACCGGTACAAAGCGCACCCAGCTCTATCACGTTCGCCTCGACAGGGAAATTTTCCAGGCAGAGCAGATTGTGGTGGACGCAGGAGAGGTGAAAGGACCGAATCTGGCTCTCCCTCATGCCTCTGATCCAGAGCAGCAGGCTAAACTTACAGAGAAACGTAATGAGATCCTGCGCGAACGCGAGGCGAAATCTTTGCTTCTGAATCAGTATTCTCAGCCATCTTTCTCGTACAACGGCAAGCGGTTGATCGTCGGAGTCGGTCCGGTGATCGCACCCGATGACACGACGCTCTATGATTTCGAGACGGCAAAGCTTGATATATGGCGCTGGGATGCACCCCTTACTCCTCCGCAGGAGAATAACCGTCTTGAGAAGCTGCGCAAGCTCTCTCTTCCGGTTGTGATCGATCTTGACAACAGCGCCAGGCAGGTTCTGGTGAGCCGCAGCGCGTTCGAGCAGGTTGAGTCTCCTGATCGGTGGGATGCGGACTGGGCGCTCGTGAAAGACCCTACGGAGAATTATGTGGAGCGTCAGTGGAATTATATGTCTCCGGAGAAACTGAAACTTGTAAATGTAGTCAGTGGAGAGTCAAAACCGGTAGCCACAGTTCCTTCTGAACTTTCCGAACTATCCCCTGCCGATAAGTTCGTGTTATGGTTCGATGACCGTAATTTCTATGCATACGAGATAGCAACGGGAGAAACACGCTGCCTGACCAAGGATATACCATATCCGCTTTGGAATGAGGATCAGGATATACCCATGATACCGACACCATACGGTGTGGCAGCATGGACTGAGAACGACAATGCACTGCTCGTATATGACCGTTACGATATATGGTGCCTTGACCCGACCGGCAAGAACAAGCCCATGTGCCTTACAGACGGAGCCGGAAGAAAAGCGAACCGCCGGTATCGTTATGTCAAGACTGATCCCGAATTCCGCTTTGTCAAAAACGGCGACGAGATGATTCTTGATGTGTTCGACTATACGGACAAACGCAATGGCCTCGCTACCCTCAAGTATACCGGAAAAGCAGCTGTGCCTTCACTTAAAGTGATAGATAAATTCAAATACACTCAGTTCAGGAAAGCCCTGAATGCGAATGTATTCTCTTGGCAACGTGCTAATTTCAACACATCCCCGGATATATGGATCTCAACATCCACGGATTTTGCCAAAGCAAAGCAGGTTACGGACATCAATCCGCAGATGAAAGATTATTCGTGGGGTACGGCAGAGCTTGTCAAATGGTATTCCTATAACGGCAAGCTGAGCGAAGGAGTGCTTTACACTCCGGACGATTTCGACCCGTCCAAGAAGTATCCGATGCTCACTGTATTCTATGAGACAAATTCGGAGGAATTATACCGCCACTATACCATGGAGCCGTCGTGGAGCTGGGTGAATTATCCCTTCTACGTTAGCCGTGGCTACATGGTGTTTGTTCCGGATGTGCATTACACTCCCGGAGTGCCGGGCGAAAGTGCATACGATTATATATGTTCCGGAGTGGAGGAGCTTTGTAAGGAGCGTCCTTGGATCGACAAGGAGCGTATCGGCATCGATGGCCAGAGCTGGGGCGGTTACCAGACAGCCTTCCTTGTAACCCGTACAAATATGTTCGCATGTGCTGGTTCCGGCGCGCCGGTAGCCAATATGACATCGGCATTCGGAGGCATAAGATGGGAATCAGGCGATTCACGTCAGGCTCAATATGAAGTGGGGCAGTCCCGCATCGGACGTAACCTTTGGGAGGCACCAGAACTGTATATAGCCAATTCGCCCGTCTTTCATGCCGACCGCTGCCAGACGCCGCTTCTGATAATGCATAATGACAACGACGGAGCTGTCCCCTGGTATCAGGGCATAGAGATGTTCATGGCATTGCGCCGGTTGCAGAAGCCTGTATGGATGTTGCAGTATAACGGTGAGGCGCATAACATCCGCGCCCGTAAGAACCGTAAGGACATAACCATACGTCTCCAGCAGTTTTTCGATCATTATCTGAAAGACGCACCGATGCCGGAATGGATGAAAAATGGTATCCCGGCTGTGCGCAAAGGTCAGGAATTCGGGACAAAACTAATTACAGAGTAATAAACAGTAAGTAAAAGACGTTATAAAGGGGCGGATGTTGCGGCTGATCCGAAGACATCCGCCTCAGATATATGAAAATAACCTACAATATGAAAAGATTGCTACAAAACTTAGCCGGCGGTTCGTTTTGCATGCTTGCAGCTGCAGCAGCCATGTTTTGCGCCCCCGAAGCAGGCGCCGTGCCGGCCAACAGGAAGCCGTTTACTTTCGTGCAGCCAGACGGAACGGAACTGACTCTCTCCAAAGTCGGTGATGAACGCGGCCATTTCACAGTAGATAAATCAAACCGTCTTGTGTGTTATACACCCGACCGCGGATATGTATACGCAGAGATAGACGACAAAGGCGCGGTGGTGCCTACGGACATCGTAGCGCAGCCCGGGATGGCCACCCGTGCGGCTGACCTCTCGCGTTTTGATGCAAACACTCTCATTCCTATGGCTATGGAACTGAGAGAGGGAAAGAACCGTGTAAGCGATGTAAACCGCAAGGCTATGGCAACCCGCAGCAATGTGGACTGCAAGGATCCGGATTTCAGGATGGTGTTTACAGATTTCCCTTCCAAAGGTCAGACACGCGGTCTTGTGATCCTTGCTGAGTTTTCCGATAAAAAATTCAGCGGAGACAATCCCAAGGAGTATTTTACCAATCTTCTGAACAAGCAGGGATTCAATGAAGGCGGATGCATCGGTTCGGCGCGTGATTATTTCATTGAGTCGTCGAAAGGCCAGTATCTTCCTGACTTCGATGTCTACGGTCCGGTAAATGTAGGCAAACCATACAGCTACTATGGCGAGAACACTATTTATGGCGATGACAAGCACGCGGAAGATCTTATTGTCGATGCATGTAAGCTTCTGGATGATCAGATAGATTTCAGTGATTATGACTATGATAACGACGGACGTGTCGACATGGTCTATGTGTTCTATGCCGGTTACGGAGAGGCCGACAATCCAGAGACTTCCACCTACCTGAACACAATCTGGCCCCACACGTATGATCTGTTCAAATATGCCAACATCACTTGCCGTCTCGACGGAAAGCTGATCGACCATTATGCATGTTCAAATGAACTTCGTGGTCTATACAGCGACATGCCCAGCACACGTGTTGGAATAGGCACATTCTGCCACGAGTTCAGCCACGTGCTTGGAATTCCTGATTTGTATACAACGACTTATAACAGTTCTTACACTCCTTACGAGTGGACTCTCCTGGATCAGGGATCATATAATGCCGATGGCTGCGTTCCTCCGGTCTACAGCTCTTTCGAGCGCTTCTCGTTGGGATGGATCAAGCCGAGACCCTTTGGTGCCACAAAGCAGTACACCATTCCCAATCTTGCCGACACGAATCAGGCATATATCATCTATACTGATAATCCTACAGAGTTCTTCCTGCTGGAGAACCGTCAGCAGACAGGATGGGATGAGCATATTCCCGGTCATGGAATGCTCGCATGGCATATTGACTTCAATCAGAATATTTGGGATATGAATACTGTTAACAATACGATCTCGCATCAGTATGTGGATCTCGTCGAGGCCAACGGTATCACCACATTCCCCTATAAAGGTCAATACATAGACTATAATGCTCTTGCGCGTCAGCACAGAGGGGCACCGTTCCCCGGTACGTCGAATGTTACCGAATTCAACGCCACAAGAGCGCCGAAACTGATCTCATGGAACAACAAGCCTACCATTATCTCGCTTGCAGACATAGAGGAAGATGACAATGGCAATATTGTAGCCAATGTAACAAATACAGAAAACCCGACTGAAGATGATCCCTATGCAGGTGTGGAAAGCATCGCAGATGAGGGTGTCGCCGGTGTCTGGAGTTCTAATGGTTACATTTATACGAATGCCACCTCCGCAATTGTCTATGATGCGATGGGTCGCATCTGCGGACGTCTGTCGGCTGACAAGCCTGTTGCGGTAGGCGCAGGAATCTATGTTGTCAACGCAAACGGACGCTCATCCAAGGTGATGGTCAGATAAGACAGCGCCATTAGCTATAATAAAGTCGGGAGGCTGGAGATTTCACAATTTCCAGCCTCCCTTTTTCCATAATACTTTTTAACTAACCTAACATCATGAAACGATTTCTGATATTACAACGTTACGATGTCTGAAATGGTTCGTTGCAGTGTGGGTATTTTGATCAAAAAAAATCGGGGAAAACCACTTTCAATGTGATTTTCCCCGGGTGATATTATCTATCGTGGAATCAGATGGACAGCTCCCCGCAGAGAGGCGTTTCCATAAGGCGTTTCACCTCATCGATGGAATAGCCTTCTCCGAACAGATGCATCATTTTTGTTATGGCGGCTTCGGACGTGATGTCGTGTCCGGAAACGACCCCTATCTGAGCCAATCCCCAGCCGGTAACGTAGCGCTGCTGATGGACGCTTCCGTTGCTGCATTGCGTAACGTTGACAATCACTATTCCCTTGTCGATGGCCTCTTTGAGTGCGGTGAGAAACCACGGATCGCTCGGACCGTTGCCGGCTCCGAATGTTTTCAGTACCACGCCTTTCAGGTTAGGGGTATTGAGAATATGGCGCACTGTGGATTCCTGTATTCCTGGGAAAAGATCCATATAGACCACATTGGCATCCATATTTGTGTGTACGCTTAGTTTCTCGCTCGGATTGATGCGGAGGAAGGCGTCTTTGTTATACCGGATTCCGAGTCCTATGCAGGCCAGCTCCGGATAATTGTTTGATTTGAAAGCGTTGAAGTGGTCCGAACTGTGCTTGGTGCTTCGGTTGCCTCTCCAGAGATAGTTTTCAAAAAGTATTGCCACCTCGCGCACCATCGGTCTGCCGTCGGAGTCTTTAGCGGCAGCCACCTGAAGGGCTGTGATGAGATTCTCTTCGCCGTCTGTCCTTACTTCCCCGATAGGAAGTTGCGAGCCGGTGATTATCACGGGTTTTTCCAGATTCTGGAGCATAAAGGACAGGGCAGACGATGTGTAAGCCATCGTGTCGGTTCCATGCAGGACAACGAATCCGTCGTAAAGCTCATACTTATCCCTGATTACATTTGCAATGTCCACCCAATGGGATGTGTTCATGGCGCTTGAATCGATGGGGTGAGAGAATTGGAAATTCTCTATATCGAAGTCAAGCATTTTGATTTTGGGAACATTGTCGATAAGATGATCGAAATCAAAAGGCTCGAGCGCTTTGGTTTCGGGATTCTCGATCATACCGATTGTGCCACCGGTATAAATCATCAGGATGCGTGGTCGTTTGGCTGCTTGCATGGTTGGAATAGTAAGCGTGGTCTTCTGAATTGGGGGCTGAATTGATGTCAAAAGACTTGTCGCCTTATTGCGGACGACGGCTGTCTTTCGCCGCAAAGTTAGCAATTTGCCAAACATTCACCAAATTTTTAGGGAAAAATCGGTGTTGAAAATATACATTTGCCAGCCGGGTAAATGCGAAAATATGATGGTATTTATATCAAATGGCTGAGATTCAGGTGATATATATGTGTGAGGGAAGAATAATGTGGATGTTCTTAAATAAGATTGCCAATCGCTTGCTCAATCTTTTTTACAGCATGGTGATAGGAGGCTTTCAGAGCGCCGACGCTTGTGCCGAGTATGTCTGAGATCTCTTCATATTTCATTTCGTCAAAGTAGCGCATGTTGAAGACAATACGCTGCTTTTCCGGAAGCTTTGCGATGGCTTTCTGGAGTTCTTTCTGGAGTTCGTTTCCGTCGAAATAGGGATCAGCCTCTATTCTGTCAAGGAGAAAGTCATCTTCTCCACTGTCTGATGAATTCTGGCGTTTTCTCTCTCTGTTGAGGAAATTAATGCTTTCATTTATTGCGATCTTGAATAGCCAGGTCGAAAGTTTGGCGTCCCCTCTGAAGTTGGAGATGTTTGTCCAGGCTTTTATAAATGAATTCTGGAGAAGATCGTTGGCATCGTCGTGGGATGTTACCAGTTTTCGTATCTGCCAATACATAGGTTCGCCAAACGTTTTCATCACTGTCTGAAACGCCTGACGGGCAGTGGCCGGATTCTGGAGATCACGGACCAGCTGCTTTTCATCTATGGGGGCCTGGTAAGCCATTCGGGTCTTTAACTCAAGGACTGATAATAAATTTTCAGTCCTGCTTTGAATATATAACGGAAAAACGACCGCGAAATTACGCTTATTTTTTGGAAAATGCAAATATTCCCCGGTGCGGCTTGCCGCTATGATGCGGCAGGAAGAGCAGGAGGCTTACCATTCGTAGGCTATAGTGCCGCCGATTGAATTGAGGGATATGTTGCGGCTTCCTACCCACCACCAGTTGGCCGTTACAAGCTGATATGTGAGGCCGATGTTGATTGCCTGCGATGGCTTGGATGAGCTGACCGGGATTCTGACTCCGACGGAGGGTTTGAGATAGAAACTTTCCCGATTGGTGATGTATCCCTTCCCGACGCAGAAATAGCTGTTGTTAAGCATGAATGTGGCGCCCACCTTAAGATCGATGAAGGCGGAAGGTTTGGTCCCACCGTTTCCGCCTATGTTGAACCGGAAGTCGGTGAATATAGGAAGAAAGTAAGCGGTCTTGGTATTGCTGTGGGAGAAGTGGGGATCGTCCCAGTTGTTGTAGCCGGTCGGCGGTTCGTAGTCAGGCGCGTCTTGACCGAACATCACGTCGAGCCCCATTCCGACGCCCATATAGAACCAATTGCTGTATCTGAACCCTTGGGATGTGCTGATGCTGAATGTATTTGCCCGATAATCACCGAATCCGCCTGCGAAACCGGTTTCGATAAAACCTTTGTAGTTGAGCGATCCGGAAAGTGCTGGTCTTATCAATTGTGGGATCTGGCTTGCTATTTCATATAGTTGTGCTGATGCTGAGACTGCGGAAATGAGTGTCAAGGCCACAAGGATCATGGCTTTCCTTCTAAGATTGGATTTGTGGGTCATGGCTGTAAGTGTTTTCTGTGTGAACGCCGACAGAAGCGGCATTGTTTACGGGCACTGCCAAATAAGATCCTGTAAACATACAGATCCGCAGCCTGTTTGAATAGGCAGCGGATCTGTATGTTATATATTGGATATTAAGTAACTTTTTAAATTACTTAAAGAACTATTTTTTGTCCGTTGGCTATATATATTCCTTTGGGAAGATGGACTGTGGTTGTGCCGTAAGGAGCGTCAAGACTGGCGGCCAGGTTGCCTGTAACAGTGTATATGTTTATTTTGGCATCCTTGTCGTTATTGATTATTGTGAGAATTCCGTTGCAGCCGTAAATCTTGACAGGCATACGGTTGTCTGAGATCGTTGTGGCAACTCCGACTGACTTGAACTCCGCTGGCATGTCGTAGCCTGCCAGCAGCACAGCCCACACCTGATTCTCGGGGACGGGAACTGTTGACCCACCCATAAGTTTGAAATCGTTGTTGCGTCCGCGTGCTGTTATGTAGATTTTTGCGTCTTCGGGAGAGTAGGAGATGCTTTGGCATGTGGGCATCTGTCCTCCTTGTACGAGCGACCATTCGGTGGATGGGTCGGATTCAAGAGTCTCAGTATTATATGTGCGCAGGAAAACACCCAGGGTGTTGATCATGGAATAGCCATATACATAGACCTTATCTTTTTCATTTGGGTTCTGTAAAGGCTGGAAATAACCGGCAAGTGATTTATAGGCTGCTCCGAGAGTAGTCGGATAGGAAGCGCGGCTCGACACACCTTTGAGCATTTCGCCGGTAGTGGCATCGAACTTTGCGAGAAAACCTTCCCGGACAGATGGTGTTGCCGCATCTGACTCGAAATAAACGGCATCGCTGTATGACACCTTGCCGTTGAACATGCCTGAAAACCACAGTGTGTTGTTTGTTTTGGATATGCCGCAATTCTGAAAGCCGTATTTTGATTTTACTGTCTCTCCCTTGAGCGAAGTGATCCAATGAGGAGTGAGCGATGAATCCATGGAAACCAGTATAGGAGAGAATGTACCGGAGTTTGTAAATTGTTTCCCATTTAGATCGAGGGTCGAACCGTCGCCATATATTACGCCTTGTGCATACAGCATCCCGTTTTCCCATACGAGCTGCTGTATATTCTCACATTGTGGATCGCCGCTGACCACAGAGGTTACGGCATGTTTGATATATGTCCCGTTCGATCCGTCGAGTTTGATCAGATACATGTCGCCGGCGTGGCTTTGGGGATCGCCATTCCATTTTGAGATGTTGTGCGGGTTCAGCACCACGCTCTGATCTCCTGTTTCGATCTCAATTTTCTGTCGGAAATTACCTCCGATATAGATGTTGTCGTCATTGTCCACGGCAAGTGCGGGACAGTCGATCGCTTCTGAGGTGAACGTGGCGTAATTACCCGTCGCGGCGGGCACTGGTGAGCGGTCAGCCTGTAGAAATTTTACCCAGAGTAATTTGCCGTTGGCGTCCACACGCCCTACAATCACTTGATAGAAGCGTCTGGAGTCGGATTCCGTGTGGTTCCATGTATAGCGGTGGATACTGTTTTGTCCGTCGACAAGAGTGATGTCGTTCCATAGGAAGTCGCCGGTTCCTCCGTCGTCGGTGCTTCGGATCTTTCCGGTGAATACAGCTCCGCCGTCGGATGTGGCCGCGACACGACCTTGGTTTGTAGCCCAGTCGCAGGTTGTGGAGTATAGCTTCCACAACAAGTCTCCGCTTCTGTCAGTTTTCATAAGACAGAAATTGTTGTTGACGCTTGTCCCGTTGGGATCATAGTCTGCTCCTGAGAAAAGCAACTCATTGTTGAAATAGACATCGCGTTCATCATGGACGGATCCGCCTACAAGATGCCAATAAATGCCTCCGTCTGAGGCAATGGCATTGTTTTGCGCCTGGTTGCTCGACTTTGTCTTTCCGTAGAAAGTTTTTCCCCATGCCGCTTCAGGCGTTTCTTGCGCTACAGCCTGTGTAATAGTGCTGGCGGTGATGATAAGTCCGAATAAAGTAGAAAGTTTCATGTAATTGTGGATTTGTCAATACATAATTGTTTTATGCTGCAAAATTACGTATGAAACAGATGTCCGGAAATACCATAATGGCGGTATATTATGGCGAGGCGGTAGTCTGGATTAGGTAATGGACTAAGAGCTTGTTTAAAAACAAATGTCAATATCCCGGTCGAAAAGCCTGAGGGAGATTTTGTCTTGAGACGATGGAGCATAGCGGGC
>CAJUSZ010000009.1 GCA_910589425.1 uncultured Muribaculaceae bacterium | reverse complement strand
GATTGATTTAGCTGCCATAAAAATTTTATTGAATCGAATTTAAACAAGCTCTTAGTGTCTGATATATTTTTTGGTTAATTGTATTAAAAGATTCACAAATTAAATAAAGATTATCCTAAAATAAAAACTTTTGTCAAACATATAATCTTTTTAACTAAGATTACACATACACTATTTGCAATTAATATATATTAACAATTGCATGGATGAATGATTTCACATCTACAATAATGGCAATAGGAGTATGTTTGGGTTTAACACACTCCTGATGAATAGCGTGCAAATTCTTAATTATCTATTAGCCGAAAAAGAAATAGCTGACAACAACGGCGGCAACGGCCCCTACCACATCGGCAAGCAAGGCGTAGCCGGCTGCATAACGCGTTTTCATGACTCCGACAGATCCAAAATAAACAGCAAGTATATAGAAGGTGGTGTCGGTCGATCCTCGAACGGCCGCCGCAACCTTGCTCACGAACGCATCCGGACCGTTGGCTTTCATCACATCGAGCATCATGGCGCATGAACCGGAGCCACTGAGAGGTTTCATCAGCATCGTGGGAAGCGCGCCAACCCAACCGCTGTCAAATCCAAGCGCCGTAACACCCTGCTCCACCCAACCGGTGAACACGTCAAGCGCCCCGGATGCCCTGAACATCCCTATGGCCACAAGAATGGCCACAAGATAGGGAATTATGGAAACGGCTGTGCGGAAACCCTCCTTGGCTCCCTCTATGAAAGTGTCATAGACATTCAGCCTTTTCCTTATTCCGGAGATTATAAAGAGAATTATTACCGAGAAAAGTATCACATTGGCAGCGAATGTACTGTAGACCTGCACCTTGTCTGCCGGCAATGTAGAAAAAAACCATGTTATGGCTCCCACAGTCAGCATGATTCCGCCAAGCCATGCCCAAAGAATCCCGTCCATGCGGATGCGCTGCTTGAGGCACAGCGCCACAAGACCCACGAGTGTGGCCACAGCCGTAGCCACCAGAATCGGAATAAATATATCGGTGGGATTAGCCGCGCCCCCCTGAGCGCGGTACATCATTATGCTGATCGGGATAAGACACAAGCCCGAACTGTTCAATACCAGAAACATTATCATAGCATCGGTCGCCGTGTCTTTCTTCGGATTGAGGGTCTGCATCTCCTGCATGGCCCGTAGTCCCATAGGAGTCGCGGCATTGTCGAGACCAAGCATGTTGGCGGATATGTTCATGAATATCGCGCCCATAGCCGGATGGCCTTTAGGGATGCCGGGGAAAAGACGTGAGAAGAATGGTGAGATCAGCCGTCCGAAAAACTCTATCACCCCGCCACGCTCCCCGATCTTCATTATCCCCATCCATAAGGTAAGGACGCCGGTAAGGCCGAGCGAGATCTCGAATGCGAAAGCTGCCTGATCGAAAGAACTGTTCATTATTGCCGACCACACATCAAGATCGCCGCAGAAGACAGTCTTTCCCACGGCCATCAGAAACGCCACCGAGAAGAATGCTATCCATATCCAGTTTAGTACCATAGTAATTTCAGATGTTATCGTCGCATTCCCCGGGCACGTAATGATGCAAGGCACCGCATTCATGCACAGTCTGATCCACAATCAGATGCCTGTCGGCCATGCCTGAGATCACAGACATCTCGTGGCTTACCAAAATGACGGTGGCGTGCCGGCTCAATTCCTCCATCATGCCGTAGATCTGATGCTCAAACCGCTTATCCACGTATGACAGAGGTTCGTCAAGAACCAACACATCCGGTTCACTGACTATCGCCCGGGCCATCAATGTCCGCTGAAGCTGACCGCCAGACAGATCGCCGACAGTGCGGTCCAGGATGCTATCGATACCGGTCAGCTCCACCGCGCGGTCGAAACGCCGAAAGTCGGCGGCGTTTCTGCCGCCGAAATACCCTGTCAGCAGTCCGCTCCACACCGTTTCGCGCACTGAGATGGGAAAACGCGTGTCGATCATGTTTTTCTGGGGGAGATAACCGATGTGGAGACTTTTCACATCATGTCCGCCGGAGATATAGCGCACCTTGCCCGAAGTAGGTTTCAGCAGTTTCAGCAAAACACGAAGTAACGTGGTCTTGCCGCCACCGTTCGGGCCGGTAATAGCGACAAACTCACCTTTCGATATTGTCAGGTCCACATGCGACAGGACGTCGCGCCTGTCGAAACGCACACAGACATCGTCGAGGGATATGATCGGTCGGGAAGCTGCCATCACCTGTCTTTGACGGAGGAGGCTATCTCCCGCGCTATGCGCAGCAGACTCTCCTCCAATTTATCTCTGTTTAGATTGACCACCACAAGCTTCAGTCCGAGCTGCGAGGCCACAGCCTTCGCCTGCGAATCGGAATGTCCGGCATCGTGGATCATGATTCCCGCGCCTGAAGAAGCCGCCTCTTTCATTCTGACGGAAAGCTGACGCGGCGAAGCCTCCTTCCCTTCGGTTTCCATCGCAATCTGGTTCAGGCCGTAATCGCGCGCGAAATAACTGAGGATCGGGTGCATCACCACAAACGACGCACCCCGCGCCGGAGCCAGAATCCGGGCTATCGAATCGTCGATGGCGGCAAGATCATTCTGAAGCTCATCCAGCCTGCTGGCGATGGCGGCTGCCTCGCCAGGGTTATTTTTCGCGAGCCATTTCCCCATATTGTCAGCTATGACACGCGCATTTCTTACCGAACTCCATATATGTGGATCCGGCTGCCCCTGGCTGTGGGTGCCGGAAATCAGATTTATCCCTTGGCTGCAATCCACTATCGACAGAGCGGAATGCCCTTTCACCCGCTCCACGACAGATTTCTCAAATCCGGGAGTGCCGAGGCTGAAAAAAGCACGGCTCCCGTCGAGCGAGCGCAGGGTGGAGACCGAAGGCTCGTATGTCTCGGGATCCGCACCCTGAGGAATAAGGGTGTTGACCGCTTCATCCCTGCCGGCGATGCGCTCCAGCAGAATCTTCTGCATCGGGAAACTCACCGAATACGACGCGGCTTCCCTATCGCCGCCACACGCGGCGGCTGACATCAGGATAACTGACGCAACCGCCACACGGATAACAGACAGCATCCTGATCATATCTTACGCAAGCCCATGATCTCGCGGACCTCACGCAGCGTGCGCGACGCATGCTCGCGGGCACGCTCGGCGCCATCACGCACCACTCGCGACAGATATTCGTCATTATCGCGTATGTCGAGGATACGCTGGCGGATCGGGAGCGTTACTTTCAATATGTCTTCGGCAAGCTGCTTCTTCAGATCGCCATAGCGGATTGAGCAATCGGCGTAGGCATCACGGAAATGGCGGGCCACATCCGGCTCCGACACAAGATCGAGCAGCGTGAACAGATTCTCAATCGGCTGCGGAGGAGTCGATCCGGGGCTTTGCGGTCCCTGATCGGTAACGGCACGCATCACTTTCTTCCGGAGCGTCTTTTCATCGTCGATAAGATAGATGCAGTTTCCTTCGCTCTTGCCCATCTTTCCGGAACCGTCAAGGCCGGGAACCTTTACAGCTTCCCCTCCGAAATTGAAGTTCACCGGCTCCTGGAAATAGTCAGTCTTGTAGAAACTGTTGAATCTGCGGGCGAACCGGCGCGTCAGCTCAAGGTGCTGCTCCTGGTCTTTCCCGACTGGAACAAGATCCGCATGATGGATCAATATGTCTACCGCCATCAGAGTCGGATATGTGAGAAGTCCGGCATTGACCCTGCGGTTGGTCTGGTTGCCGATAATCTCCTTTTCTATATCCTCTTCCGACTCACCGGCTCCCTTGGATATTCCGAGTGCCTTGCGTGCCTTATCCTTGAACGAGGCCGTGCGCATAAGCTCGCCGATGCCGACATGCATGTTCATCAGCACATACATTTCGGATATTTCCGGCACGTCGCTCTGGACATAGAGAATATTTTTCTCCGGGTCAAGACCGGCAGCAAGATACTCGGCGAGAATCTGCTTCACATTCTCATGAAGCGATTTAGGATCCGGATGAGTGGTCAGCGCGTGAAGATCCGCTATGAAAAAACGGCAGTCGTAGTCGTCCTGCATCTTCACAAACTTGCTCAAGGCACCGTAATAGTTGCCCAGATGGAGATTGCCCGTGGCTCGGATGCCGCTCAGTACAATCTTCCGGTTTTCAGGAACTACAGCGGTGTCGTTAGGGGATAATGTATCTGTCATAATACTTGTCGTTTCATTTTAGAATACAAAAGTAGCTAAATTTCCCGACATACGGATGTTCCGGATTGACGAAACCATGAGACTGGCGTCAATGCCGCCTTATGAACGAGAAAATGGTGTCGTAGGCGTTTTCTCTTACCGCAGGTGAGCTGAGAATCAGATCGTGGATGCCGTCGGATATGGCAGAAACCTGTCTGATCCGGCCGAGACGCTCTCCGCGCTTGCGGATCTCTTCGGGATTAAGCACACAATCCCCTTTCTGCATTTCAGGAATCCATCCGCATCCCTCCACCCTGCGGTCGCTGTGCATCACAAGAACCGGAACAGTGATATGGGTCGCATTACGCATCAGCCTGCTCTGGGCACGGGATATGGACCGCACCCATCCGGCTGTAACAGGAGGAGAATAGATCATTTTCCACACTGTGTCATATTCCCATTCGCCATGATGGTTTTTGAGAAGACTGTAGGCATAACCGTCGCAATGATCCTGCCTGATCTTCATCTCCGGAGCGATCTTTCCGGCTGCAGTTACCAGCGGGATAGCCACATCGCGCATGAACCTTGAAAAGTTCCATTCGAGAAAGGGCGAATCGGTCACTACCCTGTTCACCCCGCACCGGGCTCCTTTGTCGGCAGCAAAAAGCAATACGGTCAATCCACCTGTGCTATGCCCCGACAGGGTTATGTCCACATTCCCGTCGCGCCTGATCTGGGAGAGAGCGGAGTCGATATCCGCGAAGTATTCCCGTTGGTCGCGGATATCGAACGGGTATTGCCACGGCTCAAGGCTGCGGCCATAACGCCGCAGATCCACAGCATCGAAATTAAAACCTGAATCCACAAAGCGCTCCCCCATTTCCGACTGGAAGAAATAATCGTTGAAACCATGCACATAAAGATAGGCACGCTTCGACTTGCGTGGAGACAGCTTGCGGATTATTGTGGAACGGCACGGTCCGTCGAAACTCTCTCCCTGAGACACGTAGCGGGCTTCGTATCCGGGAAGAATATCCTTATGCCACGAGAAATCAGTCTCGGGATATACCGGCCCCGTGTATTTCTTCTCATAATCCCATCCTCCACGGGCAACTGGCAGCACGAGGAGGACGAGAAGAATAAGCAGGGGAAATCGACGGCACAACTTCATTTCGATGGCTGATGAGACGGACGCAGAAGATCGTTGACTGTCTTGACCGGATTGAACGTGTCGGCAGGGACTTCCACGAATATGGTGTTCCAATTGCTCATGGCGCCGTTCCAGAGACCCGGAAGCTCGAGTGCCTTGATCTCATGCCCCTCACGGCTTTTTGAGCTTATGAATCCTGTTGCGCGGTCTACAAATTCAGGAAGATCATACTTGTTCCCTTTCCAATCACGGATCGAACATACGAGATCCACCGGATTGAAGTGGGTGGCCTGCGCAAGAAGCCGTTTCGAGTCCTTAGGATCAAGCTGGGTCGATTCTAGGATCTGGGGCTGCACTGTGCCGTCTGGGGAATAAACCATGAAAGGACCGCCACCGGGTTCACCCTCATTCCGTACCATACCGCACACACGCAGCGGCCGGTTGAGTTTCGACAGCAGATAAGCGGCTTTGTCGACCGGCAGCATCTTGCCGGTAAGTTTGTTTTCCACACACAGAACGTCTTTCACAAAGGAAAGCATCTCATCGAGTTCAGCATCCGTAGGCAATCCTTTTGAAAGCTTCCTGCAATATTCATCGATTCTCTGGCGTGTAGCCACAAGGATTCCACCAAGCACTTTTTTGTATTCCACAGTGGTGGCGGATTCTTCGGCAGGAACCACATTGTCTATATTCTTTATAAATATGACATCGGCATCGAGATCGTTGAGATTCTCGATCAGCGCACCGTGGCCGCCGGGACGGAAAAACAGCTCCCCGTTCTCCCTGTAGGGCGTGCCGTCAGGATTTGACGCCACCGTGTCTGTAGAAGGTTTCTGTATGCTGAAAGATATGTCGAATTTGACTCCGGATGCGGCCTCCATCCAGCCTTTTATCTCTTCTATCTTTTTCTCTACGAGAGGAATATGGTCTTCGCTTACAGTGAAATGAATCCTCACCGTTTTCTTTTTATCGGCAGCATATTCCGCGCCTTCGGCAAGATGCTCGGCAATCGCGCAGCGGCTTCCGCCCATAGTCTTGTGGAAATCAAGCAGTGCCTTGGGCAACTGGCCGTAGGCAAGCCCCTCCTCCCCGATCAGAGCAGAGACTATGTCCTTATACCTGCCTTCCGCCAGCAGCGTATGCGCCGACACTCCGTAATTCCGGATGCAGACACAGTTAAGTTTCGGAAAAAACGCGAAATCAGTCAATCTCTCGAAGAATGTTTTCATGAAATCATTGCCCGGCTTATCCTTCTTTCCGTCGAGGAAAGAGAACAAATCCTTAAACATCCTCGATGCCGCACCACTTGCCGGCACCATTTTCATAACAGATCCGCCCGATGCGATAAACTGATCCCAGATCTCGATGCTGCGGGCGACCATATCGCCGGAGGGAGAGGTGATGCCATGTCCTACTGTGGCCGGCCCTTCTATCTTCAGATAAGGGAACCCGTCTCTGAGCGCGTCAAGCTGCATCTGAAGGGTTTCAGGCGTGATACCTTTACGGTTGAGGATATCGATGTCAGTCTGTAGAATTTCCATTGTCTTTTGATTCAATTTTAGGTGTGTATGTGTAACGGGTAAGTGGGTTTCGGAGAGGGGAAAAATGCTCCCGCCAAACCGCAATCTGCTTTTATAACACAATTTGAGACAAATTTATTTTTTTAAATGCATAAAAACGACCTGAGGACCGACGATGGGGAAAAAACATAGTGATTGTGTGGCAAATTAATCACGCTGGTTGAACCATCAGGCCTTCCCGGTTGTTGAGACACTAAAAACTATTGTATTTGCACTGTGTTTTATTAAAAGGTATTAAGAATTAATGCTAATCTGCGGAGCTTCGGTTGCGACAACCGGAGCTTCTTTTTATCTGCCGCTTTGTTTGGAAAAACTCCGGAAACGCTCAGGCGTTCCGGAGTTTCCGCTATGTAACTATACTTATTCGTAAATATTAATCAAAATAATCTCTTTAGATGCCGGATAGTCCGGATAGCAATTCGGTGTAACGGTTTCAAAAGCGCTTGTTTTGGCTAATTTATTTGAAATAAGATAGTTCCGGCCACCACTGAGCCGCAGGTGTGAAGATAATAAGTGGTATGTTCATAAGTTCGACATAAAATTATGAATAATTTCTCTAACCACAAAATTTTTTCGCATTTTTTTAACTTCTTCACCTGCGCTCCGCAACGGATTTATTGCTAATTTTGTACCATCAAACTGAATCCTGACAATTGAAATGACACAGACAGAATACATCGACCATATCGACCACGAGGGAATCGTGGTCGGCGTCAACCGCGCATCCGGCAAGCTTTCGGTAAGGCTGACCGATGCAGGCGACTGCGCCGGCTGCCCGGCGGCCAAGCTGTGTGGTGTTGCCGACAAGGGGAACGACAGCAGAATCGATCTCTCCGTAGAGCGCCCCGAGATGTTCAGCCTTGGCGAGCGGGTAAAACTGCGAGGCACCGAAAAAATGCACCGTAAAGCCATCATGGTAGCCACCGTGGTTCCATGCATAGCGATGCTTGCCGTCATGATCGCCATATATGTCATGACCGGTTCACAACCCGCGGCGGCGTTGGGAGGGATAGGCGCCACCATATTCTTTTTCGCATTGCTCTGGATCATGCGCGACAAAGTGCGCCATGAATTCCGGTTCACCGTCCACAAACTGTGAAAGCCGGCGATGCCATATAAAATTTGCAATGATTTATGCCAATATTTATTTGGCAGATTGAAGTCGAATCACTAACTTTGCGCCTGAAACCGGCAAACACCGGGAAGGGACTAAACATACACGTTTCAATCATCACGCAATCATAGGGTTAAACCAATCCTACCGTATACAAAACCTTAAATCTGCAAAGATTCAAAATGGGTGTAATATCTACCACTGTACTCGTCCTCGGCGGCATAGGCGTCTTGGCGGCCGTTGTGCTTTTTTTCGTCGCCAAAAAGTTTCATGTCTACGAGAATCCCAAAATTGCTGAAATCGAGGAACTGCTTCCGGGAGCCAACTGCGGAGGCTGCGGAATGTCGGGCTGCCATGCGTTTGCCAAGGCGTGCGCCGAAACCGACAGTCTCGACGGATTTGTCTGCACCGGAGCCGGCAAAGACATAATGGACAAAATATCCGTTATCGTAGGTCTTGAGGCCAAAGCCGGCATCAGGCGTGTGGCGATAATGAAATGCAACGGTGGATGCGAGCAACGACAAATCGTGAACAACTATGACGGCGTAACGTCGTGCGCCATGGAGGGAACCCTCTATCAGGGGGAGACCGACTGCAATTATGGATGTCTCGGACGCGGTGACTGTGTGAGCGCCTGCATTTTCGGCGCGCTGACCATAGACCCGCATACAGGCATAGCCGTCGTGGACCACGATAAATGCACCGGTTGCGGCAAATGTGTCAAGACATGCCCCCGGGGTCTTTTTGAGCTGGTGGAAGCCAACCCTGAAAAACCGATCGTATGGGTAAGCTGCGTCAACCGCGACAAAGGGGCGCTGGCGATGAAAGAATGCAACGTGAGCTGCATCGGCTGTGGCAAATGTAAACGCACATGCACCCATGACGCTGTGGAGGTGGCCGACTTTGTGGCTCACATAAATCCCGAAGCGTGTGTCGGATGCGGAGAATGCGAGTCGGCTTGTCCACGCAACAGCATCACACACATCGGTAATCTTCTCCCCCAATTGAAAGAAGCTGAATCATGAAACTCCTAACTTTCCGCAAAGGGGGAATACACCCCAACCCTTCTAAACTGTCATCAGGAATGCCGATCGTCGAGGTCGGTGTCTCCCCTGAAATCCGCCTCGAACTGGCAGAAAGCATCGGCGTGCCGGCGCGATGCATCGTCAAGCCCGGCCAGACCGTCTCCGCCGGCGAAATGATTGCCGAGGCGGCTGCGTTTGTAAGCGCTCCGGTTCATAGTCCGGTGGCGGGAACAGTGAAACGCATCGAGAAAGTACGCGATCCGCAGGGATTCTGGAGAGAGGCCGTGATTATCGCCACAGAAATAATCGAGACCGCTGTCGACGAAGCCGAGGAGGCGCTTTCCCCAAGGAGTCAGGAGGAGATCGACGCTCTTTCCCCAAAAGAGATCGTAGACATCATCGGCAATGCCGGAGTGGTAGGCCTCGGCGGAGCCACATTCCCGACAAGGGTGAAACTCTCCATCCCGGAAGGTAAACATGCCGACATAGTGATCCTCAACGGAGCCGAATGCGAACCCTACCTGACATGCGACGAAGTGATCATGTGCGGCTATCCCGACAAGATTGTGGCCGGATGCCGGCTGATAATGAAAGCTGTCGGGGTTAGCAAAGCTGTGATCGGCATCGAAGCCAACAAGCCTCAGGCGATATCCGCTTTCCGACGTTACCTGCGGGGTTCGGACGACATAAAGGTGGTGAAACTCAAGATGAAATATCCTCAGGGAGGTGAGAAGCAGCTGATCGAGGCCATCACCGGCAAGCAGGTTCCTGAAGGAGGATTGCCCGTAGACGTAGGCGCCGTGGTCGACAATGTGGCCACCGCTTATGCTGTCTACGATGCGGTCTACAACCGTAAACCACTGACACAGCGTGTCGTAACGGTTACCGGTCCGGAAATAAAGAAACCGGGCAACTATCTTGTGAAGCTCGGCACATCCATCAGCACATTGATAGAAGCGGCCGGAGGCCTGCCGGAAAACACCGGGAAAGTCATCGCAGGCGGCCCGATGATGGGCAAAGCGATGAGCCAGCTCGACGCCCACACCACAAAAGCGATTTCAGGAGTCCTCGTACTCCCGGCGTCAATGAGCGTACGCAAGCCGGAAGAACCCTGCATACGCTGCGCCAAGTGCCTCTCCGTCTGCCCTATGGGACTGGAGCCTTACCAGATGATGAATCTTTCCATAGCAAAGCGCTTCGAGGAGATAACTGATCTCCACGTGATGAGCTGTCTTGAATGCGGATGCTGTTCGTACGTCTGCCCGTCCCACCGCCCTCTGCTCGACTACATACGCTATGCCAAACAGGAAATCCGGAAACTACCCAAAAAATAATCTCTCCAAAAGGATCCCAATAGACCCGCAACTATTTTCTACACAATGGAAACCAAACTGACTGTCTCGCTCTCGCCTCACATCCATTCACACAACAGCATCGACCGCTGCATGTGGAATGTCATAATAGCAATGATCCCGGCTCTTGCAGTAGCGCTATGGACTTTCGGGGTTCCGGCCCTGTGGACTGTGCTTGTCTGCGTGGGAGGATGCTTGCTGACCGAATGGATAGTGGAGAAATTCATGTTCCGCAGAAGGCTCACCCTGCTTAACGGCTCGGCTATCATCACAGGAATGCTGCTCGCGTTCAATCTTCCGAGCATACTTCCCTGGTGGATGGCTCTGATCGGCGCAATCGTGGCGATAGGGATCGGGAAGATGTCATTCGGCGGACTGGGATGCAATATATGGAATCCCGCGCTCGTGGGGCGCGTGTTTCTTCTGATCTCCTTCCCGGCAGCGATGACCACTTGGCCGACAGGAGTCGCATCAGGCCTCACACCCACCACAGGAGCCTCCAGCACGGATGCATCCACCGGAGCCACACTGCTGGCCACACTCAACGGCAGCAACGGAGAGATCGGAATGGACTCGGTAGAATTCATGGACATGGCAATCGGCCACATGAACGGTTCGCTCGGCGAGGTCGGTTCGATAGCTATACTCATAGGCCTTGCATATCTTCTCATAACCAAAGTCATAACCTGGCACATTCCGGTTTCCATGATCGCTTCCGCCGCGCTTTTCTCATGGGCTTTCGGAGGAAACCCGCTTCTCGACATTTTTGCCGGAGGACTGCTGCTCGGCGCCGTATTCATGGCCACCGACTACGTAACCTCACCCATGACACGCCAGGGACAGCTTATCTACGGTTTCATGATCGGATTCATCACCATCGTGATCCGGCGCTACGGATCCTACCCTGAAGGCGTATCATTTGCGATCCTGCTCATGAACTCGTTCACACCGCTGATCAACAGATACTGCCATCCACGGCTGTTCGGACGACGCAAAAAGCAGCGTGCCGCATAAACACCAATAAAGAATCCCCATCCCAACAGACATACCGACAGAAGAAATGAAGAAACTTGCTTCCACGCTCCCCAATATGATCCTATCGCTCGGAATCATCACCGCCGTCGCGGGAGCATTGCTCGGAGTTGTATACGATTCCACCAAAGAGCCTATAGCGGCAATGCAGAAAGAGCAGCAGGTGGCTGCGATCCGCGAAGTCGCGCCTCCGTTTGACAATGACCCGGAAGCCGACGCATGGAAAACCGACGTAGACGGCTATAGCTTTGTGGTATATCCGGCCTACATGCAGGGCAAACTTCAAGGAGCTGCGGTGATGGGCGGTTCGATGAACGGCTTCGCAGGAGAAATCACAGTCATGTGCGGGTTCGACCTCGACGGCACCGTTCGCAATTATCAGGTACTCAGTCAGGCAGAGACACCCGGACTCGGATCGAAAATGCAGCTGTGGTTCAGGGATCCTTCCGGCGCAAGAAGCGTGATCGGGAAAAATCCCGCCACTACTCCTTTCTACGTTACGAAAGATCAGGCGAGCAACGGACAGATTGACGCCATTACTGCCGCCACAATATCTTCCAGAGCGTTTCTTGAGACACTCCGCAACGCTTATTCAAGCTACATCGAATATACGAAGGAGAAAAACAAGTAGGCAACCACAGAGGATCATGCACCGCAAAGCAGCCGATCCTGAGAAACTATCCCCTCATACAGAAAGAACCTTATCAATCCACTACAGAAAATGTCCAAATACTGGAAACTCATCTATAACGGCATAGTGCCCGGCAATCCAGTCTTCGTATTGCTTCTCGGCATGTGTGCCACGCTCGGCACCACATCCTCGGCCATGAACGGACTGATGATGGGCATTGCCACGGCGGCGGTGCTGATATGCTCCAACGCCGTGATTTCAGCCATCAAGAATTTTGTCCCCGACAAAGTGCGTATCCCTGCCTACATTGTGGTGATCGCATCGTTCGTTACAGCTCTCCAGCTGATAATAAACGCCTACATGCCAGCACTGAATGCATCGCTCGGCATATTTATCCCGCTGATTGTGGTGAACTGCATTCTTTTGGGACGGGCCGAGGCTTTCGCAGGCAAAAATCCTGTGGTCGACTCCGTATGCGACGGCCTCGGATGCGGAATAGGGTTTACGCTGGCTCTGACAATCCTCGGATCTACCCGCGAGATTCTCGGCACAGGAAAGATCTTCGGAGCCGAGATCTTCCCTGAAGACTACGGAATGCTGATATTCGTCCTGGCTCCAGGCGCGTTCATCGCGCTCGGATATCTTATCGCCATCGTCAACAAACTTCGCAAAGCGAACTGACCAACTCAAAAGAGACAACTTCCACCCGACTCCATAAACCACTCAAATGCTTACGTATCTTTCCATCATCATAACGGCGATATTCATCAATAATATCGTATTTTCCCAGTTCCTCGGAATCTGCCCGTTCCTCGGAGTCTCGAAAAAGACAAGTTCCGCGCTCGGCATGGGTGCGGCCGTAACCTTCGTCATCACGCTCTCGACCGTAGTGGCATGGCTCCTGCAATATTACGTTCTTGAGCCACTTGAACTTGGCTATCTCCAGACCATAGTGTTCATTCTCGTCATCGCCTTTTTGGTCCAGATGCTCGAAATCGTGATGAAAAAGATAGCGCCTGCACTCTATCAGTCGCTCGGTGTGTTCCTGCCGCTGATCACCACCAACTGCGCAGTGCTTGGTGTGGCTATCCTGGTGATCCAGAAAAGCTTCACACTCATGGAATCTGTCACATACGGATTCGCCACATCAATCGGCTTCACCCTTGCTCTCTGGATCTTCGCAGGAATCCGCGAGCAGCTCGAACTCACACCCGTGCCGCGAGGCATGAAAGGGGTGCCTGTCGCGCTCATCTGCGCCGGCATACTCGCCATGGCTTTCATGGGATTCTCAGGCATAAAAATCGGATGAAAAGTACCTTTTAAAAGTTACTTAAAACCCGTAGGCCACAGATATGGTGAATCAGACGGACAAATTCAATCTCGACCGGGAGATCTGCCGCAGAAACACCAACTCCCATAAATGGGATACCGACTCCGACCCTGATATCCTGCCGATGTGGGTTGCCGACATGGATTTCCCCACAGCACCCGCCATCACAGAAGCACTGCTCAGACGTGCATCGCACGGCATCTACGGCTACACACATCTGCCTGAAGAATATTTTGAATCAATCACTGGATGGTTTGAGAACCGCCACGGTTGGAGATTCACTCCAGACGATATAATCCCGACCACCGGCGTGATACCGGGGCTGACCTCCGTAATAAAAGCTCTCACATCGCCGGGCGACAGGATAATCCTGCAATCTCCTGTCTATGACTGCTTCTATGCCTCGACAACGGACAATCACTGCCAGATAACAGACATACCGCTGATATATCATGGCAACCGCTACACATTCGACTTTCCATCGCTGGAAAAAGCGGCCGGGGATCCCAAGGTAAAACTTCTGTTGCTTTGCAACCCGCATAATCCCGCCGGAAGGGTATGGTCAAGAGACGAATTGACGCAGCTCGGGAGTATCTGTCTGCGTCATGGAGTGAAAGTGGTTGCTGACGAGATCCACTGCGAATTTACATTCCCAGGACACAAATACACACCGTTCGCCTCCATTTCAAAAGATTTCGCGGAAAACTCCATAACACTTTGCTCCCCCTCCAAAGCCTTCAATATCGCCGGGCTACAGATCGCAAACATCATCTGTGATTCCGCCGACGCAAGAGAGCGTATAAGGAAAGCGCTCCTTGTCAACAGACACCGCGACGTAAACACGTTCGGAGTGGAGGCTCTGATCGCCGCATACACCCGTGGAGGGGAATGGCTGGATGCAGTCAACCGGTATATCTTCAATAACTACCGCTATCTCAGAGAATATTTCAAATGCAATATCCCCGGGATCCCGGTAACGGAACAGGAAGGGACTTATCTTTCGTGGATCGACTGCCGCAGCCTGAATATTCCTTCCGAACAACTGGCGGCAAAACTTCTCGCCTCCGAGAAACTCTGGCTCAATCCAGGGACAATGTACGGAGGCGAAGGGTTCCTGAGGATAAACATGGCCACACAACTGAGCAGAATGCAGGAAGGCCTGAGACGTTTCAGCAGATTTATCGCAAATTTCCAAAATTGACGGTAAAGACTATCTGGAATATGGAAACAGGCTCTTAACAATTTTTATCCGCCCACATTTGCCTCTTACCTTCATTCGCATTATCTTTGCATAAGAAATCCCCCCAACGGACGGCCAACGCTCCATAATGCAGGATAACCGAATGATCGAATTTTTCCGACGTAAACCAAAAGCCGACATCGAGGCCGCCATAGACTTCGTGCTTGTGGCCGCGCTTCTTGCATTCGCCAGCGTATGGGCATACCGTGAATTCATGACAACGCCGCCATACGTCGATCCGGACAGATACCCCGTCAGAGGAATCGACGTGTCAAACCATAATGGGGCGATCGACTTCGACAAAGCGGCGGAAGCCGGCATTGAATTCGCATTTATAAAAGCGTCGGAAGGAGCCACTTTCCGCGACAAGAGCTTCCATACCAACTATCTTAAGGCCAAGCATGCACGCATCAAAACCGGAGCCTACCATTTTTTCCGTTTCGATGTGGACGGAGTAACCCAGGCCGTCAACTTTCTCGGGGCTGTCGGCTACCGGAAGCTCGACCTCGGATTGGCCATCGACGTTGAGAAACATGGCAACCCCGAAGGGATAGCGGCCGATTCGATTGCGAAACGACTCTCTGAAATGGTCGATTATCTCAATCTGATGGGACACCGGGTAACATTCTATACGAACCGCGACGGATATTACGATTATATTCTTCAGACTATGCCCGGCTCCCCCCTCTGGATATGCTCCTTTGCAGAAACTCCCATAAACGCTGAATGGACATTCTGGCAATATGACCACCACGGGAAAGTAGCCGGGATCAACGGAGACGTAGACTTGAACGCATTCTGCGGAAACCGGCAGGAATGGGAAAACTTTCTCTCCGGAGCGCTGTGGCCCTACGAGAGCCCGCTATCTTCAGGCAAAGAGGCCAATGCACAATAACTCTCCGATTTTACCGTTCATTAGAAAGGGCAACCTCACCCTCTAATATTATTTTTCAACATCAACATAAGACGAACGTGCCGAAACTTCATACTTTCCTTATCCAGTCAATCCCATCCTTGATGCTGGCCTCAGCTGCGATCCTGTTCCAATCAGGACAAGCCTCGGCGATGCCTGCCTCAAGCTATGCGGCTTCTTCCGTGCTTTCCTCCGGGAAATGGGCTAAAGTGCGTGTGGATCACACAGGCATGCAGTTCTTATCCAACACCCAGCTCAAGAATCTCGGATTTGCAAATCCCGACAAAGTCAATGTCTACGGATACGGCGGACGCATGATCAGCGAAGTTCTCGATGACCGGCAGATCGACGACCTGCCACAGCTGCCGCTGCTGCGCACTGCCACCGGGATCTACTTTTTCGGGGTAAACTCCACAAAATGGGAGACGAAACGTATATCAGCCTACGATAAAAGCTTATACACCCACACACTCCATGCATACGAGGAGGCAAGCTATTATTTCATATCCGACCGTGATGCCGAAGATGTCGTCTTAAAGACGGCCGCCACTCCCGGAGCCGGAGCCAACATAGTGGACTCTTTCACCGAACGTCTGCTGCATGAGAACGATCTTGCCTGCCATGGCGTCTCCGGACGGCAGATGGTCGGGGAAGATTTCCGCACACAATCATCAAGGACATTCCCTTTCGAGCTTACAGACAATGCCGGAGGGGACGCGATGATCACAGTCAGAGGAATAGCGCGTGTGGCCCACCCGAACACACCGACCACAATGGAAGTGGCTGTCAACGGAAAATCGCTCGGACAAGCTGTGAGGATCAACTCATTTACTGACAACAATACAATAACCACAAACTCCCAGACGACATACACCCTACAGAATCCTGAAGACAAACTCGACATAAACATAAAGGCTACCCCTCCGTCGGGAGGCGTGGTCTACATGATCAACCTTGACTATATAAAAGTAGAATACAGCCGCAAGCTCCAGCTGCGCAATGGCGAACTCTACTTTTACCACTCTGACAAGACACCATCCACGCTTCAGCTCTCGGGATGCTCCCCGACTACGCAGATATGGGATGTAACCGACATCACATCCCCATCGCGCGTGGAATTCACTCTATCGGGATCTACAGCAGAGTTCGGGCAGAATGCCAATGAATATCATGAATACATCGCTTTCGAGCCAGACAAGATAACCCGTCAGCCAGTATCGGCAGGATCGATCGCAAATCAGGACATTCACTCTCTCCCGGTTCCCGACATGCTGATAATCTCCCCGGCGGAATATGTATCCCAATCCGAAAGGCTTGCCGACATGCACAGACGCGTGGACGGCATGACTGTGCATGTGATCACCCCGGAAACGCTCTACAACGAGTTCTCGTCCGGCACACGCGACATATCGGCGTTCCGCAAAGCCATGAAAATGTGGTATGACCGTGGCGACGAAGATGGACATTCCATCCGCTACTGCCTCATCATGAGCCGTCCCACCTACGACAACAAACGGCTTTCGTCGGACGTGAAAAACGGCTATCCGAGGGTTCCTATATGGCAATCTCCGTCTGACACACAGGTTGACAACGTAGAAACCAGCTCTTATTCATGCGACGACATAATAGGGATGCTTGAAGACACCCGCACGACCGAGTTCTCAATCATCAACGCCAATGTCAATGTAGCAGTCGGGCGCATGCCCGTGAAAAGCGTTGCCGAAGCCACAGCAGCCGTCGACAAGATAATCAAATACGTTGAAGATCCTGATCTCGGGTCTTGGCGAAACAGTGTGATGCTGGTTGCCGACGACGAAAACGGAGGAGACCACTTCACGCAGACCGAGACTTTTGTCAGCAACATAGCAGCGGACCCTGTCGGGGCATCGTTCGTCATCGACAAGGTATATTTCGATGCATTTCCACTCGTGGCCTCAGGCACCGGACAGACTCTTCCGGGTGCGAGAAGCAAGTTCTTCGAGCGGCTGGAAGATGGAGTGATGTTCGTCAGCTACGTAGGCCACGGACAACCCCGCGGACTCGGAGACGAGAGTTTCTACAGCTGGGAGGACATAATCAACGCCGACAACAAGAGGCTTCCGTTCTTCTACACAGCGACCTGCCAGTTCTGCCCATGGGACGCAAACGAAATCACAGCCGGCGAGGAACTTTTTCTCAATCCATCGGCCGGGTACATCGGTCTGATCTCTACAAACCGGTCAGTGTTCATCACAGAAAACGGATATTTCACCGACGCCATGTCTAAGGGGATATTCAGCCGTGGCAAAGATGGCAGACGCAATCGTGTGGGCGACATGTTCATCGCCGGCAAGAACGGAGCCAAAGGCAGCAACAGACTGCGTTATATCATCGTGGGCGATCCGGCACTGCAACTGCCGATTCCCACCCACAACGTAACGATAGAGAAGATCAACGGGCAGGAACTTCCCGGATCACAGGCCGATTCCCAGATCCTCGGAGCAAGAGCCACAGCAACTGTCGAGGGTAAGATCACGGACAACGAAGGTAATATAGACACCGGATTCAACGGTTTTATAGAACTAATCCTTTTTGACGCCGAGAAAGTTGTTACCACCATCGGCCGTGGAGACGGCGATAAAGACAAACCCAGACCGTTCAACGACCGTTCAACACGGTTGTTCAGATGCATCCGTCCCGTGGTAAACGGAGAATGGAATGCGGAGATCCTCGTCCCGCTTGAGATCGAGAACAATTTCAGCCCGGCACTGATTTCAGCCTACGCCTACTCCAACGAAGCATACGAGGCCAACGGACAGACCGACAAGCTCTATGTATATGGATATGACGAAACTGCCCCGGACGACAATGAAGGTCCGGTCATAAGCGGGTTCACGCTCAACAATGAGACTTTCCGCGATGGATCTGCCGTGAACTCCTCACCATTGGTGCTGGCAACAATATCCGATGAATCCGGCATAAATACGTCGCAGGTCGGAATCGGCCATTCCCTGACGCTCACACTCGATGGGAAAAAGACATATTCCGATGTGTCCAATTTCTTCACACCATCATCAGAAGATCCCCGTTCAGGCTCGATCTCATATCTGCTTGAGGATATCGAACCCGGAAACCACACCCTTACCCTCACGGCATGGGACAATGCTGGCAACCATTCCACATCCTCCCTCTCATTTTCTGTCGGGGCGCACGCTAATCCCGTGATCTACGGCCTGACGACAGACAAGAATCCGGCTACCACAAGCGTTACGTTTATCTTCACAGCCGAGCAGCCTGAAGCCGGCACAGAATACACGATCGACGTTTTCGATCTTAACGGACGCAGAATCTGGACCAACTCATCGCAAATCAATTCCTCTGCCGACGCCAACGTAAGGGTACAGTGGAATCTATGCGATGCGGCAGGACACAGGGTGCCACGCGGGATATATCTCTACAGAGCCACGATCACGACCTCTAAAGGGATTGTGGACAGCGCCACAAAGAAACTTGCCGTTACGGCACAGTAAAAATGATTCTCCCTGAATGAAAATCCTCGGACTATTAGACAACTACGGTGCTGAGACCGATGGCCGTCGGCCATCGGTCATGCAGCTCACAGACGCATCCCTTCTCCAATCGGGAAAACCGTTCTTCATACCGTCGGACAATCACGATTACGAAGCTTTTCCCTCGGTGGCCATACGCATCTCGCGTCTCGGCAAAAGCATTCCCGCCCGCTTTGCCCATAGATATTTCTCCCAGGCCACAATCGGGCTTAATATCCGGGATATGGACCGGCTCCGTGAACTCTCTCAAGCCGGCCTGCCGTGGGCGGAAGCTGTGGCTTTCGACTATTCGGCACCCATCGGCACGATGGTGGACGCCGAAACTGTTTTTGATCCCCGGTCGCGGATAGAGATAGACCTATGCGACACCGAAGGCAATCCAGTATGCGGACAGGTGGTCTACAGGACATCCGACCTTATCGCCGATGTCTACTCGGTGATAGAGATGCTCAGTCAAAGATTCACACTGAAAGAGGGAGACATCATATTTGTCGGATACGCACCGTTCCCGATCCCGGCAAAAATCAGACACAACATTATATGCCGCCTCGGGTCGCAAATTCTGCTCAAGACAAAGATCCGATGATTCAGTAATGCAATTCACGCTAACACATCAAAAATGAAATTCCCGACTCTGAAACCCCAAAGGTTCCGATTTTTTTTGAAATGGGGTTTAAGTGCTATCATACTCCCATGCACCGCCACTATTCCCGGACAGGCCTACGGTTCAACGGATATTTTCGCTCCAGCCTCAAGACTTGCATCCGGAAAATGGGTCAAGATTGGAATCAGCGAATCCGGAATATATGAGATTCCCCATGAGAAGCTGAGGGAACTCGGTTTTTCAACCCCTGGCAACGTAGCGGTTTTCGGACATGGAGGAAAAGCTCAGGATGAGCAGTTTCTTTCCCAGACAGGCAAAGTGCTGTTCGACGACGATCTGACCCCTGTGGCGACTGCCCACATAAATAATAAGCTGGTTTTCTATGCCGACGGTGTGGAACAGATAGCGTTCAACAGCAATCTTGAGTGCTTCAACCGCACATCGCGCAATCCATACACCGAGACCGGTTATTACTTCATCACCGAAAATGCGGACTTCGCAAACTCCATTCCTACGTCACAGCAGCCAGACAATCATTCCGGCACCACGACAAATCTTACAACGGGGATCGATTACGTGTACCATGAGAAAGATCTGCAGCTGGGGATAAAACAGACCGGAAGGATCTTCTTCGGAGAGAACTATACAAATACTGGAACAGAATCTTATTCATGGGACTACAGACTGCCGGATCTCATTGAGGGAGAATCCGGGAAAATGATCACGACATTCTATCTTGAATCGCAGAAAGGGGCAATCCTCTCATTCGGAGTCGAAGGTGGGAACAAGAATTACGCACATTGGCGCCAGATGCCGGTATCGTCCTACAGTCTACAGTCATTCGAATCTTCTCCACAGCCAATCCAATATCCATCCGAAAAAGCCAGATTTTTTGTCAATGCAAAACTCGACGGGAACGCTCTTGCCTCGACAGACTACGCACACCTTGACTACTGGATAGCGACCTATCCCAAAAAAATACCATCGCTTTCGGAAGATTCTCAGGGAAGGATTCTTTTCAACTCGCTCGATACAGAAAACACTTACAGTCTGCCCATCAATGATCCTGAATTATGGGTATTGGACATCACACAGCCACTGAATCCACGGCGTCTTCATGCTGATCAGGAATCGACGGCTCTTTTCTCCCCACAGTCTAAATACGCACAGTTCATCCTATTCGATCCGCGGAGAAAACTGAAAACACCCGTATGTTATGATGACGTTTCCAGCCAGAATCTTCACGGCACATTCACGTCCGACATAGATCTGCTGATAATTACTGTTGACAAATATCTGAGCGGCGCCCAGCGCTTAGCTGAAGTACACAGATCGCTCGGGAAACTCAATGTGGGCATAGCCGAGATCAACGACATCTACAACGAGTTTTCATCCGGCAACCCTGATCCTATGGCATACAGGGCTTTAGCAAAAATGGTCTATGACAGGGGAGGGAAACGTCTGTCCAACATTCTTCTGCTCGGAGACATAAGAAGCGACATTAAGTCCGGATCAAATCCCGGTGAGCCGCATACTTCACTCTATTGCTACCAATATGGCAACGAATCTCCGAGGCTACTGGGATTCAACGCAGTTGATTTCTACGCCAACCTTGATTCATACACATCAGCCATCCTCGAACGCAGAAAGCTCGACGTCGGGATAGGAATAATTCCGTGCATAAGCGACGCGGAAATAGACAATTACGTCTCAAAACTTATCCGGGCATACTCTGACGACACCCATGCATATACAGTCAACAACATCAATTACGTAGGCGGAGCAGGCGACAAACAGCTCCATATTCAGGAAAGCGACAACATAGCAAGTGTCATTTCCAAGACATCTGAAGACAGATTTTTCCTATCGCCGATGTTTGCGGAAATCGCCGGCGCCGAATCAACCCGCAAATGGCTGCTGCAATCGTTGTCCTCCACAAATTTCAATTATTATCTCGGCCATGCCACATCTTCCGCTGTAGGCGGAAGCGAAAACATTTTCAGCATGGGCCATCTGCCTCTCCTCCGCAACAGTCATCTTCCGTTCATGGCTTTCGGAGCCTGCGACCTCACCAATTCCGACCGCGGCCAGAGAGGCGTGGCCGAATCCATGGTCCTGACATCATCCGGCGGACTCATAGCAGCCATGGCGGGGATGCGCGAGACATTCGCCAACTCAAACGAGCTTCTGTTCATCAGCATGGCCACCGGACTGTGCAAGACATACAGCGACCCTTATCATACTCCGACGCTCGGAGAGATATACTCTTATGCGAAAAGCGGATGCACGAATCAGAATGAACTTGCATACGTCCTTATCGGCGATCCGGCGGTTCCGTTTGTCCTCCCTACCAACAAGGTGAAATTAGACTCCGACCCCGAGCTACCCGGATCTGGCGATGAAATAATCCTGAAAGGCGAGATCACATCCGCATCCGGACAAATGCTCAGTGACTTCAACGGGGAAATAGTGGCACGTCTTTTCTCTTCGACATCCTCAAAGTCGTATGTCTATCCTCCCACCACCCAATCCGGCGACACGACCTACTATACATATTCACATCCGCGCAGCATGCTCACATTGGCTGTAGCCAATGTGGACAAAGGCCGGTTCTCCATCAGGCTCAGAATCCCGACCCTTGACGCATGGATCGATCCGACGGACCTGCGCCTCTCTTTCGGCGCCTACGATCATTCAAAACGCTCCGGCGCAGGACAGACTTTCGCCGTAGCCGTATCCGCATCAGGGAAACCCGGCGATCCTGACGATGACACTGTCCCACCTGTCATAGAGGAGATGAGATATTCAAACAGCACCAACGAGATATTTCTTTCCGCCTCAGACAATCTGGCACTCAACCTGAGTCAGGCACCTTTCGCATCCGGACTGGAACTGACCGTAGACGGCAAAACTGTAGCAGGAGCCGGCTTCGCATTGAAACATATCGACCACGACCGTCCCGCATACTCAGTCAAGATCCCACTGCACCAGCTGTCGGATGGCTACCATCAGGCCACGGCCATTATCCGGGATGAGGCAGGAAACCCATCGACTGAAACCATCCGGTTCATTTCAGGAAAAAGGACAACGGCCTCGCTCTCACTCAAGGAAACCCTCGCCATAGACCATGCCACTGTAACTGTATCGACACCTCAGACTCCACGCTCGCTGACACTCTACGTATACGACAGCATCGGGAAACAGGTATGTTCCATTCCTTTTGACGGAGACAAGGCAGTGATCGATCTCTCAACAGTTGATCTTCCCACCGGATTATACCATGCTGTGGCGCGAGGATCTGATCCCGACGACGCACATTTCCTTTCGGAAGAACTCCTGATCCCTGTTTTCAAGCCGTCCTTATAATCTCCACCACCGACATAAGGCCGACCGGGAGAAAACCCTCGGCAATGGGATACGGACTGAAACGGGCAAAACAATATTTTGCCCGTTTTCAAGTTTATATACAAGGAGACTGTTCCGGCCAGATGGCTGTATTCTCCTCAAACTTTTGTTTCATTAATACACTCTTCCCTCCTGACTATCCTACGAAGATGAAACCAATACGCATAATCACATCCATCGTGATTCTGATCGCGCTCGGAATCCCCTCTGTATTTGCCGAGGGCAATGACATCAAAGACAATGAATTCAACCCTGTCAACACAGGTGTCACCACACTCAGCATCACGCCCGATGCCCGGGGAAGTGCGCTCGGCAATCTTGGAGCGGCCACCGACCCCGACATGAACTCGCAATTCTGGAATGCATCAAAATATGCTTTCGGATATTCCACAGGCGGCCTCGCGCTATCCTATACGCCATGGCTCCGCAAAATCGTAAATGACATCTTTCTCGCCGACCTGTCGGGCTACTGGAAACTCGGCAGCGGCGACAATCAGGCTCTTTCAGCTTCTTTCCGCTATTTCTCGCTCGGAGAAGTGTCAATGAACAGCGAGGGGGCATCAAACGTGCAGACCATAAACCCCTACGAGTTCGCGTTCGACGTCGGCTATTCACGCAAGCTGTCTGAAAAATTCTCGATGGGCGTGGTATTGCGCTATATCCTTTCCGATCTTTCATACGAGGACACATCCTCCGGAGAGACGAATTCCGCGGCAAACGCTTTCTCGGTCGACCTGTCGGGATATTACGTGACATATCCCATGATCGGCCGCAACGAGTGCCAGTTCTCATTCGGATTCAACATCTCCAATGTCGGAACAAAAGTAAGCTACGACCACGGTGCGAACTACGCATACCTGCCGACAAACCTGCGTCTGGGTTGCAACTTCATGTTCCCGCTTGCCGATTACCACAACGTAGGAATAGGGCTTGATCTCAACAAACTGATGGTGCCGACAAAACCCCGTCGTTCAGACTACGACATGGACACCACCGAGGGACAGGATGCCTATAACGAAGCCGAGGAGAAATGGCAGACAATGTCGCCTATCACCGGTATTTTCAAGAGCTTCAACGACGCCCCCGGCGGATTCAAAGAGGAACTTCAGGAGATCTCATTCTCGCTCGGCGCGGAATACAGCTACAATCAGCAATTCTTCGCACGCATCGGATATAACTACGAGCATCCCAATAAAGGCGGACGAAGCTATTTCGGCTTTGGCGCCGGATTCTCGCTCAATGTCGTGAAGCTCGACGCATCCTACATGCTCGCCACAGCCCAGAGCAGTCCTCTCGACCAGACTCTGCGCTTCACTCTGACTTTCGACATGGACGGTCTGCGCGATCTTATCGGACGCAGACGCAAATAAAACCTGTGGTATGATTCCAGATATCAGAACCGGATTAGGATTCGACGTCCACCGCCTTGTGGAAGGACGTGAGCTTTGGCTATGCGGAATACAGATCCCGCATTCCCTCGGACTTCTCGGACACAGCGACGCCGATGTCGCCATCCACGCCCTATGCGACGCCCTGCTCGGCGCGGCCGCGCTTCGCGACATCGGATTTCATTTCCCCGATACTGATCCGCAATACAAGGGCGCCGACTCAAAGATACTTCTACGTAATGTGGCGGAACTGCTTTCAAAAAACGGTTGGAAGATCGGAAACGCCGACATAACTATCTGCGCCGAAGCCCCCAGGATCAATCCCCACATCCCCAAGATGCAGCAGGTGCTTTCGGATATCCTGTCTATCGGCGCCGACCGCATATCGATAAAAGCCACCACAACGGAGAAACTCGGGTTCACCGGGCGGCAAGAAGGGATTGCAGCCCTGGCCACAGCACTGATTTTCCGGGACTGAACATAAAAAAACAAGCATATTTTCAAGGTCTGCCTCAAACCATTGGCAGACCTTTTTGGTTACAACTATGTAGCCACAAGGACGTGAGCTGCTTAAAGCCTCTCAGATTATGCGTAATTCCACTGTAATTTCCGTAGATCCGGGCAAGATCGCCGAAGGAGCCCGGTTTCCTGACCTTATTCTCGAAGGGATAAACCAATCTGCCGGCAACAATGGAATCCGCCACAGCCTTACGCAGGATCCCATACTCAATTTCTTTCTTCCCACGCGCAAATCAGGAGTAGGATATTCCTTCTTCGCGCTATCCGTCAGATTCCTTCTCGCATCGGTCTTTTTCCTCGCCCTGTCTGGATCACATCTTTACGAAGGGCTTCCGGCATTATCCGGGATCGTCCTGGCAACGGCCGGCATCATGGCTGCTCTCGGATTCATGTCGAGGCCACTGGCAATAACCTCCGCCATATATTTCATTCTCACGGCATTCGAGTCATCTGACGCCGGATTCATCGACATACCCGTAGCTATTGCCTCCGGCATAGCGACACTGTCTGCCGCCGCAGGTCCGGGGCGCATCAGCCTCGACGGAGTCATCAGAACCATGCTCATCAGATTCAGACGCAACGGCAGGCCGTCAACTCCACGCTACAATGAGTTCTCGTCCCGCTTCTGATAATCCGTCATCAGAACATTTTTCGTATATTTGCCGCATGAAAGCGACTGTAGAAACAGTGAGGCAAATATTCACAGAATGGAACCGCAGGTTGTTCCGCGAGCCATTGCCCGACATCGAGATCCGGATCGGCAGAGGGACAAAGACTCTCGGCGCATTCCGCCATCCACGTTCCATGCCGGCTTCGCGCCGGCTGTCCGACCAATGTTCAATAACATTATCCGGTCATTATGATCTGCCTGCGGAATTGCTCACCGACATAATTATCCATGAAATGATCCATTATCATATCTGGATCAGAGGACTGGAGGATAACGCCCCCCACGGATGCCTGTTCAGAAGCATCGCAGCTGAAATCAACAACCGTTTCAACAGGTCGGTAACTGTCAGAACCAGGCTTCCGGACGGAACAGCTGAATCTGTAGCAAAAAAACGCTACAAATATATCTGCGTCAGCATCCACATAAATGGATACAAATATGTAACCAACTGCGCGAGAACACGCATCTTCAACATAGACAAAGAACTAAGGTGTTCAGATTGCATTGTGTCGCATCAATGGTGGCTCTCCGCCGATCCGTGGTTCGACCGTTTTCCACGCTCCCTTGCGGCAAGGCTCTACAAGACAGACGAAGCCGAACTCTCGCTCCACCTCGGAAAAGGAGCCGTCAGATGCCAGTGCGTTGACGGTCGCTTCCGGTTTATGCAACGGCACAATGACACCACGGGGACATAAATAGTAACCACCTACATGTTCATGTCTCGCAAAAATGAACTATATTTGCATCGTCAATACAGACATCAACCAGACACAAGTATGCTACACCCTACTTATCAACAATTTACCCAAAAGCTATTTCTCCTTGTATTCCTGATGGCCACGGTTTTTCCAGCATTTGCAAAAAACGGTGAACATGATCAGGAAGAAAAGCATATCAAAAAAGTACTCTTCATCGGAGATTCAATGACCGGATGGATGGCAGAACGCCTCAATGCCTACGGCAAGAACAACGGATTTGAAGTAGCCACCGTGGTATGGGACGGAAGCACAATCTCAAAATGGGCCAACTCATCCAGGCTGACATCGATCATAAGGGAACAGGATCCTGACGCGATCTTCATCTCACTGGGGATGAACGAGCTTCTCGAACGGAATCCTTCGGCAAGACTTTCATCGTCCATGACAAAACTAAAGAAAGCGTTCGGCAACATCCCCACTCTCTGGATCGGGCCGCCGTCATGGCCGGGAAAACCGGGCGGAGACGCACTCAACTCATTTCTTGCTCAGGAAATGGGAGAAGGACACTATTTCCACAGTTCAGGACTCAACCTTTCCCGCCAGAGCAGCAGGAATCCCCATCCGTCGCGCCAGGGGATAATCCACTGGATCGACACCATCGCCGACTGGATTCCAGAACACACCCAGCTTAAATTCAAATCATTGGACAACCCCGGAGCCAACGAGATGTCGCGTGGAAAGACTTTCATCTACAAACGTATGCGCGAAACTTTATAACGGCATGACGCGTTAACCAAATGACGCCTTCTTACTTGACAATGCTATAAGAGCAGAATCAGTACTATTGGCATTTAATTTACTAAATCAAAACAGACTATGGAAATCACAAATCTCGAAGTCGGCAACTATCCCGACTTTCTTGTCCTCTACAACCAGACTTTCCCTGCGGATCAACGCCGGTTTTATGAGGATGAAGAGCATCTTGCCAGGTTCATCAAAGAAAAAGGTGGAAAGTTTCACGCTTACGCTGCCAAAGACGGCGACCTTTTCCTCGGATTTCTGTCCTACTGGACATTCCAGGGATATATCTATATTGAGCATTTTGCAGTTGAACCTGAACACCGCGGAAAAAATATCGGTTCAAAAATGCTGAACCATCTTTTCAAAGAGGCGGGCGAAAATGTTCTTATAGAAGTGGAGCCGCCGCTCGATCAGGAATCAAAAGACCGTATACGTTTCTATGAACGCAACGGCTTCGTCAAACGTGAGGAGATCGACTACATGCAGCCGCCATACGAAAAAGGGAAAAAGCCTGTAAGACTTCTGCTGATGACTCATGGCGAAGTAAAGATCACCGGGAAGGATGACATGAAGGAGATGCTCCACGACGTTTACAATCTCAACGAATGATAGATCATCCCGAGCTAATAACTAATGAAGATCCGGGCCGCAGCCGACTTTTCTACAGTCGCAGCGGCCCGCTTTTTTTAAAGTGTGGTGTTTAATATTATCAGAATCCCGGACGCCATATCGAGCTGTCTCCCTCTTCTATGGTCCGCTCTATTTCAGAATCTCCTTCACTCATTGAATCAGCCAAAGCGGGATCGTATCGCTCTGTATGCCGGTCGGGATGCAACTCCAGATCCGGATCAGGTCTATTTCTCTCATGTCGCTTCATCTTGTCTGATTTTTGAATAATCCATTATTTTTTCACTCTCCACATCCACTCCGTAGAGTCTGGCAAAACGCAAGATGGCGCGTGCCAGCTGCGGCTTAAGATCTTCAGGGCAATATCTGAAATATGCCTCTGCAGCCCTGACATGGGCAGCGTCGGGCATGGGGTATTCCCTTCGGGACGGAAGCCCGAACATCTCCGGAGGGAGCGCGTCCCTCTGTCTGGAATCCAACCGGTCTGTCATAACATAAAATTTTTGTGTTTGAAAATATAACAATTGAATAAAAATAATGTTAGTTAAAAGGGTGCGTGTATCTGATCGCACCCGGTCAAATCCCAAAACCGCTCAACAACTACTGGAAAAGAGAACAGACAATGTGGACATTTCAGCCGATTCTTAAATCCACCATCTGGGGTGGAAACTCACTGGCGTCATTCAAAAAGCTGGGGTCCGACCAGGAAAAGATTGGAGAAAGCTGGGAAATCAGCGGAATAGAAGGATCAGAGTCGGTCGTGGCCGATGGACCCGACCGTGGCCTTACGCTTTCGCAGCTCATTGATAAATATGAAGCATCTCTGCTCGGCAAAAGGAACTTCGAGAAATTCGGCAACAGATTTCCTCTGCTCATAAAATTCATAGATGCCTCGCAGAATCTCTCAGTCCAGGTTCATCCCGATGACGTTGTGGCGCGCAGACTCGGATATGAAAACGGCAAAACCGAACTATGGTATATTCTGAAACACGCCCGGGATGCGAAGATAGCATTAGGTTTCAACCGCAGCATCGAACACGACGAGTTCCAGACTCTGGTGGAAAGCGGCGACATAGAGAATGCCCTGAGATTCCTTCCTTTGGAAAAAGGAGCGGCATTTGTCATCCCAGCCGGTACGGTACACGCGATCGGCAAAGGAACCATGCTCGCGGAAATCCAGCAGACAAGCGACACGACTTTCCGCATCTACGACTACAAGCGCAAAGACGAATCCGGCAAAGAGCGTGAGCTGCACATCGATCTCGCCAGACAGGCGATCAATTTCGGATTCACAGAGGGGAAGCCCGTGTCATATCGTCCCGTACGCGACATACCGGTCAATATAGCCCGGATAAACCATTTCACCACCAATGTCATGCACCTTGACACTGAAGTGATGCGCGACTACCGGGAATTTGACACATTTGTCGCTCTCGTGGCCTTCGAAGGGAAAGCCACCATCGAGTCCGGAGGATCCAGCATCAGAATCGCCGCAGGCAATTCCCTACTTATTCCTGCTTCCGCCCCAGGCGTAACCATAACTCCCGACGGCAAATTCTCATGCCTTGAGACTTTCATCAGATAATACGGCAAATGAGGACGCCGGAAGCCTGCCTGGCATTCAATCAGCGTCCTTTTTTAAGGCTTCATTTCATAAAATTCCCTGATTTTTATTACTTTTGCACGTAAATTGCGGCAAAAATCGCAATCTTTGCGTATGCCAATACGCAAAGACATAATAACGCATAACAATTTCTACAGAATATGAACGAGTTAGCCACAAAATACAACCCCTCGGAGGTTGAAGACAAATGGTATGCCTACTGGATGGAACACAGACTGTTTCATTCCGAACCAGACGACCGCGACCCATACTGCATCGTGATTCCCCCGCCTAACGTTACAGGCGTACTCCACATGGGACACATGCTGAACAATACAATTCAGGATATCCTGATCCGTCGCGCACGTATGGAAGGTAAAAACGCGCTTTGGGTGCCCGGCACTGACCATGCGGCCATTTCAACCGAAGCGAAAGTCGTGGCAAAACTCGCAGCCGACGGTATCAGCAAATCGGATCTCACACGCGAGCAATTCCTTGATCATGCATGGGACTGGACTCACAAATACGGTGGCATAATCCTCGAACAGCTCAAACGTCTCGGAGCCTCATGCGACTGGGAACGCACAGCTTTCACCATGGATGAAATCCGCTCGAAGAGTGTCATAAGGGTTTTCTGCCATCTCTATGAAAAAGGCCTTGTCTACCGGGGCGTCAGAATGGTCAACTGGGATCCGCAGGCGCTGACAGCTCTTTCCGACGAGGAGGTGATCTACAAAGAGGAACACAGCAAGCTTTTCTATCTCCGTTATTTCGTAGAAGGTGAACCTGACAAATACATCGTGGTCGCCACAACCCGCCCCGAGACAATATTGGGCGACACTGCCGTTTGCGTCAATCCCAAAGACGAACGCTACGGATGGCTCAAGGGAAAGAGAGTGATCGTGCCCAAGGTCGGCAGGGCAGTCCCTGTCATAATGGATGAATATGTGGAGATGGACTTCGGCACAGGCTGCCTGAAAGTTACTCCGGCACATGACGTGAACGACTACATGCTCGGAGACAAATACGGACTGGAATCGATCGACATATTCAACGACAACGGAACAATCTCCGAGGCCGGAGGAATGTATGTCGGGATGGACCGCTTTGATGTCCGCAAGCAGATCATGAAAGATCTCGAGGCAGAAGGACTCGTGGAAAAAACCGAAGACTACATCAACAAAGTGGGGCATTCGGAACGGACCGACGCCGTGATCGAGCCCAAGCTTTCGATGCAGTGGTTCGTCAGAATGAAAGAACTCGCCGCTCCGGCTCTTGAGGCAGTGGAGAGCGATGCCATAAAGTTTGTCCCCTCGAAATTCAAGAATACTTACCGCCACTGGATGGAGGGGATCAAGGACTGGTGCATCTCACGCCAACTGTGGTGGGGCCACCAGATACCGGCATGGTTCCTGCCCGGAGGCGGCTTTGTTGTGGCCGAAAATGAGGAGGAGGCTCTGCTCAAAGCTATCGAACAGACAGGCGATCCCTCGCTTGAACCGGCGGACCTGCGCAGGGATCCCGATTGTCTCGACACCTGGTTCTCCTCATGGTTATGGCCGATATCCCTTTTCAACGGCATTCTTGAGCCTGACAATAAGGAGATCAATTACTATTATCCCACAGCCGACCTCGTAACCGCACCCGACATCATCTTCTTCTGGGTGGCCCGCATGATAATGGCCGGATACGAGTTCCGCCAGGAGAAACCTTTCGGAAATGTCTATTTCACTGGAATAGTCCGCGACAAAATAGGCCGGAAAATGAGCAAAAGTCTTGGAAACTCGCCCGACCCGCTCGACCTCATAGACAAATTCGGCGCAGACGGAGTCAGGATGGGACTCATGCTCGCCGCGCCGGCCGGCAACGACATAATGTACGACGACAGCCTGTGCGAACAGGGTCGCAACTTCTGCAACAAGATCTGGAACGCTTTCCGTCTTGTCAAAGGCTGGGAAGTGAGCGACACCGATCCGCAACCCGATGCTGCCAGACTGGGCATAGAATGGTTCGCTTCGCAACTTTCCAACACACTCGCCGAAGTCAAGGATCTGATGGAGAAATTCAGGATCTCAGAAGCACTGATGGCTATATACAAGCTCTTCTGGGATGAATTCTCGTCGTGGTATCTCGAAGTTATAAAGCCGGCATACGGAAAAGCGATCGACCGGGCCACGTATGACTCCACGCTCGGGTTCTTCGACACTCAGCTCAGACTCCTCCACCCCTTCATGCCTTTCATCACAGAGGAACTTTGGCAGCATCTGGCCGAACGCAAACCCGGCGAAAGCATCATGACCGCCCGCCTGCCTGAAGGGAACACTTATGCCGACCCGATAATCGCACGGTTTGATGTGGCGAAAGAGATAATCGCCGGAATCCGCACAGTCAGGTTGAAGAAACAGATTCCCAACAAGAACGAACTGCTTCTTGAAGTGAAAGGCCCCCACGATGATCATCTCGACTGCATCCTCATCAAAATGGGCAATCTGTCGGCCATAGACGAAATAGCGGAAAAGAAACCGACTTCTGCATCTTTCATCGTCGGAAGCGTGGAATACAGCATCCCGCTCGAGAGCAACATCAACGTCGAAGAGGAGATCAAGAAACTTGAAGCAGATCTCAAATATCAGCAGGGATTTCTTGCCACAGTTGAGAAAAAGCTCTCAAACGAGAGATTTGTAGCCAACGCGCCCGAGAAAGTGGTGGCACTTGAACGCAAGAAACAATCTGATGCAAAAGAGAAGATCGCCGCAATCGAAGCTTCTCTGGCAGCCCTGAGATAAAACATAAATTCCAACGACACACCATCCTCACGGATCAGATATGAACAGAATCTCAACATCAGTTGCGGCGACACTCCTTACGGGTGTCGTCGCGCTTGCTTTCACACAGCAGGCAAACGCGAAATCCCCCATTCCTGAAGTGAGACTCACCGAGCAGGCTTCAGTCTGGGACAATCTGCCCGCGCCGACAGAAGCATCCGCAATCCCCGCGCCTGCACCGGAAACATTCACAATTCTCAGGGGACGGCTGACCCAGCCTATAGAATCCGCATCAGTGTGGACAATAGGCTCCTATGGATACCCGACACTCGCTTTCGCAGACGGAGTTCCCTGCGGGAGAACAGATTCAGATGAGGGAAAAATAAAGTTCCCTCCGCTTGAGGCAGGCACCACCGTAGAGTTGTTCATCGATGCCTCGGCGGATGCTCCCGCGCAAACCGACGGTGGACAAGTGATCATAGAAGCGGACGGAAACCGGATTGATTTTCCAGGTACATGGCGATACTACACCATACCAGCCACAGACTATTCCTACATGCGGAGCCGTCCTTATTCCGACGACGCTCCTGTGGAAGGTCCGGTTTTCTACAGGGGATCTTTTACGGTTAATTCCCCGGCAGGCACATGGATTGATCTTTCAGAGTGGGGAAAGGGAGTCATCTTCATCAATGGCCAATATATCGGCGTCTTTCCGCAGAATGGAGGAGAAAAGGTCTTGCCGATCGAAACACCATTGCTTAAAACCGGAGAGAACGAAATAATCATCCTCGACGTAGCCGGCGCTCCGGCCAAAGCCATTGTCCGCGGCGCGGATTCCGTTTATGGCAATTCCATCGACCTCAGTCCGGACATGCTTGTCGCATCCTCCACATTGGAATGCAACGGACAGTATGTCGAGACTGAATTCAAATTTCCTGTAAACACACGCTACATCGCCATAGAATTTCCGGAAGCAGAGACGGCCGCTGTGGCCGACATAAAGGTAATCGGACCCGGCATAAACAGAATCACCCGCGAAAAATGGCGTATAGCCGACGCCGGCAACGAACAGACCGGACATGAAGCTCCGTATGCCATAGACGGCGACATCTCAACCTACTGGCTATCGTCAGGCCACGCCCCACACAAGATTGTGATCGACATGGGTGCCAACTACAGCGCGACAGCCGTTGCCGTATGCGGATCCGACAAATCAGGAGTCAAACCGGCCAGATTCAACGTATACGCATTCTGAACCGACCATCCACAACCTCACGATCAATCCCCGGACCGGCGAGCCTGAAACTGCGCTGATCCGGGGATTGATATTTTAGCGGGACAGTCATTCGAGACGCCTGCGCAGGAAAAAACGTCTGGTGAGAATCAGAAACAGCAAGGCGCCTGAAGCCTGCGCGGCGGCAACCGTCCAGAAAGCAGCCCCATAGTCCACATACTGGACAAGAAAACCACCGGTCAGGATTCCTATGCCCATTCCCAGATCCCACGAGATCAGTATGGATGAATTGGCCGTGCCGCGCTGATCATGCCGCGCCACGCTGATAAACATGTTAAGGAAAGCCGGATACATCTGGCCGTTGCCCAATCCTATCAGCAATGCGGACATGTAATAGCTCCATTCCCCGAAAGAACATGCGAAAAGGGTATACCCGACCGTCGATATAATCACCCCTCTGGCACAATTCTGTGTGAGACGCCCTGCTCTGAGCGATTTTGCCCCGAAAAGACGGGATACAAACAGTCCGCATGACAATATCATGAAGAACAATCCGGTTCCGTCTGTTATACCAAGTCTGTCCCTTCCATAGAGCGCCACATAATTGCTCATCACACCCCAGCACAATCCGAAAAGCAGTATGTTGGCAGCCATTAGCCATGCTCTGCCAAGGAAGAAATGATCAAGCGAAATCTTGGGCTTCGCCTTGACTATTTCACGTTTGGGAAGCTTCACACTCGACGCCGAAATGAATCCAGCCAGTGCCAGAGCGAGAGCGATCCAGAAAAGCAGCGGGAAATTGCCTGTGGCGTGATAGACATATATTCCTGCCGACGGAGCCACCGCCATCGCAAGATTATTGCTCAGGCCATAAAAACCTATTCCCTCGTTGCGCCGCTCGGACGGCAAGACGTCGATCGCCACAGTGGAGTTGGCCACCGTGGCCGCTCCGAAAGGTATTCCATGTATAGTCCTGACTATCGCGAACATCAGCAATGTGCCGGCTCCGATATATCCGGCAAAACATACAAAAAAGAATAGGAAACAGATGGTCAGAACCCGCTTTCGCTCGAAACAATCCACCATGAACCCGCTGAAAGGTCTGACAAGCAATGTGGCGATTACGTAGCCCGAAAGGACAATCCCAATCATATCCTTTTCGGCATGAAACTGCTCATCGAGATATATCGGCAGCAATGGCGTAAGGATATAGAAAGCGAAGAAAAGCAGAAAATTACTCAGCATCACCCTGAGATAGTTTATGTTCCAGAGAGCGGGAAGATCAGCCCGGCTCCGATCGGTACTCTTCATAGCTAATCGGTTACATTTCTGAAAAAGCAGTACAAATTTACAACCATCCCGGCACACAGCCAAACAGACACCGTAAAAAGAAAGACACCCGCCTCGGAAATAAACCGGAGCGGATGTCTGACTATGTCTATCAGAGACTGATTCAGTCGAGCTTGTGGATCACAAGACCGGAACGGAGCTTAGGCTCGAACCATGTAGTCTTAGGAGGCATGATGTTGCCGGTGTCAGCGATATTGATGAGCTGATCCATTGTAACAGGATAGAGAGCAAGAGCCATCTTCATCTCTCCGCTGTCCACACGGCGCTTGAGTTCGCCGAGTCCGCGGATACCGCCTACGAAATCGATGCGCTTGTCGCTGCGGAGGTCAGTGATGCCGAGAATGTCGCGGAGGATCAGGTCGGAGCTTACTGTTACGTCGAGAACTCCGATGGGATCCTGATCGTTGTATGTGCCCTGCTTGGCTGTGAGCGAATACCAGCGGCCGTCGAGATAGAGCGAGAAGTTGTGGAGAGCTGCCGGAGTATAGATCTCGGTGCCCATGTCCTTCACTTCAAAGTTCTCGCGGATCTTGTCGAGGAACTGCTCGGGAGTCAGACCATTCAGATCGCGTACCACACGGTTGTAGTCGATGATCTTGAGGTGTGAAGCAGGGAAAGCGACAGCCATGAAGTAGTTATACTCCTCATCGCCCTTGTGGTTGGGATTGTTTTTGGCTTTCTCAGCGCCCACGAGAGCGGCTGCTGCGGAGCGGTGGTGGCCGTCGGCAATGTAAAGGTTAGGAATCTTGGCAAATTCCTCGGTGATCGTGGAGATAGTCTTGGGATCCTCGATGAGCCAGAGAGTGTGGCCGAAGCCATCGTCTGTCACAAAATCATATTCGGGCTTGCCGGCTGTAACGTCGCGAATTATCTTCTCCAGCACCTCGTTGTCGGGGAAAGCGAAGAACACAGGCTCAACATTCGCATTGTTTACACGAACGTGCTTCATGCGGTCTTCCTCTTTGTCGCGGCGGGTGAGCTCGTGTTTCTTGATGCGGCCTTCCATATAGTCGTCCACCCATGCGGCAACTACGAAGCCATACTGTGTGCGGCCATCCATAGTCTGCGCGTAGATGTAGTATTTTTCCTCGTCATCCTGCACGAGCCATCCGTTTTCCTGGAATTTCTTGAAATTCTCCACGGCCTTGTCATACACTTTGGGATCATGCTCGTCGAAACCGGGTTCAAAGTCGATTTCAGGTTTGATGATATGATAAAGGGATTTGGGATTGCCTTCAGCCTCTTTACGGGCCTCCTCGGAATTGAGTACGTCATAAGGACGGGAAACAACCTCTTCCACCATCTCCTTCGGAGGGCGGACACCTTTAAACGGTTTTACTTTTGCCATGATTCTTAGTGATTTTAAGATTTGAAATATTGTTTTTATCAGTATTGATCGATTGTCATGTATCTCCTTAACGCTCTATGGTCTGGACTCTGTCCGGGCCAACCGACACGATGCATACAGGAGCGCCCAGCTTTTCCTCGATGAAAGATATGTAGTCGGAAAACTCTTTCGGGAAATCAGCCTCACAACGGCACTGCGTGAGGTCTGCTTTCCATCCCGGAAGCTCGACATAGACCGGTTCAATCTTACCGGCATCCGCATCAAAGGGGAATCTGTCTGTTATCTTGCCGTCTATCTTATAGGCTACGCAAGCCTTGATCGTATCGAAGTCATCAAGCACATCGGCTTTCATCATTATCAGCCGGTTTGCTCCATTGATCATCACGGCATAGCGCAAGGCGACGAGATCGATCCAGCCGCAGCGGCGTTTCCTCCCCGTTACCGCGCCGAATTCATGTCCTTTCTCCCCGATTCTCTCACCTGTAGCATCGAAAAGCTCTGTCGGGAACGGTCCGCTGCCCACACGGGTACAGTATGCCTTGAAGATACCGTAGACATCTCCTATGCGGTGTGGCGACAAGCCAAGTCCGGTGCATGCGCCGGCGGCAATTGTGTTCGATGATGTAACAAACGGATACGATCCGAAATCCACATCGAGCATCGTGCCCTGCGCCCCTTCGCAAAGTATGCTCCTGTTCTCGTCGAGAAGCCCGTTAAGCTCATACTCGCTGTCCACTATGTCAAAACCGCGCAGATAGTCCAGCGCTTCGAGCCATTCGGCTTCGGAAGCAAGCGGATCCTCATCATATCCGGCGTCGCGGAGCATCGCGATATGACGCTCTTTGGCAGCGGTGTATTTCCTGTCGAACTCATCGAATATGTCGCCGACACGGAGACCGTTTCTTGAGATCTTGTCTGTATATGTCGGTCCGATCCCTTTCCCCGTAGTGCCTATCTTCGATTTCCCCTTGGCAAGCTCGTTGGCGGCATCCAGATGGCGGTGTGTGGGAAGGATCAGGTGTGCTTTCTTTGAAATCTTGAGAATTTTATGGAGATCGACTCCTTCCCGCTCAAGATCGCGGGCCTCGTTGCGGAAAAGGACAGGATCAAGCACTACCCCGTTGCCTATGTAATTGACGCAATCGCGGAACACTCCTGACGGTATGGAACGCAACACAACCTTTCGCCCGTCGAATTCAAGTGTGTGTCCGGCATTTGGTCCGCCCTGGAATCTAGCTACAGCGTCATAGCGCGGAGTGAGTACATCCACCACTTTTCCTTTCCCTTCGTCGCCCCACTGGAGCCCGAGAAGTACGTCTGCTTTTTTCATAAATATATATGTAATCGGTCGTTATGCGTTTTATTGTTTTTTGCGGCTTGAGCCGGATCTTTGCTTGCGGGCTTTCCGGCTGCACACCGAGCAGTTTCCCCATACGATAGTCGCTGAACGCACGGGAGTGAATGCCTCGAATTTACGGCCTTCAATATGCTCGAAAAGCGCCGTGTCTCGTTCCTGCCTGACCTTGCCGCACGATGAGCATATCAGCAGGAGATAGCCTTTGCTTCTTCTGGCATAAAGAGTCTCTTCGCTGCCAAGCGGCAGAGTCTCGACCAATCCGCAGCGATCAAGCAGCGACAGTGTGTCGTAGACAGTGGAACGGCCCACCATAAAATCTCCCTGTCCGAGCTTCCCGACCACATCGGAGGCCTTGAATACTCTTTTGAGACTCCAGACAGCCTCCACTACGGCAAGCCGCTCACGGGTCATGCGCATCCTGCGCTCCTTCAGATAGGATTCAAGACGCTCCGTAGCCTGGTCGATAGTTAAGCTGGTGTTCAAATTCCGGCCTTTCTATGTTAGATTCTGCGTTGCAGACAATTGCGGATCTGCAAGACTGGCCTTGATGCCAAATCCGATGCAAAGGTAAGCACAAGCAGCCGAATTTCCAAATTTTATCCTTTTTTCAAGTTTTTTTACCCCCTCCACCAAACCATATACCCGTCTGACACGTTGAAATTATGAAAATCAGAAACAAATTAGAAAATGAAAGCTATGAAAAAATACAGATGTGAAGTTTGCGACTGGATCTATGATCCGGCAAAAGGTGATCCGGAAGCCGGCATTGCCCCCGGAACAGCATTCGAAGACCTTCCCGACGACTGGGTATGCCCCGTATGCGGAGTCGGGAAAGAGGACTTTGTCGAAGAGCCTTGACCAGACAATCGCAACACTTGATTTAATTTAGACGGATACAGACCCGTCGATCCTCCGGCCCGGAGGTTCGGCGGGTCTGATTCCATATCCGGGAGGGAAGCGCTCCGCGGAAACACTATCCGTGAGAATTTTTGCATCCGCATTAGGATGTGTCGCCGATTTTCATTACTTTTGCACCGGAATCAAGAATCTATGAACGCGAACGCCTGAACAGCACCAAGTCATGAACTCTCAGTCAACATTGCGCAACTCCAGTTATATCAAATTGATAGCCCATATAGGAGCCCTGATCGCAGCCAGTGCATGGGGTACATCTTTCCTCTGCACGAAAGTGCTTATGATCGAAGGGGGATTCACTCCGATCGAGATGTACGTCTACCGTTTTGCAGCAGCCTATCTTCTGCTGCTGATCTTCACATTCAGGAAAATTCTCGCCAACAACTGGCGTGACGAACTGAATTTCCTGATCTGCGGCGTATGCTCCGGCTCTCTCTATTTCATTACTGAAAACTTCGCGCTCAACTACACCACAGCCGGCAACGTGTCGCTGCTTGCATCCATCTCCCCAATCTTCACCACATTGCTGATGGGGATAATATTCAGGGTCAGGATCGGAGCCGGCGAGGTCATTGGATCCCTGATAGCTCTTGTCGGGGTCGTGTGCATAATATTCAGCCACGGAGAGGGATTTGTGATAAAACCCAAGGGTGATCTGCTCGCTCTTTCGGCATCCCTGTCTTGGGCCGTATACACGATTGTAGTAAAAAATCTCATCCCCCACTACTCTTCCCTGTTCATAACACGAAAATTATTCTTCTACGGAGTCATAACCGCCCTTCCGCTTCTCTTGATGCAGGGAGAGCCTTATCATCTCGCTGCGCTTTTCGACATTTCAAATCCGAAATATCTCTTCAATTTCCTCTTCCTTGTGGTCATGTGTTCGTGCGCGGCTTACCTGATATGGAACGAATGCATGAGCAAACTCGGGCCGGTTACGACCAACAACTATCTGTATCTACAGCCGCTCGTAACAATGATAGCCGCATTCTTTGTCCTCGGTGAACACATTTACATCATGGGCTATATCGGATGCGTACTGATCATAGGCGGCCTGATACTCAGCGACAAATGGAAGCCCGATTTCAGGCTTTCCCGAAAAAATTAAAAAATACCACCTGATATGCTTAGACTAAATTGCTTCATAAAAGTATCCGCAGACAAACGGCAGGAAGCGCTCGACGCAGCCAAAGCGCTGGTGAAAGCTTCCCGTCTGGAGGATGGATGTGTCGCCTACGATGTTTTCGAGAGCGCCACAATCCCCGAACATCTCATGATTTGCGAGACATGGCGGGATCAACAGGCTCTCGACGCACATTCCTCATCAGATCATTTCAGCCGTTATGTCGGCATCTTGCGCAGCATCGCCGAGATGCACCTCAACACCTTTGAAATGAAATCCTCAAAAGACTGACATAATGTCCAGCTGTCAGCCATCCGTGGAACGCATGCTGCGCCATGCAATGGAAATCGCCAGGACAGCCGGCGGGATCCATCTCCGCCATTTCCGGGGAAACGGACTTGACATCACCGCGAAACTTAACGAGAGCGATGTTGTAACTATTGCTGACAAAGAAGCCGAACAGGCTATAATACAGGCAATCAAGTCCTGCTATCCGGGGCATTCCATCCTTTCGGAGGAATCTGGCGAAGCCATGGCTGGAGATTCTCATGATGCTGAAGTCAAGTGGATAATAGATCCGCTTGACGGAACGACAAATTTCAGTCAGGGATTACCCATTTTCTCCGTCTCGATCGGCATTCAGATCGACGGGGAGGACGCCATCGGGGTCGTGTTTGCCCCGGCATTGAATGAAATGTTCCATGCTGTCCGCGGATGCGGGGCATTCCTCAACGGCAAGCCTATCCGGTGCAGCGGAAAAACCCGCCTCGACAGAGCTGTCGTTGCCACAGGATTTCCAGTGGACAAAGCGGTCAATGAAGACAACAACCTGCTTCAGGTAAGCAGAATAATGCCAGCTGTCAGAGGACTGAGACGACTCGGATCGGCAGCTCTCGACCTTTCATACGTTGCCGCAGGCTTTCTTGACGGATACTGGGAGATGAACCTGCACGAATGGGATGTGGCAGCCGGGCGTCTCATTGCGACAGAAGCCGGAGCCGCCTACGGCTTCTGGCATGAAAACCGAGGCATCAGCGCACTCGCCGCCTCTCCCGCGATCTTCCGCGAACTCAGCCCTCTCCTCGCCGACTGACCTTTCTTCTCAAAAACTGATTTTACATTTGCCATTATTATCATTTCTTTACAGTCTTATTCTGCAAAATGCGTACTATTACACTCATTTTGGCACTGACATTTTCAATCATCCATTCCTTTTCATGCAACGCGTCGAAACAGGATGGTGAATCTTCGCCATATCCAGCTGCAACAAGCTATATCTCGGCAGCAAACAATGCGTATGCAGAGGGCAACTATGTCAGCTCGCTCCATTATTGCCACGAGTTCATGCGTCTTGCAGAAAACAACCCTGAGAACAAAAAGCTCGAATCCCTGCGGTCTCAATGCTATAAACTGCTGGGCAACATCCATTTCAACTTCCATGACTACACTAAAGCCCTCAGATATTACAACGCGGGCATAGAGATTGCCAAACGCCACAACGACCGGGAAAATCAGGCGAGATTCCTCAACAACCTTTCGATGGCCGCATGCAATATCCATGACAGCGTGCTGTCTCTCAAATACATGCGGGAGGCAGACAAAATGCCTCTTGCCGACAGACACCTGAGCCGATATCTTAAACTGTGCCGGCAAGGCATATACCAGCGCTATTTCGGAGACTGGCAAAAGGCCATAGCATTCCTCAAGGCAGCCTACAAAGAGACAGATGCCCCCAATTTCAACCGCTCTCTCCGGCTGACTCCCATTTCTGAAATGTTTCAGATCTACGAACAGCAGCAACTCTACGACTCCGCCCTGAACGTGCTGGATCTTTACAGCCGTCTTGCCAACCAATACAATGTGGTCAACATGATGGTGGACGCTGAAAGAGGATACATGCGTCTTTATTCCAGAATCCCGGGCATGCACCACAAAGTGAGCCAGCATCAAGACAGATATTTCTCCCTCCGGGACTCTCTGCTCGACACTGAATCGTTTCTGCGCGTCAACGAACAGTATGAAGATGAAATAAACCAGAAAGCAAAAAAGAGAATCGAGACTTTACAGATACAGGTTTCAAAACTTGAGGTCATACTGATCAGTCTCGTAATCCTCCTCTCGCTTTCAATAGCGGTCTACATCTGGATCAGCACCTCAAGGAGAATGAAGAAAGCCTACAGCATCATCTTCAAAAGCAACCGGGAGATGCTTCAGAAGCAATCAGGAAGAAACATCCAGCCATCCCATGCTGAAAATGTGTCCAGACCTACAGACCAGGACGCTGGAGAACCACCAGTCTCGCCAGATCCAGCTTCCGATGAAGACTACAGCAGCGAAGATCCCGCCTCACAGGATCAGGAAGAGAGGGAAACCGATGACACAAAACGCCAGCGGTGCGGCATATCACAGAAAGCAGCCGATGACATAGCAGACCGTATCACGCGCGTAATGGAATCAACAGAAGAATGGCTCGATCCGGATTTCAGCGTCGCCTCACTCGCCACGCTCGTCGGAGTGAATTCAAAATACGTGTCAGCCTGTATCAACGACAAACATGGCAAGAATTTCAGGACATATATAAACGAATACCGGATCCAGATGGCTCTGCGGCGAATGTCTGACACAGAAAATTACGGTCAATACACCATCGGAGCTATCGCCGAAAGCGTAGGATTCCGCTCATCCACCAACTTTATAGCGGCGTTCAGGAAAATCACAGGCGTCACTCCTTCCACCTACCTGAGAATCGTACAGGAGGAAAAATAACCGGTCGCACGATCAACTTGCTCATTTTCTTGGCCTGATATTTTTCCGAAATCGGTAATTCGGAAAAATAGACGTCCTGTTTATGGAAATCAAGTCCGAAATCAGGAAAAGGCAGCCATTGACTTTAACAAAAAATCATATAACTTTGCATCCGTAAAGAAATTCAAAGCCGCGGCCTAATCCATCACGCGGCGATTACGGCAAATGTTAAGAAGTTAAGACTGTCTAATTATTTACTACTTTATTATCTATTCATCATTCTATTGACGCAATATTCATGGCCTGAGAGTTGGTCGTTCGTCAAAAAGTTTCGCCCTGATGACAATTAAAGGCGATGTGCCCGGCTTAAAGCCGGGCACGCTTGCTTTATATAACAGCCACACAACATTCACATCATCCTACCCGTTAAATAACCGTGATCAATTTTTGAAACACCATCATCAACATGACAACACCAGAGTTCAATATCGTAAGAGACCTGCTCATCGCCGACCGTTCAGTCAGGCGTTTCAAAGCAGACATACCTGTGAGTACAGAAACCCTTGTCCAGCTCATAGACCTCACCCGCTACTGCGCGTCAGGGCGCAATATCCAGCCTTTGCGATACAGGCTTGTCAACTCCGGAGAGGAAAAGGATGAGATTTTCCCCCTGCTCAAATGGGCCGGATATTACACCGACTGGGATGGACCGGAACCTGATCAGCGTCCGGCTGCATACATTGTCCAGTGTACCGATACAGAACTTACCGGAGACTGCATGTGCGACGACGGGCTGAATCTTCAGGCCATCACTCTCGGAGCCACGGCTCTCGGACTGAACGCATGTATAATCAAAGCGTTCAATTCCCCGGCACTCTCGGCTGCACTCGGAATTCCCAAACGCTACCGCCCGGAATATGTGGTAGCCCTCGGAGTGGCTGACGAAAAAACAGCCATCACCCGTATGGAAGATAACCGGTATAAATATTTCCGGGATGAGACAGACACCCAATGCGTCCCCAAAAGGAGCATCGACGAACTGATAATCCGGTAGATATACGTCTTCCAGAAGTCTTTCCAGACGGTTGTTAGAGCATATAATTTTTTGTGGAATGAACACTTTGCGTTAAATTTGCATTACTTTTATACCGGAGCGGACTGCATGCCCGCTCTTATACTAACCCTATAGTTGATTCCACACCATTCCGCATGAACCTCACCCCATTGGTCAGACATCATTTTCTGCGCAGAGCCTACCGCACATGCCGCTGGGACACAGACAGCGCCGACATTCAGATCGAATTGCTCAGATCGCTCATCAGGCGGGCAAAAGACACTGAAATCGGTAAACTCTGTGGATTTGCCGACATGCTCCGGGAAAAGGATCCGAGGAGCGCGTTTGCCCGCCAAGTACCTTTGACCGGATATGAAGGGATACGGAAAAACGTAATGCGCATGATCAGGGGGGAGAAAGATGTGCTATGGCCCGGAAGATGCAGATGGTATGCCCAATCTTCAGGAACTTCCGGAGGGAAATCAAAGTATATCCCTGTTACCGACGACAGTCTGCGGCTCAACCACTACCGCGGAGCGGAAGACGCCGTAAGCCACTATATCGCCTCCAACCCGGCGACACGCATTTTCTCAGGAAAAGGAATGATTCTTGGCGGAAGTTTCGCAAATGAAATAAGCGACCTTCCGTCCGGAGTGCATGTGGGAGACCTTTCAGCCACGCTGATAAAGAGGATCACTCCACTTGCCGACATGGTGCGGGTGCCCTCAAAACGCGTGGCACTGATGTCCGACTGGGAACAGAAACTCCCAGCTCTGGCAAAAGCCGCCGCACGAAGCAACGTTACGAACATATCGGGAGTGCCGAGCTGGTTTCTCACTGTAATAAAAGAGATACTCAAGCGGGAGAATGCAACGTCGCTTTCCGCGGTATGGCCAAACCTCGAGGTGTTCTTCCACGGAGGGATATCATTCGCGCCCTACCGCGGAGAATACCAGCGCCTCACCGAAGGATGCCCGATGCATTTCATGGAGACTTACAATGCCTCGGAGGGCTTTTTCGCGGTGCAACAGCATCTTGACGACCAGTCTATGCTGCTGATTATCGACAGCGGCGTGTATTATGAATTCATCGACATAGCAGATCCGGATTCCACGCCTGTAGGCATCGACGGCGTTGACAAGGGACACACATACGAAATGGTCATTACGGCCGCCAACGGATTGTGGCGCTACCGGCTTGGCGACACCGTAAAAGTCGAAGAGACATCCCCTGTCAGGATCTCCATAGCCGGACGGACAAAAAGCTTCATCAACGCTTTCGGGGAGGAACTGATGGAATGCAACGCCGAGGAGGCTCTTGCCGAGGTATGCCGTCAGACCGGGGCTTCTGTCAAAAACTATTCCGCCGGGCCTGTGTTCGCCCACGACGGACAGAGAGGACGCCACCAATGGATCATAGAATGGGACACCCCGCCGGCAGACACGGATGATTTCGCATCGAGACTCGACTCCGAACTCCAGAAGGTCAACTCCGATTATCAGGCCAAACGTGCAAATTCAATTTTTCTTGACCCTCTTTCGATCACCAATGCCCGTCCCGGACTTTTCGATGAATGGCTCTCGCACTCCGGATCCCACAAACTCGGAGGGCAGAGAAAAGTGCCCCGGCTCAGCAACGACCGCACTATTCTCGACACCCTGTTGATTCTGAACAATAAATAACCCCGACATAAACCAACCAATCTATATCATGAAAAGATCTACATTTTTTATCGGCGCGATGATTTTCGCTGCCTTATCGGCAGGCGCATCCGGAAAAGGGGGCATCTCCCCCGACATGCTCGGACGCCTGAAATCAGCCCAGGACCGCTCTGTCTCCACGCGGGCGCTGAGGAACGCCATCAGCACAAACGACATAGATAAAATCGCATCCAATCCTGACAGCAAAAACGGATTCAACACCCACTTCTCGGACCGCGTGAAAAGCAAAGGTATCACAAACCAGCAACGCTCCGGACGCTGCTGGCTGTTCACAGGGCTGAACGTATTGCGCTCGCAAATCATGGAACAGCACGATATGCCTGAACTAAAGCTCTCGCAAAGCTACAACTTCTTCTACGACCAGCTTGAGAAGGCAAACCTTTTTCTTCAGGGAATGATCGACCTGGCAGACCGTCCGGCCGACGACAAGACAGTAGACTGGCTTTTCCATAATCCGATCAACGATGGAGGACAATACACCGGACTGTCCGACAATCTGATGAAATACGGCATCGTCCCAGCAGAAGTGATGCAGGAAACCTTCACCGCGAACAACACGGCCAGACTGAACAAGCTTCTTGCCCTCAAATTGCGCGAAGACGGTCTCGAACTCAGAAAAATGCACGCACAGGGGAAACCGGAAAAAGAGATGCAGCAGCGCAAAGAGGAGATGCTCGCCGAAATATACCGCATGCTCGCCCTTACCATCGGCGAACCACCCACGGAATTCTCCTGGACGCGCTACGACAAGGATGGGAAGCCCGTCAGCACAAAGACATACACTCCCCAGTCGTTCTACAAAGAATTCGCCGGCAACGATCTGAAAAACGACTATGTGATGCTGATGAACGACCCGTCGCGCGAATACTACAAACTATACGAGATAGATTTCGACCGCCACGCATACGACGGACGCAACTGGACATACATCAATCTTCCCGTGGAAGAGATAAAAGAGATGGCCATCAAATCAATCAAAGATGGGGAGATGATGTATTTCTCATGCGACGTAGGCCAGTTCCTCGACCGAGAGAGAGGAGTCCTCGACCCTGACAACTTCGACTACGAGGCTCTGATGGGCACAAAATTCGGGATGGACAAGGCCGACCGCATACGCACATACGCAAGCGCCTCGTCCCATGCCATGACACTTGTCGCCGTAGATCTCGACTCCAACGGAAAACCGACAAAATGGATGGTGGAAAACAGCTGGGGACCCGGCGCCAACGACGGCCATCTGATTATGACCGACAAATGGTTTGACGAATACATGTTCCGTCTTGTGGTCAACAAGAAGCATGTTCCTGCCGAAATTTCAAAAATTCTGAAACAGAAACCGATCCTGCTTCCGGCATGGGATCCGATGTTTGCTCCAGAATATTAACTTTTGTTTTTAAACACGATCTCTAAAAACAATACTCCTTATTCATGCGTTGTTTCTGTGTCATCATGAATGTTTCAAGATGACACAGAAACATACACCAACCCACCGTCAACTTTTCTTATTGATGAATTCCACACCAAAACTTCTGACTATAGCCGCGATCGCTTTGACATGCGGAATCAGTGCCCAGGCTCAGCTCCACCCGACACAGAAAAAACAAGGACATGTCAAAACCATGATGGGAAAAACCGACAGCATCGCGGTCTATAAGCACCTGCTTGAAAACGCCCCGTCTGAATTCAACTCCTCCGTCCCGCGCTTTGCCGTTTTCGGCAAAGACCACACTTTCTATCTCGGGATAGGCGGTGTTGTCAAGACCACTGTCAGCTACGATTTCGGCCATGTGATGGACAATCCCAATGAATTCCTCACATCCTCCATACCGGCTGCACAGCGACGGGGAGACGGCGGACTCGTACAGTTCTCAGCCCAGCAGACAAGCCTTTTCCTCAACTTCGTCGGTCTGCCTGGAAGCGACAATCAGTTCAGCGCATTCATCGGCGCAAATCTTCTCGGAGACGATTACGCTCCTGCCCTGCAATATGCCTACATGAAATACCGCGGGTTCAAGATCGGTTACGACAAGACGCTATTCGCCGATCCTGCCTCCACACCTCCGACCATCGACTATGAAGGCCCAAACGCCTCCTCAGCCGTAGGAAATGCCGTTCTTGACTATTCCGTAGACTTTGGCAAGAAAAAGGAATGGAGCGCGGGTGTGGGTATTGAATTGCCCATGTACTCCGTAACCGACGCCCATGGAGCCGGCGCCTACAAGGTCAATCAGCGTGTGCCCGACATACCGGCATTCATCAAATGGAGCTGGGACGAAGGCAGCAGCTGGCTACGGTTCTCGGCCGTGATGCGCAACATGCTCTACCACGACCCTGTGGCCGACAAAAACATCGACAAAGTAGGCTGGGGAATCCAGCTAAGCGGCTCAGCCGCCATCACTCCCTGGCTCACGGCATATTATCAAGGTCTGTACGGCAAGGGAATAGCCAGCTACATCCAGGATCTCACCGGCTGCGGAATGGATATGCTCCCATCTTCCGGAAGCGCCAATATCCTTAACACAGTCAAAGCCTACGGAGCCTACGGAGGACTGCAATTCAACATCTGCCCCAAAGTTTTCGCCACCGCTACGTATTCCCACGTGCGCACATACGCCGACAAATGCGCCATGCCTGCGGAAGACAACCAGTACCGCTACGCGCAATATGCAGTAGGCAACGTTTTCTGGGACATAAACACATTGCTTCAGGCCGGAGTCGAATATATCTACGGCCGCCGTGTGAACTACGACGGATCCCAGGCTCATGATTCAAGACTACAGATGATGCTTCAACTATCTTTCTGAATGCAGTCCGGCCACATAGTGCAAGGCCGAATCAGACTTTTTTCGTAATTTTGCAACCGTTGCGGAGAGCGTGGGTATATTACAGACCAGGCGCATTTCCCGCAACGGTCTTTTTCGATGAATCTCCGGCTGAACATATTTGCAATTCTTTCCCTGATCGCCATTTCACTGAATGCGCAGATTATCCCTGTACCCGACCAGAAGCATTTTGTCGACTCCCTCAGAAAGGAATTCGACAACGGGCCATACTTCGGGCTATATAAAGACAATTATTTCACAGTCGGGACAACACTGCTGCCTCATCAGACACCGTCGCGCACAAACTCCGACGTAAAATTCCAGATCTCGATAGCCCAGCGGCTCACAAAATCCACCCTGCCCTGGCACACGTTCCTGTTTCTCATGTATACCCAGAAGACATTCTGGAACGTCTTCGAGAAATCTCTTCCCATGAGGGATCTCAATTTCAACCCTGGAATCGGAATCTCCAAACCATTCTTCAACAAAGACAGATATGTCGGGAAACTAACGCTGCTCATAGAGCATGAAAGCAACGGACGTGACGGAAAAGACTCCAGAAGCTGGAACCGCATATCATTCTCCGGATCGACACTGATCGACGACTGGCTGATGGTGCATGCAAAATTCTGGATACCGATAATTGACGGACAGAACAACCGCGACATCCTAAAATATGCAGGCGTTTTCCAATCCGGTGTAGTGGTAACCACGCCAAACAAAAAATTCGGCTTCGCCCTGACTCTTGTGAAAAGAGGAAACTGGAAACTCGATTTCAACACGATATTTGAGTTCAACTGGCTGTACCATCGTAAAAGCAACCAATACTTTTTCGTACAGTACTACAACGGATACGGCGAGTCGCTCCTCGACTACAACGTATTCCATTCCCGCCTGCGCGCCGGCATCGTCATCAAACCTAAGTTTTTTTCTGAATTCTAATGACATCCATCCCAATACCGCTTCTCTGCGTCGCTCTCGCGGCGATATTGACATCCATATCGATTTCATATCCTTCTGTCAGAAAAATAATCCGGGCAACCAGAACCCGGGATTCAGAATCGGGAACCGCCGGGATGGAATTTCCATCGCTATCGGTGATTGTATATGATTTTGCCGACGATGAAACGCTCGAACGATATCTCGGGCAGATCTCGGCGCAGACATATCCCGATTACAAAGTGATAATCGTGTCTGACGCGGATTCAGTCAAGGCAAGGGAGATGCGCGAACGATTCGGGGAAAAATTTCCTGATGTCCATTTCACATTCATTCCACCAGGATCCCACAACCTGTCCCGCAGAAAACTCGCTTTCACCATCGGCATAAAAGCGGCCTCCACGGAGTTTGTGCTGACCACAGTGTCAACATGCAGCATCTCCTCGCCGGAATGGCTGGCAACGATGATGAGACCCGTGATAGAGAATCCGGCGGTAAACATCGTACTCGGCCTGTCATGCCCGGACGCCGCATCGCTGAAAGGAATATCCAAATGGTTCAGACAGTTTGATTTCTGCTTCCGGACATCACAATGGGTGGCCGGCGCCCTGAACAGCCGCCCATTCAGAGGCGACGGCTTCAACATGCTATTCGCCAGAAGCCTATTTTTCGGGACAAAAGGATATTCCAAAACCACCCACATCGATCCGGGCGACGATGACCTTTTCCTTTCCGAGATCGCAACCGGCACCAACACAGCCGTCCAGCTCGACAAGAACGCCATTCTGACGCAGAATCCTGCGAACGCCAACAAGAGCGCAGTAGAAATGAGAGAACGATACGCATTCTCGGCAAAGATGCTCCCACGCCAACCCTTTATCAAGGCCGGAATCGGAAGCTGTTGCCAATGGATAGCGCTTATTTCTACAATCTGCGCGGCATTGTCGCCGTTGTTTACAGAATCCGCGCCTGATCCGGTGGAACGCTGGACTCCGGCAGTCATCGCGTCGGCACTGCTGCTCATATTCTGGGGCTTCGGAATATATCTATACCGGCTGGTCGCACCGTGCCTCAACACCACCCGGCTATGGTGGAGCGTGCCGGTATTCATGCTGTGGCGTCCGATAGACAATTTTTTCTTCGGCATACGCCACCGCTCCCGTCTGGAAAGATTCTACACCCGCAACCGCTGACAGGGATAATTTTGTCCCGGATAAGTAACTCTTTAAGCTTATATCGGATTATGCTGGATTTTTGAGGAGATTTCCAATTTGAAAGAGGGAGTTTAGCGGGCTAAACGACTGATTGAAAATTTGAAATATACCAAAAAGACAAATAAGATGATATAAGCCCATAGGGTTACTGATAAAATTTTAAATTATAACTAATTTCAAAGAGTTACTTATTGTCAAAAAAAGGCCTTATCCCGCTGCGGAGATGGCAAACCGGGAAAGTTTGGATTCCCACATTTTGTCTGTTCGGAAATAATTAGTAATTTTGCGTGCAATAAAATCCAGACCAAAAATTATGTCGTTTATTGCAGACCGCGTGCAGATGGAAGGACTTACATTTGACGATGTACTCCTGATTCCTGCCTTTTCCAACGTATTGCCCCGCGAGGTGAATCTTTCCTCCAAATTTTCCCGTCGAATTTCGCTCAACGTTCCATTGGTCTCCGCCGCCATGGACACAGTAACAGAATCGCAGCTTGCCATTGCCATAGCCCGCGAGGGTGGAATCGGCGTGATTCACAAGAACATGTCGATTGAGGAACAGGCGCGTCAGGTCCACGCTGTAAAGCGGGCCGAGAACGGCATGATCTATGATCCTGTAACGATCCGCTGCGGCAGCACCGTCAGCCAGGCACTGGCAATGATGGCCGAATACCACATCGGCGGAATTCCGGTAGTGGACGACGACATGACACTGCGCGGAATTGTCACAAACCGCGACCTGCGGTTCGAGCGCAATCCGGACCGCAAGATCGACGAAGTGATGACATCGACAAATCTTGTTACCACAGATCAAAGCACCGATCTCGAAAAAGCGGCCGACATCCTTCAGCGCCACAAGATCGAGAAACTTCCAGTCGTGGACGCTAACGGGAAACTTATAGGCCTCGTAACATATAAGGATATCACAAAAGCAAAAGACAAACCCAATGCATGCAAGGACCGTCTGGGACGTCTGCGCGTGGCCGCCGGCATCGGCGTTACGGCCGACAGCATGCAGCGTGCCGAGGCGCTTGTCAAGGCCGGCGTAGACGCGATAGTGATCGACACCGCCCACGGCCATTCAGCCGGCGTGGTAAACACTCTTGAAGCCGTGAAAGCAGCTTTCCCCGACATCGATGTAGTGGTGGGCAATATCGCCACCGGAGAGGCCGCGCGCTATCTGGTTGAACATGGAGCCGACGGAGTCAAAGTCGGCATCGGACCCGGATCCATCTGCACCACCCGCGTCGTAGCCGGAGTTGGGGTGCCTCAGCTTTCGGCTGTCTATGATGTGGCCAAAGCACTTGAAGGCACCGGAATCCCCTTGATAGCAGACGGCGGCATACGCTATTCAGGCGACATAGTGAAGGCTCTGGCCGCAGGCGGACACAGCGTGATGCTCGGAGGGATGCTTGCCGGAGTCGAGGAATCACCCGGCGACACAATCATCTTCAACGGACGTAAATTCAAGTCATACCGAGGCATGGGATCTCTTGAGGCAATGGAGAAAGGATCCAAAGACCGTTATTTCCAGGGGACAGTAACGGATGTCAAGAAACTTGTCCCGGAAGGAATCGCCGCACGCGTCCCCTACAAGGGATCGCTCTACGAGGTTGTCTATCAGATCCTCGGCGGACTCCGTGCCGGAATGGGATATTGCGGAGCCAAAGATATCGAGACCCTGCATCACGCAAAGTTCACCCGCATCACATCCGCCGGCGTGCTTGAAAGCCATCCCCACGACGTGGCGATTACTTCAGAGGCACCAAACTACAGCCGCAGCTGAACCAATCCATGCAAAACATACTCGTAACAATCCTTGCCCGCGGCGGATCAAAGGGTATTCCCGGGAAGAACATAAGGCCCGTGGGCGGAAAACCGCTCATAGCATATACCATATCGGCGGCAAAAAAATTTGCCGCCAGACATGAAGCCGACGTCATTCTTTCCACAGACAGCGACCAGATCATCGCCACAGCGGAGGAATGGGGACTGCCTACCGACTACAGGCGTCCGGCATATCTTGCCGATGACCATTGCGGCAAAGTCGACGCCATCAAGGACGCGGTGGAACACATGGAGCGCAGACGCGGACACAGATACGACTACATCGTGGATCTTGATGTCAGCTCCCCGATGCGCACCCAGGAAGACATCGAGGCTTGTCTCGAAAAGATAGCCGGCGATAGTGAGGCCCTTACAATTTTCAGTGTCAGTCCATGCCGACGCAACCCGTATTTCAACATGGTGGAACGCAAACCGGACGGATATTTCAGAGAAGTCTGTGAGGCAAAATTCAATTCCCGCCAGCAGTCGCCCGAGGTATTCGATATAAACGGCTCTGTTTATGTCTACAGGCGCGAAGCGCTCGACACAGACCATCCGAGAGCAGTCAGTCCGCGAACACTTGTCTATCCGATGGATCACCTGTGCTTCGATCTCGACGAGATGGAAGACTACGACAGGCTGCAATACATGGTCGAGACAGGAAAAATCACACTCTGAACAAACGACTCTTTTTGCAGCCGGCATTATAATATTTTGACCAATCGGCCGTTATATCAGGTGGAAAGCAATGCCATACCGGAGCTTTCCACCTGATTTTTATACGAAAACAACACATACAACGATCTTGATATGAAGAAATTATTCATGGCTGGAGGCGCATTGGCTGCTGTGGCGGCCTGCTGGGCAGCCAAAGATCCGGTCATCATGACGGTCAACGGAGTGGATGTCCCTCTCTCGGAGTTCGAGTATCTCTACCGCAAGAACAGCCGTCAGCAACTCGAGCCTCAACCACTTTCAGAATATGTCGAAATGTTCAAGCTCTACAAACTGAAAGTAGCCGATGCCATTGCCGACAGACTCGACACACTCCCCTCATTCAAAAAGGAGATGGAACAATACCGTGCCGATCTTGCGGCTCCCTACATGGCCGACTCCGCATATATCCGGAATCTCGTGGCCGAAGAGTTCGGCTGGAGCAAACAGGAAGCGGAGGCAAGACATATCATGAAATTCACGCGCCCGGGCGACAAGACAGCCCGCGCCACACTCGACTCAATACGCAATGTCCTCGTTCAGGGTACTTCCTCATGGGATGAGACCGCCTTGAAATATTCCGACGACCAGGGATCAAACACCAACGGAGGCAACATGGGCTACATCAGCGCCATGAAATTCCCGTATTCTTTCGAGAAAGCTGTCTTCACCACACCCGAGGGAGTGATTTCAGAAATTGTGGAGACTCCAAACACCGTACACATAATCATGGGAGGCAAAAAGCGCCCGTCGCGCGGCAAAGTCCTCACCGCCCATATTCTGAAAATGTGTCCGCAAGGTGCGACTCCGGAAGAAGAAGCAAAGGCAAAACATGAGATCGACAGCCTTTATGCAGCCATCGAGAACGAGCCTGCCTCATTCGGTCTGACCGCACGCAACAATTCCGACGACAAAGGCTCCGCCAGACAAGACGGCCGTCTCCCGGCATTCGGCGCAGGCGAAATGGTGCCGGAATTCGACGAAGTGGCATTCTCAATTGCCGACGGACAGATATCCCGCCCGTTCCGTTCACGTTTCGGCTGGCACATACTGCAACGTATCAAAGGGATACCCGGATCGTCAGAAGAGGATGTGAAACACTTCATTCTGAACCGCATCAACAATCCTCAGGACGCCCGTTTCCGCATGGTCCTTGACAACCAGACCGCGAAACTGATGGCTACCCATAATGGCAAGGTCAACGACATGGCCATAGAAGAGATGACCACCTACATGTCAGCCAACGGCATTGACTCCCTGTTCTACGAACGTTTCGGGAAAGGCAAAGGTGGGGAAATGCCCGTGATCACATTCGGCAAGAACGCCATAAAACGTGCCGACATGCTGAAAGGGATGCACCAGCGCATCGTTCCCGATCCTAAGAGCGCAATCGGACAATTCGAGCAATACCAGTCATGGTTCATCAACAAGAGCGCCCGCGACCAGGAGATGAAACGCCTCGAAGCCGAGGAACCCGAATACCGCAACCTGCTGAACGAATACCGCGACGGCAGCCTTCTCTACGAAGCCAGCGTGCGCAAAGTATGGGACAAGGCATCGCAGGATCCGGAGGCTCTCGAAGCATTCTTCAAAGCGCACCGCGATGACTACAAATGGGACAAACCCCACGTGAAAGGCTATCTTGTCCAGGCACTCAACGACAGCGTGGCGCAGGAGATCAAAGATCTGATGTCCAAGACCGGCACTGACTCCATGGTATATACAGTCCGCAAGAATTTCAAGGGAAACATGCAGATTGACCATATATCTGTCGGTAAGGGAGACAACGCGATGGTAGACTATCTTGTCTTCGACGGGCCGAAAGTGTCTCCGAGAATCACGAACTTCCAATCCATGTTCATGTTCATGCCCCGCATAATCGATCAGCCCGAAGAGGCCGCCGACGTACGCGGACAAGTAACCACCGATTTCCAGAATCTGCTACAGGAACAATGGAACGAGGAGCTACGCCGCAAATATCCGGTAAAAGTGAACGAAAAAGTGTTGAAAAAAGTCAGGAAATAATCCACGCGCCAAGCACAATCAAGCTAACGCAATAGATAACTAATGAATATAAAAAGCCGTAGAGAATCCCACTCAGCGGCTTTTTATATTCAAGGTGAGCCATCGCGACAATCTTTCCAACCTGCACCTCCATTCATTTTTAAACACACTCTGAGCTATTTCTGAGACTTTTTTTGTAACTTTGCATCTACGCAGACATCGATCATGCCTGCCATCCATCGCCGGCTTCCTGTTTCAGGATGACAAGCCGATATGCGCCGACATATATGGAAGAAATTATAGACAGAATAGACAGGGATCTTATCGCCGCCGAACTGACCGGAGAACGGCTGCTGCGCCATACGAACAAACTTGATAACGAAATCTATATCATCGACCACAAATGCGCGCCCAACACAATGCGCGAGATCGGTCGTCTCAGAGAGATTGCGTTTCGCGATGCAGGTGGCGGAACAGGGAAATGCTGCGACATAGACGAGTTCGACACAATGGAGCCGCCATGCCGCCAGTTGATCGTATGGGATCCTCACGATATGGAGATCATAGGAGGATACCGGTTCATTCTGGGAGAAGATATCAGATTCAGCAGCGACGGTTCGCCTCGGATAGCGACATCCCACATGTTCCGGTTCTCGGACCGGTTCATCAACGAACTTCTGCCCTACACGATCGAGCTGGGGAGATCGTTTGTCTCAACCGGATATCAGTCATCGAAAGCCGGGGCAAAAGCACTCTACGCACTCGACAACCTCTGGGACGGACTCGGAGCCTTGACTGTGGTGTACCCGCAGATAAAATACCTGTTCGGCAAAGTTACGATGTATCCCGACTACGGCACGGAATGCCGGGATATGCTTCTGTTTTTTCTGCACAAGTATTTCCCTGATCCCGACCGGCTTGTGGAGCCTATACGGCCGCTCCACACATCCCCTGACAGGAATAAGCTCGAAAGGCTGTTCTCCGGAGGGAATTTTAAGGAAGACTACAAGATCCTCAACCATAGCGTCCGTGAACACGGACTGAACATCCCTCCCCTTGTAAATGCCTATATGAGTCTCTCCCCGACAATGAGAATGTTTGGCACTGCCATCAACCATGAATTCGGAGATGTGGAGGAAAGCGGCATATTTTTCAAGATCTCAGATATTTTCGAAGAGAAAAAGCGCCGTCATGTAAACTCATACAAATCCGACAAATGCCCAGCAGAAAACTCATACGACTGATAACCGCCATGATACTGATCATGGCTTCCGCCGCAAAAGCGGACTACTCCATCCCCTGGAGAGCATCCACCGTCGTTAACGCGGGCGGAGGCGATTTCTCACCATATTTCATAGGGTCGAATTCCGGAGGGATATTCACTCAGCCTGCCGGAATCTACGAAAGACTCTCAATATGCCGGGAACTGAAACGCACCGGCAGATTCGAGTATGGATTCGGAGCAGAAATCATCGGCTCCTACACCCAGCCCGTCGCCTACGAACGATTCGACAAATCTTCAGGAACATGGAGCGAACATAACCGCCGCCAGCCATACGTCTGGATCCAGCAGTTGTGGGGAGGCCTGAAATACCGCGGTTTTTTTATCACGGCAGGTATGAAGGGGAACGACCGCTCGCTGTTTGATTCACCGCTCGGTGTAGGAGACATTGTGGTAAGCGAAAACGCACGCCCGATCCCTCAGGTGCGTCTTGGATTCATCGATTTCCAAAACATACCGTTCACCAACGGATGGGTTCAGATACAGGCTGAGGCCGCCTACGGAAAATTCACAGACAGTAACTGGCTGAAAGATCATTACAACTACTATAACTCATTCCTGACAACCGGTGTCTGGTTCCATTACAAGCGGCTATATTTCCGCACAAATCCGGAAAAACCGTTTTCAGTTACAGTAGGGATGCAGCACGCCGCTCAGTTCGGCGGATATTACAATGCCTATTCCGACGGACAGATATATGAAAGCGCCGGCGGGAAAGTGAGCCTGAAAGATTTCCTCGACGTTTTCGTCCAGAAACGCGGAGGAGGAGGAACCACCGGCGGAGACCGACAATATTACAACGGCAACCATCTCGGCTCCTGGGATTTCAGGGCACGCTACAGATTTCATGACGGATCCGAGATCACGGCATTCTTCCAATGGCCGTGGGAAGACGGCTCCGGAATCGGGAAGCTCAACGGATGGGACGGAGTCTGGGGTGTGGAATACCGCAGAAACAAGCCGGCCTGGATCGACACCGCTTCCATAGAATACATAGACTTCACAAACCAGTCCGGGCCAATGCACTGGGCACCGGGCGATCACGACGGCACGACCATCGGAGGTGAAGCCACCGGCGCCGACAATTATTACAACAACTATTTCTACAACGGATGGGCGAACTACGGGATGTCGATCGGAACCCCTTTCGCAAAAAGTCCATTCTACAACAAAGATGGCTATCTTCTCTTCACCGACAACAGGATCAGGGGAATCCAGGCAGGAATCGAGGGGGAGCCTTTCGCCAACATGAGATACAGGCTGCTCGGAGCATGGAGGGAATCATTCGGCACCCCGATGGAGCCGGCTCCGGAGAAACGGCATGCCACATCGCTGTCTATCCAGGCTTCCTACGAGATGCCTCGTGTGAAAGGACTGGCATTGTCCGCGCAGATAGCATTCGACACAGGATCGCTCTACGGCAATAACTACGGACTGATGATCGGGGTGTCATACGACGGACTAATTAATTTCAGACACAAATGAAAACACTCTCCTTCAGATATACGATCATGGCAGCCATCTCATTGCTTATCCTGACCGGCTGCACCACCAACAACGGGGATATCGGAGACATTCTCGGACAATGGCAACTGACAGGGATCAGCTCCGGAGATGAACACGCCACTCCCGACACGGACACCAGAATGTACTGGTCATTCCAATCGACCACCATCAAAGTCCTGACCGTAAGCGAACGCCACCAGACATCCGAGACCTACGGCAATTTCAGGATCTCAGATGAGACACTGTTTCTTGATTTCCCCGATGAACGATTCCCGATGCTCATTCCGGAGACCGGCAGACAATCCGAATGGCAGATAATCAGTCTGTCTTCCAAAAGCATGACATTGGGAAAACCGCTTGCCGGAGGAGGGACTCAGATCTGGCATTTCAGGAAATGGTGAGATCCACTTGTTGTCTCTTACGGCTTATCTTCATACTCAACCAGCTACATTACCCTAAATAAGATAAATGAAAAACGTGCTTGTAACCGGTGCCGACGGCTTTATCGGAAGCCATCTGACCGAACTTTTACTCGAAGAGGGCTATAATGTCCGGGCTCTTGCCCAGTATAATTCCTTCAATTCCTGGGGATGGCTCGAACAAATAAAGAATCCTGATCTTGAGATCGTGTGCGGCGACGTCCGCGACGCGGATTTCTGCCGGCATATCTCCCGGGGGATGGACACCGTGTTCCATCTCGCAGCCCTCATTGCGATACCCTACAGCTACGTGGCGCCAGACAGTTATGTCGACACCAACATAAAAGGCACGCTCAATATGCTTCAGGCCGCACGCGACTCGGGCGTTGAAAAAATCCTTGTTACGTCAACGTCTGAAGTCTACGGCACAGCTCTTTACGTGCCGATCGATGAAAATCATCCCCGCCAGCCGCAATCCCCCTATTCCGCCACCAAAATCGGAGCCGACGCGATTGCGAAGAGTTTCTACAACGCTTTCGACCTGCCTGTAACCATAGTCAGACCGTTCAACACCTACGGCCCCCGGCAGTCGGCCCGGGCCATCATACCGACCGTAATCACCCAGATAGCAGCCGGAGAAAAGGAGATAAAAGTGGGCGACCTCTCCCCCACACGCGACTTCAATTTTGTCAGGGACACATGCCGCGGGTTCCTCGCCATTGCCAGATCAGCCGCCACATCAGGCCAGGAAATCAATATCGCCACAGGCAAGGAAGTGTCGATGCGGCAGACTTTGGAAACCATCGCGGAAATCATGGGGGCGGACATACGCTGGACCGTAGATCCGCAACGGCTGCGCCCGTCGAAAAGCGAGGTGCGCCGTCTGTTGGGCGACTCGGCCAAACTCCGCGGACTCACCGGATGGGAGCCTCAGTATTCTCTTGAGCAAGGGCTGCGCGAAACCGTGGCCTGGTTTACAGACAAGGAAAATCTCAAAATGTATAAATCAAACATTTACAATCAATGAGCCAACACAAGACAGTGATTTTGATGCTCGGCGGCGCCCGCAGGGTCTCTTTGGCCGAGCAGCTCATCAAGAGCGGCGAGAGAATCGGCTGCCATGTGGAGCTTGTCAGTTACGAGCTGACCACACGTGTGCCCATCTCAATTGTAAGTAAAGTTGAGGTAGGGCTGAAATGGAGCGATCCCGAAGTGATCGACGACATAGTGCGCGTAGCCACAGAATACGAAGTCTCGATAATACTTCCTTTCGTGGACGGAGCCATCGAGATAGCGGCCAAATGCCGCGACCGTCTTCCCGACGTGTTCATCCCTGTCGGGGATTTCGAGACAAGCCGCCGCATGTTCGACAAACAGGAGGCGGCAAAGGCTTTCCTCGACGCCGGACTTCCCATACCGCAGACCTACACCGTCCTCAACGCCGAAGTGCCAGCCATCGCAAAGCCTCGGAAAGGATCGTCCTCGCGCGGTATAAAAGTTTTCTACAATATGGACGAGCTGATGCATCTGGCCAATCTGGACGACTATCTTGTGCAGGAATATATCGAGCATTTCGATGAATACACGGTGGACTGTTATGTCAGCGCATCCGGAGAGATACTCGTAACCGTACCCAGACTTCGGATCGAGGTCATGGGCGGAGAGGCCACCCGCACCGAGACAGTCAGAAATGCCACTTTGGAGAAAATGGCGGCTGATGTCATCGAAGCCTTCACCTTGCGCGGGCCGGTTACGATCCAGTTTATCCACGATCTTGATGCCGACCGCTACCTGCTTCTCGAGGTCAATCCCAGGCTCGGAAGCGGAGTGGTTTGCTCTATTCTCGCCGGCGCCCCGATCACGGACTATATCATCCGCGAAAGCCTCGGCGTGGCTGTGAGACCATGCTCAGACTGGGCAGACCATACGCTTATGACACGGTATCAGAAAGAAGTGATATTCTACGGCAACAGTCGTTCCTGACCGATTGCCGGCCGCCAACGCTATCTAAAGTCAGCTGAAAAAGAACAATGCCAGAAGAAACCAACAGACTAAAGGAACTCGGCACCGCCTCAATTCCGCGGATGCTGCTGAAATACAGTCTTCCGGCCGTAGTCGGTACGGTCGTTTCGGCTGTCTATAATATTATTGACTCGGTGGTGATAGGCCATGCGATCGACGATCCTAACGTTGTGGCGGGAATCGCCGTAACATTTCCCGTCATGAATCTGGCCACGGCTCTCGGAATGCTCATCGGAGCCGGTGCGGCCACAAGGGTATCGATCGTCCTCGGACAACGCGACAAGACCCGGGCGGAACTGATTCTGGGCAACTCCGTCCTTCTTACCGTTGGCATCGGCCTGGCCTATATAACAGTCTTCGCGGTATTTCTTAACCAGATCCTGATGCTCTTCGGAGCCTCGCCACAGACACTTCCCTATGCACGGGAGTTTCTGCTGTGGGTATTGCCCGGAATGGTGCTGATGAATCTGACGTTTTCCTACAACAATGTAATGCGGGCGTCAGGCTATCCGGGCAAAGCCATGTATACCAACATGATCGGAGCCGGATTAAACTGCATTCTCGCTCCCCTTTTCCTCTTCGGGTTCGGATGGGGAATACGTGGCGCGGCTATTGCGACGGACATATCGATGATGGTAACCGCCACATGGGTCATGTCCCATTTCTTCAACAAGAAGAATGACCTGCATTTTGTGCGCGGCACATTCAGGTTCAACTGGCCGGTGGTCAAGTCCGTACTCTATATCGGCATGTCGCCGTTCCTGATCAATGTGGCAGGCGCCTCGATCAACGCCATTGTCAACAATTCCCTCCTTTTCTACGGAGGAGACAATGCGATAGCCGCTGTTGTGGTTTTCAATAGGTTCGTAACTATCTTCATCTTCATCGTGATCGGCATCTGCCAGGGAATGCAGCCTATACTCGGCTACAACTATGGATCGGGACGTTTCAACCGTCTTTTCAAGACCCTCTGGTGGGCGGCCGGCAGCGCAGTGGTAGTCACATCGATAGGGAGCATCACCGGGGCACTTTGCCCGAGAGCGATCGCAGCAATGTTCATGCAGGATCCACAGCAGATCGAATGCGCCGTAAACTGTCTTAGAATTACCACCCTGACATTCTGGATAGTCGGCTTCCAGGTTGTGGCCACCAACTTTTTCCAATCTCTCGGCATGGCGGCCAAATCCATATTCCTGTCCCTGACACGCCAGATCATTTTCATGATCCCGCTTCTGCTGATACTCCCGCCTCACTTCGGCCTCGACGGTGTATGGGCGGCATATCCGATCAGTGATTTTGTAGCGACAGTCGTGGCCTCATGCATGCTCGCCATTCAGATCCGGAAGATCCGTCGCCGCCAGCTTGCGGCAAACAAGGAATAAGCAAGCCCTTAATGAAATTTCATGCGCCGCACATTGCCGCTATGTCAGATTTTACGATTATCTTTGCAGCTGAATCCTGCTGTCCCGCCGTGGATTCATCGCCGGATGGCTATCAGGCGATTTTCGGGAAACAACAACACTCCTAAACAATCCGATGAACCGAATAGGTAAACTTTATTTCCGATACGGAACGATGGGTAGTGCCAAGACAGCCATGCTTCTCACCACTGCCTATAATTTCGAGGAACGCGGCATGTCATATATATGCTTCAAGCCCGTGGTAGACACACGCGACAAGAAAAATGTGATCCGAAGCCGTATAGGAATCGAGCGGGAATGCCGGTGGATCTACAAAGAAACGGATCTGTATGCCGAGATACGCGATATTTTTGAGAAAACGCTCGATCTGCCACAGTGGATATTGATCGACGAGGCTCAGTTTCTGAGCGCCGGACAAGTGGATCAGCTCGCACGGACAGTGGATGACTTCGGCATAAACGTGATTTGCTACGGTCTGCGCACCGATTTCCGAAGCCATCTTTTCGAAGGATCAAGACGCCTTTTTGAGATAGCCGACACTATCGACGAGGTAAAATCCACATGTTCCTGCGGAAGGAAAACCATTGTCAATGCGCGCATCGACAGCAAAGGGGACATTATAACCGAGGGGGAACAGGTTGAGATAGGCGGCAACGACCGCTACATGTCCGTGTGCCGTAAATGCTGGACAAACAAGCGGATAGAAAGAATGAGCCGCGACAGGCTTCCTTTTGAATCCGAATGAAATATGCCTGAAAGAAATGGGATGGTCGCTACCTGAATCCGGAACCCTTACTCTTGGAAGCCCGCTCGGAACAGCCTTGCGGGAGGCTGCGGCAAATGCTCCGGAATCGGATGATCTGGCAAGGTGGAAAAGTGTTTTCAACTGCTGCACCGACATGCTCACTATCCTTGCCCCGGAACTCGTCGAACAAACAGCACTGAGATATGCCGAAGCGGGAGCGGACATAATCGTATCCAATACTTTTCTGGCAAATCCCCTTACTCTGGCATCGTTCGGTGCCGCAGAATACGCCTCCAGACTGAACAGCGAGGCTGTAGGCATAGCCCGACGCATCGCAGACACGGCCGCAAAGGGGATTGTGGCCGGATCCATAGGTCCGCCTTGCATCGGATCGAGACTATGCGGAGCCGACGACAAAGGAATGGCGGCAAATGCTATTCTCACGCAAGCCACATCGCTGCTCGACGCAGGAGCCGACTTGCTTCTGCTCGAAACACAGACCGACTCCACAGTGGCGGCCGCCGGCATCGAGGCATGTCTGGAAGCGATGCGCACCACAGGGAAGAGAGTTCCGGTGAGCGTGGAATTCACAATCGGACAAAGCGGCTCTCTTCCTTCGGGAGAGACAGTCTCCCATGCTTTCAGGAAAGCAGCCGGATCCGGAGCCGACACCGTAGGGATCAACTGTGTGTTTCCTGCCACCCGTGCCGCCGCCACATTGTTTGCCGCGGCGGAAAGCATGGATCTTCCCCTGTCTATGAGGCCGAGTGCCTCATCAGGCGATCTCCGGACGGAACCAGCTACAGATCCGGATATGTTTGCCGAAGCATTCGTGCCATTGCTACGCTCCGGCAGACTCCGTCTGGCAGGCGGATGCTGTGGTGCCGGCACCGGGCATCTCAGCCTACTGAAAAGAATAATATCGCGAGAAAACTCTTAGCCATATCAATTTCATATAAGATCATATTAGACAGAACATAACTTAAACTCAACATCATGCTGACTCAAGATAACCGTAAACGAATCATCGACCTCATCAACCGTGAGGTGGTGCCCGCGATCGGATGCACCGAACCCATCGCCGTATCGCTTTGTGTAGCCAAAGCCACACAAATGCTCGGATCCCTTCCTGAAAAAATCGGACTCTACCTCAGTGGCAACATCATCAAGAACGCTATGGGTGTCGGGATTCCAGGCACCGGAATGATCGGTCTGCCGATCGCCGTCGCCCTCGGCGCCATAGTCGGGAAGCCGGAATATGAACTGGAAGTACTCCGCGACGTCAATGCCGATGCAGTGGAAAAAGGGAAACAGTACATCGACGAAAAGCGCATATCCATATCGCTGTGTGAGGATGCTCCATCAAACCTCCACATAGACTGCCGCGTAAGCGGCGGAGGCCATCAGGCCAGAGCTGTCATTTCCAGAGCGCATACAAACTATATCCTGCTTGAACGCGACAACGAGACGATCTTCCGCGAAGAACCACAGACTGAGACAACCGACAGCTCTGCAGACGACATCCAGCTCACTCTGTCGATGGTATACGATTTTGCCACAACAGCCCCACTCGATGAGATCCGGTTCATACTTAAAGCAAAAGAACTCAATCTTGCTGCGGCGGAAGTGGCTCTCAATGGTGGATACGGTCATTCACTGGGCTCTACAATCCGGAACTGCGGCACGAAGTATTTCGGAGACACGCCGCTCGCACGGATGGTTACATACACATCCGCTGCATGCGACGCCCGCATGGGCGGCGCCCCGGTGCCCGTGATGAGCAACAGCGGCAGCGGCAATCAGGGAATCACGGCGACGATGCCGGTGGTAAGCTTTGCCCGAGACATAAATGCCTCCGAAGAACAGACCATCCGCGCCCTCGTACTCAGCCATCTGACGAGCATCTACATCAAGCAGAGCCTCGGCCGCCTTTCCGCTCTCTGCGGATGTGTGGTGGCATCGACAGGAGCTTCAGCGGCTCTCGTCTACCTGATGGGAGGAGGCTTCAACGAGAGCTGCGCCGCGGTTAAAAACATGGTAGCCAATCTCACCGGAATGATCTGCGACGGAGCGAAGCCATCCTGTTCCATGAAAATATCTTCCGGAGTATCCACCGCGATGATGTCTGCCATGCTCGCCTGCAACAATAAATGTGTAACAGCGGCCGAAGGCATCGTATGCGACGACGTGGACCGCACCATACGGAACCTGACATCCATCGGACGCGAGGCCATGCAGGAAACCGACCGGCTCGTCCTGAAGATAATGACCGACAAATAAACAAAACGACCGACACAATTTCCGGACAGGGCTGCATTTCGACAGAGACGCAGCCCTGTCTGACTATCCGTAATACATGGAAATTGTCTGCAAAGAAAAATATCGCGATGTTGACAGATTCCACAAACCATTAATCACCAAAGGTTTAAATAACAGAATCACAAAACAACCATCCACTGGTCGAGCGTCAAAGTTTTCCAAAAACGTTTTTTTTTGCTATTTTTGCAGAATAGTATCAGCACTTTCCATTAATCTATCAAGAAGACAATCAAGAAAGACATGCAACCTGCAAAATATCAATATGATGAGGCCTACAAAGCCTCACTTGAATATTTCCGTGGCGACGAACTTGCTGCGCGTGTATGGGCGAGCAAATACGCCCTCAAGGATTCTTTCGGGAATCTTTATGAACTCACGCCAGACGACATGCACCGCCGCATAGCCAACGAAATAGCACGCATCGAGGCCAAATATCCCAATCCGATGTCGGCAGATGAAGTATTCATGCTTCTCAAAGACTTCCGCTACATCGTCCCTCAGGGAAGCCCGATGGCCGGAATCGGCAACGACTATCAGGTCGGATCGCTAAGCAACTGCTTTGTGATCGGCAATGACGGCAAACCCGACTCCTACGGCGGCATAATCAAGATCGACGAAGAGCAGGTGCAACTGATGAAACGCCGCGGTGGTGTAGGGCATGATCTTTCCCACATCCGGCCCAAAGGGAGTCCGGTCAAGAACTCAGCGCTGACCTCCACCGGACTTGTCCCTTTCATGGAGCGTTACAGCAATTCAACCCGTGAAGTGGCCCAGGACGGCCGACGAGGTGCGCTGATGCTATCCGTGAGCATAAAGCATCCTGATTCCGAAAAATTCATCGATGCCAAGATGACCGAGGGAAAAGTTACCGGAGCCAACGTCTCCGTACGCATCGACGATGATTTCATGAGAGCGGCGGAATCCGGAGAGCCTTACACCCAGGCTTTCCCCACAGACAGTTCCGAACCGCAATATTCACAGGAGATCGATGCCGCCGCGTTGTGGAAAAAAATCGTACACAACGCATGGAAAAGTGCCGAGCCCGGAGTTCTGTTCTGGGACACAATCCTCCGGGAATCAGTCCCCGACTGCTACGCAGACCTTGGATTCCAGACAATCTCCACCAATCCATGCGGGGAGATTCCGCTCTGCCCCTACGACAGCTGCCGTCTTGTGGCTGTCAACCTCTACAGCTATGTGAAGAATCCTTTCACCCCGCAGGCGGAGTTTGATTTCGACCTCTTCCGCCAGCACATAGGCAAGGCACAGCGGGTGATGGACGACATCATTGATCTCGAGATGGAGAAGATCGACCGAATCATCTCCAAGATAGATTCAGACCCCGAGACCGAGGAGGTGAAACAGACCGAACTTAACCTCTGGAAGAAAATCCGCGCAAAAACCCTCAAAGGACGCCGCACCGGATGCGGAATAACAGGCGAAGGAGACATGCTCGCGGCACTCGGACTGAGATACGGCACTCCTGAGGCTACGGATTTCTCCACAGAAGTCCATAAGCAACTCGCCCTGGCCTACTACAGAGCTTCCGTACAGATGGCCAGGGAACGCGGGGCATTCGAGATCTATGATGCCGAACGCGAGAAGGACAACCCGTTCATCGCCCGGCTGCGCGAGGCGGATCCGGAGCTTTACAAGGAGATGGTGAGCTACGGCCGCCGCAACATAGCCTGCCTGACTATCGCTCCGACCGGAACCACTTCCCTTATGACACAGACCACATCCGGTATCGAGCCGGTGTTCCTGCCCGTATACAAACGTCGGCGCAAGGTCAATCCTAACGACGCGAACGTTACGATAGACTTCATCGACGAAGTGGGCGACGCTTTCGAGGAATATATCGTGTACCATCATAAGTTCCTCGAATGGATGCGTGTCAACGGAATCGAGCCGAAGAAAAACATGAGCGCCAGCGAACTGGAGGAACTCGTCAGCAGATCGCCCTACTACAAAGCCACTTCCAACGATGTGGACTGGATGGAGAAAGTGCGTATGCAGGGAGCGGTGCAGAAATGGGTGGACCACTCGATAAGCGTCACGATCAATCTTCCGAACGACGTGAGCGAGGAGCTTGTGGGAAACCTATACATGGAAGCCTGGAAAAACGGCTGTAAAGGATGCACCGTATATCGCGACGGATCGCGCAACAATGTGCTTGAAGCCGTAAGAAAATCAGAGCAACCAAAACCGATAATAGCGAAAACCGAGCATCTCGAGAAGCGCCCGGTGGAACTTGAGGCAGACGTGGTGCGTTTCCAGAACAAGAAAGACAAATGGATAGCATTCGTAGGCCTTGCCGACGGCAAACCTTACGAGATCTTCACCGGCCTTGCCGACGATGAAGATGGCATATTCTGTCCGAAGAGCGTGAGCCACGGAAAGATCATCAAGGCTGTGGACGAGAACGGGCGCAAAAGATATGACTTCCAGTTCATCAACAAACGCGGCTACAAGACCACCATCGAGGGACTGAGCGAGAAATTCAACCCGGAATTCTGGAACTATGCCAAGCTTATCTCCGGCGTACTCCGCTACGGAATGCCTATCGACCAGGTTCTTAAGCTTGTCAGCGGCCTCGATCTCGATTCCACCAATATCAACACGTGGAAAGCCGGAGTCGAACGTGCCCTCAAAAAGTATATTCCGAATGGGACAGAGGCCTCGGGAGAACGATGCCCGCACTGCGGAAACGAGACCCTCATCTATCAGGAAGGATGCCTGATATGCACATCCTGCGGCACTTCAAAATGCGGATGACACCAAACGACAACTGAAAATTTCCCCTATAGATCTCTTTGACAAAAAGCTCTAAATAAATCCTACCGCATACAGATGAAAATCACATTCAGCATCAACTACCGGACCCATTGGGGGGAGGCCCTGTTCTTCCTCCCGCTGGCTCCGGTCTCTGGAAAGATAAAGGCAGGGACAGCCTTGCCGATGAATCCCAAAGGCCCCGACACCTGGGAAATCTCTATCGATGTGCCGGCAAAAACAGGCGAATTTGATTACTCGTTCCTTGTCAGACGCGATAACGGATCCTGCCGTAATGAATGGGGCAAACCCCATAGATTCATTCCGGGGAAAAGCACCGGAAACTACCGCATATTCGATTCGTGGAACGACATGCCCGATGAATATCCCTACTATTCCACCGCTTTCACCGAAGGGATCCTGAGAAGAAGCCTGCCTGATCTCCCTCTCAGACCGGCAGCGGGAACCCTGCGCCTCAGAGTAGCGGCTCCGATGGTGAGGCCTGACGAAATCATAGCCGTCAGCGGCAATTGCGATCTGCTGGGAAACTGGAACCCTGATCAGGCTCTCAGGATGAACGATGCTGAATTCCCTTTCTGGAATGTGAATATCCCTCTTGGAGACATTAAGCTTCCGCTGGAATATAAATTCATCATCAAACGGAACGGCGATCCCGTATGGGAAGAGGGCGGCAACAGGACATTCAATATAAAGATCGACGATCCGAAAGAGCATATAATCCACAATGGGCTGAGATTCAACAGCCGGGACAGAAACTGGCGTGGTGCCGGGACTGCCGTTCCGGTGTTCTCCCTCCGTTCTGACGACGACCTTGGATGCGGAGATTTTCTTGATCTTAAGAAAATGATCGAATGGTGTGCGGCGACAGGACAATGTGTCCTCCAGACGCTTCCGATCAACGACACTACAAAAACCAAGACCTGGACCGATTCATATCCCTATAGCGCCAACTCATCATTCGCGCTCCATCCCATGTATATCCGGCCTCAAGCCGCAGGTACGCTGAAAGATCCTGCCAGAAGAAAATATTTCAAGGAGAAAGGCGACAGGCTCAACCAGCTCGACAAGATCGACTATGAGGCGGTAACCGCCCTCAAAGAGGAATACATGAGGGAGATATACGCTGAATGCGGCGGCAAACAGATGAAATCCGCTGAGTTCAGATCGTTTGCCGAGACAAATGCCGCGTGGCTGCGCCCCTATGCCGCATGGCGCACTCTCCGCGACCGGTTTGGAACACCCGACTTCTCGAAATGGGAGGATTACGCCACATACGACGACGATAAGATCGAACGGCTTTTTGCGGAAAGCCCCGAAGAGACAGCATTCTTTATCTTCGAGCAATTCCATCTCGACAAGCAGCTCAAGGAAGTGCGCGGATTCGCCCATCAGAATGGTGTGATACTCAAAGGAGACATCCCGATCGGCGTCGGACGCGAAAGCGTCGACACATGGAAGAATCCAAAGCTTTTCAACATGGACAGCCAGGCCGGCGCCCCACCCGACGACTTCTCAGTACTCGGGCAGAACTGGGGATTCCCAACCTACAACTGGGAGGAAATGTCGACCGACGGCTTCAGATGGTGGAAAGACCGGTTCGCGAAAATGGCAGAATATTTCGACGCTTACCGGATTGACCATATACTCGGTTTTTTCAGGATATGGCAGATACCGCTCGACGCGGTCCACGGTCTGCTCGGTTATTTCAACCCTGCATTGCCATTCTCTCCGGAAGAATTACGCCATAATTACGATTTCTGGATCGATCCGGAACTGCATACTAGACCCGACATCCACGAATGGATGCTGACAGACTTCTTCGGCTCCCGCACCGACGAGGCTAAACGGGACTTTCTCGTCCCGACAGGACCGGGACGCTACAGATTCAAACAGGAATTCGACACTCAGCGTAAAATATCACGTCATTTCGCAGCTTTGACAGAGAAGACAGACGCCGACTCCGAAATGGAAAAAGCTCTGCTCGGACTGGCAGACGACATCCTTTTCATAGAAGATCCGGAACAGCGAGGACACTATCACCCACGCATTGCAGCGCAGCACACTTACCAATACCGGATGCTGAGCGACTATGCGAAATGGTGCTTCGACCGTCTCTACAACGACTTTTTCTATCGCAGGCACAATGAATTCTGGGCAGGGAAAGCCTTGTGGAAGCTGCCGCCGATAATATTCTCCACGGGAATGCTGACATGCGCCGAGGATCTCGGCATGATCCCCGGCTGCGTGCCGGAAGTGATGGAACGGCTACAGATCCTCTCCCTTGAAATCCAACGTATGCCAAAAGATCCTGATGTAGAGTTCGGACACACATGGGAATACCCCTACAATTCCGTATGCACTTCATCGACACACGATATGGCAGGCATACGGGGATGGTGGGAAAACGACAGGGAAACCACCGCAAGATATTTCAACAACGTCCTGCACGAACCCGGAGAAGCCCCTGTCTACGCTGAGCCATGGATATGCGACAGAATAATGACCCAGCTTCTCGACAGTCCCTCCATGCTTTGCATCAACCCTCTGCAGGACTGGCTGTCGACCGACAAAGACCTGCGCCGCAACGACCCTCGCGACGAACAGATAAACGACCCTGCAAATCCCAGACACTACTGGCGATACAGAATGCATCTCACTCTCGACGATCTTCTCCACGCAGACAGTTTCAACGCCGCAATGAGGGAACGCATCGCCCGCTCCGGACGATGAAACCTACCCCCATGAAACAATAACACGCCGGTTTTTCATAACCGCGGAAAACCGGCACAACTTCATTAAACAATGATGACAACCAAACCCTCCACACGCAGCATAGTCTCCATAGCCGATCTTTCCAAAGAGGAGATACTCGATCTAATCGAGCTTGCATCATGGTTTGAAAAACACCCCGACAGCAAGATTCTCGACGGCAAAGTAGTGGCTACGCTCTTTTTCGAGCCTTCCACAAGAACCAGACTCAGCTTCGAGACAGCGGTCAACCGTCTCGGAGGACGCATAATAGGATTCTCGGATCCCGCCGCCACATCGACCTCCAAAGGAGAGACTCTGAAAGACACGATAAAAATGGTGGCAAACTATGTCGACCTGATAGTGATGAGACATTATCTCGAAGGAGCCGCACGCTACGCGTCGGAAATAACAGACGTGCCTGTGATCAACGCCGGCGACGGCGCCCATCAGCATCCGTCGCAGACAATGCTCGACCTGTATTCGATCCACAAGACACAGGGACGCCTCGACGACATAACGGTTACGATGGTAGGGGATCTGAAATATGGAAGGACAGTCCATTCCCTGCTGATGGCTCTGAGCCACTTCAGGGCAAGATTCCGCTTCGTGGCATGCGATGAACTCCGTATGCCAGAGGAATTCCGGACATTCTGCGACCGCAACAACATCGAATACGTCGAATCGAAAGACTTCTCCCCGGAGGTGATCGCCGAGACCGACATACTCTATATGACCCGTGTGCAGAGAGAACGATTCACAGACCTGATGGAATATGAAAGAGTCAAGGATCTTTACAACCTCGACGCCCAGATGCTCGGAGTGGCCAAGTCTTCGATGAAAGTATTGCATCCGCTTCCAAGAGTAAACGAAATAGCACAGGATGTGGACGACGATCCGAGAGCCTACTACTTCCAACAGGCTAAAAACGGACTGTATGCCCGCCAGGCGATGATATGCACAGCCCTCGGAATAGACCCCAGAAAATAACTAAACCGGACAAAAATGGCAGAAAATAAGAAAGAACTTGCCGTGGCAGCCCTGCGCGACGGCACCGTCATAGACCACATACCCTCCGACGCCCTGTTCAAGGCCGTAGACCTTCTCGGCATAGCGGATCTCGGAGTCAGCATAACGATAGGAAACAACCTCAAGAGCAGCCGCCTCGGGAAAAAGGGGATAATAAAAGTAGCGGACACGGAATTCTCTCCCGAAACGCTGAGCCGGATAGCTATCATAGCCCCCACAGCCATCATAAACACGATCCGCAACTATGAAGTGGTCGACAAACGCCCAGTAGTGCTTCCGGACGTGATAACAGGCCTTGTGTGCTGCGACAATCCGAAATGCGTGAGCCGCAACGAACCGATCCCGTCCCGCTTTGAAGTGATCGACCGGGAGAACGTAACCCTGCGTTGCCACTACTGCGAACACGAATTGCGCGGAGACAACATCGTTCTCAAATAAGCAAAGCTCCCATACTGAAGACGCCCGTCCCAAGCGCAGGCACCATATCCCAAACACTATCTGAAACAAAAACGGATGAAAGTCAGCTGGAAACCCGGAACAATGATCAATCCTATTCCCGCAGTACTCGTAACCTGCGGGGAAACACCCGAAGAATGGAACATGATCACAGTAGCGTGGATCGGCACAATATGCACGAATCCGCCGATGTGCTACATCTCAGTCAGACCTGAACGGCACTCCTACCCGATTCTGGAACGATGCATGGAATTCACAATAAACCTGACAACCGCATCAATGGCCAGAGCGACCGACTGGGCGGGCGTGCGCTCCGGAGCGGACTTCGACAAATGGAAAGAGACCGGACTCACTCCATTGCCCGGAGAAAAAGTCAAATCTCCTACAATAGACGAGTCCCCGCTCTCCATCGAATGCCGGGTCAAACGCATAGAAAACCTCGGAAGCCATTCGATGTTCATAGCCGACGTGCTGGGAGTAAGAGCCGACACCCGGTTCATCGACCCTGAGACAGACAGGCTGAACCTCGACTCCGCCGACCTTATCGCCTACAATCATGGCACTTACCACAAGTTAGGAGAAACAATCGGAAGCTTCGGATTTTCCGTCAGAAAGAAACACTGATCCTCAGCAATAGCTAATTGTCGGTACGGCCGACCTCTTTTTTACCTATAATTCGGGATTGCGGAAGACTCTGAAACTTACTAATTTTGCAACGTGAACTTATGAAGCTGCGACAGCGCATAGTTTGAAGATTAGTTATTAGTTATTTAGAGTTAGATTTAAGTTAGGCATTATCCCGGACACAAAGAATTGCGTCCGGGATATAGCCTGACATAATCGGGCACCCACACAAATGAAAAGAAAAACTCCAAGATGGAATCTAAATACCACTACTCCCCACACGAAAAGATGGCAACCCTGATTGCCGACAATTACCGCCTCATCCAGGTGATGACACGCTTCGGAATCAACGTGGGATTCGGCGATAAAACCGTGAGCGAGGTATGCCGGCAACAAGGAGTGGACTGCGATACGTTCCTATCCGTGGTCAACTTCACAATCGACGGATACACCCACGCGGACACGGCCGGGCGGATATCCGCCCAGGCACTCATGCAATACCTAAAGCAGAGCCATGCCTACTTTCTCGGCTACCTGCTCCCGTCTATCAGGCGCAAACTTGCCGACGGAATCTCATCAGCCCCGTCTGAAATATCATTCCTGATAATGCGCTTCTTCGACGAATACGAGACCCAGGTGCGCACACACATGGATTTCGAGGAACGCACCATATTCGCCTACGTCGAATCCCTACTGAACGCCGACACCTCCTCTGCGCCCGATCTCCACACATACAGCGACCACCACGAGGAAGTCTCCTCCCGGCTCCACGAACTGAAAAGCATCATAATCAAATACGGTCCGGCAAAAGCAGATGCAAACCTCCTCAACGACGCACTCTACGACATATACAGATGCGAAGAAGAACTCTCGGACCATTGCCACATCGAAGACGAACTCCTGATTCCAGCGATCAGCATGCTTGAAAAAGCAAAAAAGAACACCTCACACGAACAATGAGACACGACGAAAAACTCCACATAATCGTAGCCGAAACCTCCCCCGTGATCTCAGCAGGACTCAGCTTCTGCCTCAGACGACTGCCTGGGCTGCAGTCGCAGACAATCGAAGTACATTCATATCCGGATCTTATCGACTGTCTGAAAAGCACCCGATCCGACATAGTCGTAGTCAATCCCACCTTCGGAGGAGCATTCGCCCCTCAGCAGCTCCGTCAGGAAATTGAACACGAAATAAAGATAATCGCTATAGAGATAAGCCCTCTCGACCGCCAGACAAGATCCCTCTACGACGGATCGGTCTCTGTCGTGGAAGACCTCCCGTCGATGGCGGACACAATCAGAAAGCTCACGTCTTCAGACACGGATACCGACTCCGATCCCGACCGTGAACCGCTCAGCTCCCGGGAAAAAGAGATCATAACCCTTGTGGTAAAAGGAATGACCAACAAAGAAATAGCAGACAGGCTCTTCCTCTCCATCCACACAGTAATGACCCACAGACGCAACATTGCCCGCAAACTCGAGATACACAGCGCAACCGGCCTGACAATCTACGCGATCGTAAACCATCTCGTAGACCTCCAGGAAATCAAAATGTAGACAAAACATTTAAATCGTTTTCATAATGACCATACAAAACTGATACGGAAGTCAAAACAAGGTCAATTAATGGCATATTTACAAATTTTAACCCATGAATACTTGGATAATTTGAGCATAATGCCTAATTTTGCATCCGATTATCCCCGGAGCTACGTCCGGAAGCGCATAATCGTTCTCCCAACAACCTCTGACCCAAATAGATAAAACCATACAGAAAATATAATAGTGAATGATGAATTCAGCCGGCCAAGGTCCTAATCCCGCCGTGAAAACGGCATGTGCAATCCGGATTGGCGGCTAACACGAAAAGTTCAAAGGCAGTCTACGATGAGAATCGACAAGCACCAGCCAGGCCAGCTAAACAACGGCCACAGAATTGAACCCAAAACGTGATTGTTACCAGGATGGAAACATAATGTTTAGCGGATTGCACATAGAATAATGAGCCGGAGTCAACATCATCGACTCCGGCTCATATCATTTAGGATCAATCTCCATAGATGACACAGGTCAAGCAACGGTCTCACTCTAACGCACCGTATAGTTGAGTTTTTTCGAACCACGGGGACGTGATCTCCGGCCACGCCTGAATATAGTCTTAAAAAGATGCCAGCCAGTATGGTGCTTCTTATTATAAGTATAGAACGTGTCATGCAGCCTGTCAAAATCCGGCTTATAGACCGTTCCGGGAGAAACATAACAATAAACCACATCTTCTATGATCGCCCCCACCGCCTCCCGGTCGGTGGCCACCTCATCCAAAGCAGCCGCAGTAGGCGCGATACAAACGATTTTTTCTTCCCGGCAACGTCTCACCACATTGCCGATCGTAGCGTCAAAACGTTCCTTCAGAGGCTCCAAATCAAAGTCGCTCCAATCACTATCACCAATTCGTTGCACCGGCCTCAACTGCACGATGTCGGGCAGGATGCCGGCATCATCCCAAAGTTGCCAGAATCCATTCCCCTCAAGATTGCGCATATTCATATTGTTGACAGTAAAATTCACACGGACTGAAAGCTTCAAGCCCCGTTTCCTGATTTCGGCTATCTCGGATATCAGCTTCTTAAGCATCTCGAATTTAGCTCCCGGCATAAGATACTCATAGGTCCGGGCATCAGTCCCATGCATGGATAACGTGATCTCATCAAGACCCGCCTCGACAAGATCACCAATACGCACCCTGCCCGACGCAAGCAACTGACCATTGGTAGTAAGCGATATATACGGAACACCGCAACGTTTCCCGCGTTTCACCAGCTCAACCAGCCGCCCGTATAAAGTAGGCTCGGCGCCACATCCTATCTGCATCTTCACGGCGTACGGCAGCATCGAACGCTCAAGCTGATCCAGCTCCTCGTCAGCCATCGTGCCGCTCATCGACGCCCGCTTCTCAGGATCACTGAAATAACACATGCGGCACCGCAGATTGCAAGCCATCACAGGATCAATGAAAACAGCGGCCATGCGCCGACGCGAAACATACATCAGCCACACGCCAAACACCTTCAACGAATCGGGAATCCTCCCTATACCAATAAAGCGCAGGAGCCTATAGACATTCATCTCAACAGAACTTCACGACCGGCAGTTCCCCAGGCCACGGTCACGTAAAACAAAAAAAGCGTAGGAACCTTACAGTGCCTGTTCCATCACTGAAAACCTCCACATCGCCCGGAGAAAGCAGAACGGACAACAGACCAAGTCCGTGCAGTTGCCCGATCCCCGGCTTTCCATGTATATTATCGAGATCGTCAGAAATAAAGAACAAAGCGCCGATAAACGCTTATCAAAATAATAAAATACCCCGACCAGACACACGCACATAACGCTGCCATACGGGATAAGAGTATGTTTGAATTTAACCCGCGTTAACACCGAGAGGATTTATGAATGATTTACGCAAGTTGAAGAGGGAGCATAGCGCGCTACGCTACCGATGGGACTTGGCGGAAAACATCGGAAAAGACCTCGGGATCAATGGAGAACCTCTTGAAAATAAAGATTCCTTTATTCAAGTGTTAAATCAAGACAAGCTCTAAGTCTCCGCAAAAATAACAATTAAAATCCACACCGCCACACTTCGCGCAAAAAATCCCGCCAAAATGCCTTTTCAAATTTTCAATTCTTCTCAAGAACAACACTGTACTATACTTCTTGTTAAGTCCTAAACAAAAAAATGTGGTGACCTCAACCGAAAATCAACCGGGGCACCACATTTGAGATGGAATATATGTGTTTATTGCTCTTGCCTCAATGGAGTGATGAATATGAATACTTGTTGGCCGTCGAGAGCCGCGAAGTTGGTGAGGTGCTCCAGTTGCTTGACATAGCCTGAGGAGTGTTCGCGGATGTTTTCGATTATCTCAGTGTCAGCTGTACCATCGGCTTTTTCCGTTGTGCGGATTATCATGTCATCAGTTATGTCAGAGCCGTTGAAGAATCGCGATGCCTGCGACATTGCCTTGACCTGAGCCAAACGGTTTAGTGCCGAGTCAGACTTATACTTTGTCTTGTCGAGCTTGACAACCGACATCAGGTAGGCATTTTCGTAGTCCTCCACTGCCTTTACGCCATCAAACGGCGCGTTTTCATACATGCGCACAAGAAAGTTTGTCAGGGCGGTCTTTTCCTGATTATAGCTTTGGGCACAAGCTGATATTGCAACCAATACACTTATAATCAATAATATAAATCCTCTCATTATGACCTGCGAATTAATTATGGTTTAATTTTACCGTCTTTATCTTCTTTAATTCTGCTTGTGGCATAATGGCTCTGTCTAAATAAAAGTAGAATTTTTGCCCAGCAGTAAAAGCTGGAAGTCCATGCCACATATTTAATTGCAGGGCGTAATCTTCGCATCCTCTGGAATCCCCATAGTGCCCATTATATCCACCATCTCGTTTGTTAAAGACCTTTCCATTATCATATGAAAGATTGAAATCTTTCAAAAATTTATTCATACCACACATATGTGTACAACTCAAGAATTCTTCAAGCATCTGCACGCTTTTTTTAGATCTCAATTGAATTTTTCGGTTATCATTAGCTGCTGGAATTGTATAGCTGTCAGAAAACTCGCTGGTTGAATTAGCTTCAGGTCTCATGCCAATACCATATTTCTCATATACGGACATTACTTGATTTTGATATTCCTGCATTTTTAGTTCATATTTCTCAGCAGACTTAGCCGATAGAATCATACCTGGTTTAGGTTGCTTAATTTTTGAGATTTCTTTTTCTGCTTTCTTTTGATTTTCCATTCTTTCTTCATCGGTCATTTCCGGTTTTCCTATCAAGGCAAGATTATTAAAGAAATCGCGAAATACTTGTTCTCCATATGTGTTTAATGAAGCTGAAACCTTATACGGAATTGACACGTCCTCATCATTATATGTCGTTGTATATTGTGGGATATTGTATCCATGTGCCCAACTTTCTTCTTCTGGAGAGAAAACTACCTTGTCCATAGAAATAGTGTAATCAAAACAGTCTGGTAATTGATTTTCTATCATTGCTAGTAGATTCTCAACTGCTTTTTCTTCGTTTTTCTTAAATAGTAACTTAAGCTCTATGTCGCGTCCTAAAGCGGCTCCATCAAGTTCACATTCCGCTCCTTTGCTTTTGGCGTATGATATAAGTTTACCTACGCTTACAACAGCTTCGAGAGTCACAGTTGTCTTGTCGTCAGATTGCGATGACGAAAGCTCTTTATAGGATTTAATGTTTCCCGAAGCAACTGTGGCAATTTCATCGCTGACAACTTCATCATTGAGAATGTCTGTGTTAGCCGAGACAAAAACACCGTAGGTTTGCTCAATGGCATTACGCAGGGCGTTTTTGATGGCCTCATCTTTGGTTGCGCCATCTGAAGTGACAATCAGAGTGATGTCTTCGTTCTTAGCGGCATAAGAGTTAACTGCTACAGTCATAAACAAGATGGCTACGATTAGTTTGAGTATCTGTTTCATGATTTTGATTGGATTTTACCAGTTTAGATATACTTTTGTTTGGGGTTGGTTTTCAGCCCATTTTTCAGCGACGGAACGACAGGCGGCGATTGTTGCCATTTGGCGTTGATGAACGTTATGCTGTTCTTTTTGGCGAAGTTTCAATTCTTCATTGTAGCGTCTGCGATTCTCTTCCCATTTGCGTTGTTCATCAGCTGAGAGTTTTGCCACAATTTGCTGCTCAAACTCTTCTTTATATTCAAAAGATACTGAGGTGGGATCAATTTGAGATAAATAGGCGAAAGCATTTTTAGCACCCTTTGAGTCAGGCGAGGCCGACCATTCGGATTTCGCGTTGGAAAGCAGAGTCGCACCTTCTGCATCAATCTTGCGTTGATAAATCTCTACAACTTTCTGCTGTGCTTTTGCAAAACATTCGGCGCAGATGTCAGGCACATCTATTAGCAACGCTATTGCCTCGTCAAAGTTGCCGATTGCGGCACCGGTTTCTGCTTTGGTGATTATGGTATTGCAATTAGCCGAGTAGTATGCGCCTATCTTATCATACGCATCAGTCAGCATATTCTTGATTTCTTCATTGGCTGGTTTGATTTTTGCAATGGCTGTACTCCATGCCTTTGTTTCATTTACTCCAATCCCCGTGAATGTCAAAGAACACGACGCATACGTTTTGTTTTCCACTACGTCGCCAACTACAAAAGTGATTTCGACCGTTTGGCTGATGCGAGGAGGCGTAGTCGGAGCTACATCTTTCGTAACAATTGTCGGTTTCGCTACAATCACGAACCGGTCGCCCCGCGCGGCACTTCCATATCCATAAACGGTTACCATTTGCTGCATCTTATTTTCAAGCACCGAGACAGCTGCAGACGGTATAATTCCCGATTCATTGTTGACAACTGAGAAAAAAGACACTCTGCCATCACTATTTTGCTGAGCGAAAGCGCCAACAGCAATAATCAGTGCAATTATCAAAATTTTTAATCGTTTCATCTCAATAGTTATTTTTCTCCGAGAATCAGAACCGCCTCACCAAGTCCACGAATAACGACTTTCGAAGTGATGTTATATGGTGCTTTTGCAAGATGTTTACGCAGAGCCGTGGCAAACGCACGGGCATCCATAGCACGTCCTTTGTCATCTTTCAAAGGAATGCGCACCTGCTCAAATTGAGAGAATGATTCTGTGCCATCGCTGAGGTTGAAAGAAGCATTGACCGTATTCTCGCGCATCCACTGCTGTATCCAATCGGTCAGCTCCTCACCATCATACTCAGTTTCAAGATCATTTTCCCAATTATCCCAACAGCGCACGGTCAGAGCAATCTCCCGACCGTTTTTCTTTTGATCGGCATACCATTTGTCGAGTTGCTTGTCAAATTCCTTGACGTTCTCTTTTACTGCTGTCTCCAATGCCACAGGAATTGCTGCGGTTGTCGGTTTTGAGTTGCCGGTAGAGGTGGCTATACGCTTATTGGTATATGCATCAAATGCTTCGAGGGTAAACGACACAATTTTTCCCGCCGGATCTTTGGTGATGTTCCACCATAGTTGGATAACAATGTCTGATTTCATCCGACGCTTGAGTACATCAAGCGGAGTCTCGGCAATCATCGCTCCCGATGTCTTGCTCGACAAGGCGTTGTCCTCGACCTGTTTCACATTGAGCGACTTGATTTCCTGCTCGGCATCCTTGAGGGAATAGCCCATAGATGTCAGCACGCCGCCTACCTTTGAAATGACCTGTGGCAGTTCGATGTCTTCAACAAACGCACGCTGATAATCAGGGACGCTAACGGTTGTCCCCTGATTGTCGAATTTCTGCGTAAAGTAGCGCTGGTTGCACCAGTTATCGCTTGGCAGTATCATCACTGTCGGTTTCTTGACTTCATCGCCAAAGGCCGCAAATGCCACTCCAAGTAACATTATCAGCGATAGAATCTTTGCTTTCATAATCAGTCGTTATAAATCTTGTTGAGGATATCAACGGCCAAACCGTTTTCAATGTGTTCCATTTCAGCTTCATCTGCACCTTTTGCTATATCAACACGTTCAGTCTCATCTTTGTCAGAAATCTCTTCAAGAGGTGCATTATAGGCAATGCCTTTGCGAACTGTTGCGACCAAAATGTCGCAACCATTATCATAGCCGAAAGCAATGGCCTCACGGAGATGCGCACGTTCATCGCCGGGAGTGTATATTCCGATGAGTTTATTCTTGAATGTCACAAGAGTCTTGAAGTCGCCCCAAGAAAAGATGTCGTAGAATTTGACCTTGGCGCTGAGAGCCAACAGAAGTTTCAGGATTTTGGAGCAAGCAGTGCTTTTCCCTGCATCTTTCTCCCCATAGATTAAAAAGATTTTCATTCGGCATAAAATAGTGCCGCAGGCTCACCTCGTTGGCGATTGATTGGTTTATAAAGAAAAAGCGTGAGAGCCGTACTGTTTGCTCGTTCCACAAACGGAGGCCCTGGAATGCCCATCTTCGTCGAACGAGCAAACTTGCAGAGCCTCACGCGGAAATATGCTATACGCCCATACCCGACGCTCCCGCGCCGAGTCTGACGAAATATACATATCCACAAGGCATCCACTGTTTGCTTCATTCTTGACGAAGATTAAAATTTTCCAGATTTCCGTTTGTCAAGAAAGAGCGTCAAGTAAACGCTTTTCCGAAATGTCTGCCGACCCACCCACATTGCCCATGACCGGGCTCTGCGATGCGGCCTGCAACCGCAAAGTTAACGAAAATATTTCAGCCACATAACATTTCGATCCAAAAATCATGCATCAAGCCATACTTCCCACCTTCAAAGTTGCCCCAGCTTCCACTGTCCGATATAAATTAATAATAAAAAACATCATTCTTTTGCCAAATCAATAAAAATCACTAACTTTGCACCGCTAATTCCGCCAAGGCCCATACAAGCGCCTGTCCAAAGACACAGGACGCCCAACGGAGAAAACAATCTAAACAATTATTTTTTAGCAATGTACGCTATCGTAGAAATCAAAGGACAGCAGTTCAAAGCCGAAGAAGGCAAATTCCTGTATGTCCACTACCTCGGCCAGGACGCTAAGGAAGGCGACAAAATCTCTTTCGACAAAGTGCTCCTCCTCGATGCCGACGGCGACGTAAAAGTCGGAGTGCCTGCCGTTGAAGGCGCAAAAGTAGAATGTGAAGTACTCACTCCCCTCGTAAAAGGCGACAAAGTGATCGTATTCAAAAAGAAACGTCGCAAAGGCTACCGCCGTAAAAACGGCCACCGCCAGCACTTCACAAAAGTGATCATTAAAAACATCGTTAAAGCTTAAAATAAAAATCTTCGATCATGGCACATAAAAAAGGTGTCGGTAGTTCAAAGAACGGCCGCGAATCAGAAAGCAAACGCCTCGGAGTCAAAATATTCGGAGGTTCAAACTGCCGTGCCGGCAACATCATCAAACGTCAGCGCGGCACTCAGCACCATCCCGGCCTCAACGTAGGAATGGGCAAAGACCACACACTCTTCGCACTCATCGACGGAGTGGTAGTCTTCACAACAGGCAAAGAAGGGCGCAAATTCATCAACGTAGAGCCCCACAAAGCCAACTAAGCAAAACACGATTCAAACAGACCGTCAAGGGTTATGATTATTTCCAATATCATAACCCTTGATTTGTTACATATTTCACCTTACCAAGAGTGCTTGTGGACTTAACACACACTCACCAAGAAGTACCGATGTTTTTTGATCCGGAATCTAAGCCCACTTTATTGCCACTTCTGTAACCGTAAACATCCAAGAAGCAGGCCAGGGCAAAGCACAAGATCAAAAAAATAAAACCCTGACAATCATTGTACTAAAAAATATACATAATTTTTATATTAAAAAAATTTGGTCAATTCACAAAAAGTGGCTAACTTTGCATCGCAATTAAGGGAAACGGCTATTGAAAAGCCCAACAAAACCTCCTTGAAACGCACAACAATGCTTCAGTAGCTCAGTTGGTTAGAGCACCTGACTGTTAATCAGGGGGTCG
>CAJUSZ010000008.1 GCA_910589425.1 uncultured Muribaculaceae bacterium | reverse complement strand
TCGGCGTCAATTTTATAGACTATTTTTTGAAAGCACTAACTGTCAAACTCCCGAGGCACAGGTGATGCTCAAATCCTCCAACCTCAACATCCAGCAGATCTCCGACGAACTGAATTTCAAATCGCAATCATTCTTCGGCAAGTATTTCAAGAAACTGACCGGGATGTCGCCCAAGGCATTCCGCAATTCCCGTTAAGCTATAACAACCTGAGAAAACATATCAAAAAAAATATCGGATTTTTTTCAGATAAAATTTGCATGTTAGAAAATTTATTCTGATATTTGCAGCCGTAAAAGCTTTACAATTTAATTCCGCATGAATACTTCCACCCGATGACCACGGCTTTTGTTTCGTACATGCCGTTCTCCACTCCCCGACAGCGCGGAATAAAATCAACCAACTATACAGAAGAATTTAAACTCATTATATAATTAACCAACTTTCCAAACAGATGAAAAAATTTTTTACTCTGATGGCTCTTGGCGCAATGGCATCTTCCACTGCCTTCGCGTTCAACCCCACCACGGCTTCTGAGGCTGCCCGCAAGGCATCTCCCGCCGGCGAGGCTATGATCCAGGCAAGCCTCCAGGAAAACTACGCCCGTTTCGAGAAAGGCGAAGATGTTTCCAACGTAATCGAAACCCGTTCATGGACCGACGCAAACGGCAACACTTACGAGCTTCAGCTCTCAAAGCGCGGCCTCTGCTTCGACCTCACCACTCTTGCTGAGCAGCCGGAGTATGCTAATGCTACCGACGAGGAGAAGCTCGAAATGGTGCCTTTCTACTGGGTAGAGTACTATTGCGACGGCACTAACGCTCAGGGCAAGACCGTATCACGTATCGCCCTCTCGCTCTTCTGGCCTGCAAAGATGGCATTCAACCAGGATCTCGGCGAAAACAAGTACAACATTGTTGCTCCTGAGGAGTTCGCCAACCCCACAAACGTTCTCAATGCAGACGGCACTCCCTCTGGCGTGAAGACTTCCAACACTTTCATGCGCAGAGACAACTACTTCTTCACTCAGGACGAGACCACAGGATGGTACACATCCTACGGCTTCACTCAGCTCCGCTTCTCTGACAGCGAATATTGCACCATCAATACCGTTGTGATTCCTTATGACCAGAATGGCGGCCCGACAAACGGCTCCAACATCGTGTTTGACGGCTCAGAGCCCGATGATGACGGCACAATCTACACCATCAAGCACAACATCACTGTAACTGCCGGCGGCAAGTCAGGCACATTCAACCCGATCTATGTCGGCACTATCTCGAATGGCCTCGTTCCCCAGCACTATGTATTCAACATCGGCAACGTTGGTGTATGGTACATGGGCAACCAGTTCGACACTGCATGGGACGATGACAACTACGCTATGTATCACGGCGAATGGGGTCCCCTCGCAGGCTACTACATGGGTATCTCCAGCGACGTTTACTCCGTACAGCCCCGTATCCGCAACGCTGAGACCAACGAGGAAATCACTTCCGGTCCGTTCGACTATAAAGAGATCCTCAACTACTCTACTGTAGAGAACGCTCCCAAGAGCCAGTTCAACATCGTACGCGGCGTATTCTTCGCTAAAGCAGATGGCGCTCCGATGCCTGTTCCTGCTGACAAATACACAGTAGTTGAACCCACTGTTAATGTAAACGCCTTCGGCAAAACACAATACCTCATCACTCCGAAAGCAGGCGACGTTATCCCCAGCGGCTATGACGCAGCATGGTCTTCTTCCAACGACGGCATGTCCGACGGTCTCTACTGCGGCTGGCACGGCAAGCTTTTCTATCCCAGAAACCCGTCTTTCTTCCACTTCTACACCACCAAAGGTCTTGGCGTAGATATCACTGATGACAAAGGAAACACATACAAGGGCTTCTTCACAGGCACAATCCGCTATGCACGCAACCCCGAGAACATGTATGACTACAACGAGGTTAGCGCAATCGGCGACCAGAATGCAGTTGAGGCTGTAAACGCTGAAAGCGACATCAACATCTACGCTGCTAACGGCGAGATCTCCATCTACTCCGACAACGACGCTGCTGTAGCAGTTTACGCCCTCAACGGCGCAATCGTAGCAAACGGCAACGTACGTGCTGGCCAGGCTAAGAACATCGTTCTCGGCAACGGCATGTATATCGTAAAAGTTGGCAACAAATCTCAGAAAGTGGTTCTCTGATAATCCTCGGAAACCATAATCAATACCGACAGGCGTCTTCCATAAGACGCCTGTTTTTTTGTATCTTACCGAAAGGCGCGATCAATCTGACGGGCCGGGAAAATGACGGCGGAAGATGATGAAACGGGGCTGCGCCTGAAAGAGCGCAACCCCGTCTGCATCGGATATATTTGGATAGAAAGCTTATTTCACATTCAGGTCGGAAAGGATCTGGTCGATATGCTTCTCCGCGATCTCCACAGTCTCCTCGTATTTATCTTTAGAGGGCATATCCTCGCGGACCTCCACATAGAACTTGATCTTCGGTTCAGTGCCTGAAGGCCGGATCGACACTTTGTCGCCCGCTTCGGTAAAGAACTGGAGAACGTTGCTCGTGGTCGGGAAATTCATCTTCTCGATTTCACCTGTCTTCAGGTTGCGGCAGTTCAGATCGGAATAGTCCTTGATCTCCACAACGGGCGAGCCACCGAGTTCACGCGGAGGATTCTCACGGAAATTCTTCATCATGGCCACAATCTCGTCGGCTCCGCTCTTTCCGGGACGAACCACGCTTACGCCGCGTTCGCGCGAGAAACCATATTTCGCATAGATGTCGATCAGCAGCTCATAGAGATTCATGCCCTTGTCGGCAGCCCATGCGGCCATTTCAGCCATAAGTGAGTTGGCCGAGATGGAATCCTTGTCCCGGACAAAAGACTCGGCGAGGAAGCCGTAGCTCTCCTCTCCGCCACCGATGTAGCGTCCCTTGCCCTCCATGTCGCGCATCACGTTTGCAATCCACTTGAAGCCTGTGTAGCAGTCGAAACATTTCACATTGTTGGCATCGGCGATGCGCTTGATGGTCTCTGTCGTAACGATTGTCTTCACACAATATTCATCACCCTTGATGCGTCCGAGTTCGGCATTGCGGGTAATGATATAATTGAGCAGCATCATCACGAGCTGGTTGCCGTTGACAAGCTGGTATTCCCCTTTCTTGTCGCGGACAGCGAGGGCGATGCGGTCGGCATCAGGATCCGCCGCAAGCACAATCTGCGCACCGACGGTGCGAGCCTTGGCAATGGCCATCTCGAGAGCCTCGTGATTCTCCGGATTGGGAGAGGCCACAGTCGGGAAATCGCCATTGTGAATATCCTGCTCGGGGACATGGATCACCTCATTGAATCCCCATTTCTCAAGCGATCGGTACATGAGCCTTGTCCCTACGCCGTGGAGCGGAGTGTAGACGATCTTCATGTCGGAATGGCGGCGGTCGCTCTCAGGAGAGAGCGAGAGGGAATGCACATCCTCGAGGAAAGCCTTGTCCATGTCGGGACCGATGGTCTCGACAAGCTTCTTGTCGCCGGTGAATTTCACCTGATCGACGGATGTTATGGCGTTGACATATTCGATAGTCTTGACATCGTGGGGAGCGATCATCTGGGCGCCGTCGCTCCAGTAAGCCTTGTAGCCGTTATATTCCCTGGGATTGTGGCTGGCGGTGATCATCACTCCGCTCTGGCATCCGAGCTTGCGTATGGCGTATGAAACCTCCGGAGTCGGGCAACCGTCGTCGAAAAGATAGACCTTGATCCCGTTGGCCGAGAATATGTCGGCGGCAAGCTGGGCGAATTTGCGGGAATTATGGCGCACGTCGAATCCCACCACAACGCTCACCTGAGGCAGCTCGCGGAAGCAGTCGTTGAGATAGTTTGCGAGCCCCTGGGTGGCGGCTCCTACAGTATATATGTTCATGCGGTTTGTGCCGGCACCCATTATGCCGCGCAATCCGCCTGTGCCGAATTCAAGGTCTTTATAAAATGCCTCTATGAGCGGCGTCTTGTCGCCGGCATCGAGCATCGCTTTCACTTCAATCCGGGTCTGTTCGTCATATTTTGGATCGAGCCATTTCTGTGCCTTGGCCTCGACCATCTTCAATAATTCAGTATTGTCCATAGACTCCTGTTTTGATATAAATTTTCCGGGTTACGATCACATTAGTCCGACGGGGGCGTAGCATCCCCCGTCTATTGCTAAAACACAAAATTAGCCAAAAAAGTTGAGAAACCCAAATCACACGTAATTCAGATTTTTTTTGTAATTTTGCGCCCGGCCATCGCTCCCTCCCGCCATTTTTACATATCTATCTAAACGCCACCATGATACAATCTATGACAGGTTTCGGCAGAGGCATAGCGACCTCCAAGTCGAAGAAAATTACGGTTGAAATCAAATCGCTCAACAGTAAGCAGCTTGATCTTTCAATGCGGACTCCATCTTATTTCCGCGAGCTTGAGGTTACAATGCGTGCGGAGCTTGCTGCTGCTTTCCAGCGAGGCAAAGTTGAACTTAACGTAATGGTCGAGAGCATTGTGCCTGAAGCGTCGGCTGTGATCAACGCCGATGTTCTCGAACAATACAAGGGACAGATCGAGAAACTGGCCAGCCGCCTCTCAATTCCGGAGCCTACCGACTGGTATGCCACTTTGCTCCGGCTCCCCGACGCGCTGAAAACGGAGCTGAAGATGGTGGATGAATCCGACGAAGAGGCTTTCCGCACCGCATGCCGCGAGGCTGCATCGGCTCTCATTGAATTCCGCCGCAAAGAGGGCGCCCGCCTTTTCGATTTCTTCCTGAGCAAGATAGACAATATATCCAATCTGCTGACATCGGTGGATCCTTTCGAGCAGACACGGGTGCCCCGGATCCGCCAGCGGCTCGAAGAGCAGCTCTCCAAACTCGACAGCGTGGAATATGACCGCGGACGTCTCGAACAGGAACTCATATTCTACATCGAGAAACTCGACGTAACAGAAGAGAAAACCCGCCTCCGCTCCCACCTCAACTATTTCATCGACACACTGCGCCTCCCCGACAATTCCGGACAGGGGAAACAGCTCGGATTCATAGCCCAGGAGATGGGACGCGAGATCAACACTCTCGGATCCAAATCCAACGATCCCGACATGCAGAAGATCGTGGTGAAGATGAAGGATGAGCTTGAACAGATAAAGGAACAGGTTCTCAACGTATTGTAAAATCACAATAACTATGAAGGGGAAAATCATCATCCTCTCGGCTCCGTCCGGCACCGGAAAATCCACCGTGATCCACCGTCTGATGGAAAACGCTGCGCTCAATCTCGGATTCTCGATCTCGGCTACAAGCCGCAAACCGCGTAACGGAGAGACTGACGGCAAGGACTATTATTTCATAACCGAAGAGGAATTCACCGCCCGGATTGAACGCGGCGAGTTTGTGGAATATGAGGAAGTCTATGCCGGCACTCACTACGGGACTCTGAAGTCGGAGATTGAACGGGTCTGCGACAGCGGCCGGAATCTGATCATGGACATCGACGTAAAAGGTGGAGTCAATGTAAAGAAGCTGTATGGCGACCGCGCGTTGTCCATTTTTCTCGCCCCTCCGGGAATGGAGATTCTTGAGAAACGCCTGCGCGGGCGAGGCACAGACGACGAGCATACAATCCGCCGGCGGCTTGACAAGGCCGGATTTGAGATGAGTTTCGCACCGGAATTCGATCTGACGGTTGTCAACGATTGTCTCAACAAAGCTGTGGCCGAGATCGAACGCGCCATCACAGGATTCATCGCCCGTCCATGAAAACCGGCGTCTACGGCGGTTCTTTCGATCCGATACACGCCGGACACGCGGCAATGGCCCGATATGTGGCTGAGAATGCCGGACTCGACAGAGTGATGATGCTCGTAAGCCCGCTCAATCCTCTGAAAACCGGCGCCCCCCCGATGTTTTCCGACGAAGAACGCCTGTCGATGGCCAGAGAAGCCATGAAAGGAACCGACAGAGTGGAAGTCTCGGGATTCGAGATGGATCTTCCCCGTCCATCATATACCCTGCAGACACTCGAAGCTCTCTCCATGACTTTTCCGGACGACGATTTCAGCCTCGTGATAGGCGCGGACAACCTGTTGTCATTCAACAGATGGAAAGAACCGGAAAAACTGTTGCGGAGATTCGGTCTGATCGTCTATCCCAGACCGGGAGTGGATCTGACCCGGGAGATGATCTCGGATATAGAAAATGAATACGGATCGCTGGGAAAGATAGTCTATCTTGCCGACGCACCGGTTACGGATATATCATCCACCACATTGCGCCGCAAACTTACCGAGGGAAGTGACCTGCGCGGACTCATTCCGGAAGGCGCGCTGCGTGTCATCAAAGATAGCGGTCGATTCCAGATTCGGACCTGACAATTCCAGCCTCGTCGCGCTGGCGGCAACGACGGACATTGGCCTCCATGTCGGCCCGCGAATTCTCCTTGTGCCAAAGATGATAGCATATAGCCGCGAAACGGACGTCGCGCATCCTTACGCCTGACCGGAACAGCCGGTGGGCCATATCGTCGTCCTCGCGCCCCCAGCCCTCGAACGCCTCGTCATATCCGTTGACGGCGATCAGATCGTCGCGGAAAAAAGCCATGTTGCAGCCTAAGCCGTAGGCTTTGTCTTTCTTGAAATAGCGTGCGAACCAGGCGGCGAGAGGAAGGAAACGCAGCCCCTTGTGGCGGGCTTCGATACCGCGCGAAAAAAGCGATGGATTTCTGTCGGGAGAGGCACACAACGAGCGGCTCAGATCCTCTCCGAGCTTAACCCTAACACCTTTCACATAAAAACCACGGCGGGCGAACCGTTTATGGTCGGCTATAAAATCGGGATGCATTATGATGTCGCCGTCGGTCTGGACTATATAGTCCCCTTTCGCCTTAGCCATGGCCCGGTTGCGGATCTTGGCGAGACGGAAACCTTTGTCTTCGTGCCACACATGCACAAGCGGGACCGGGAAAGATGCCGCCAGCCGCTCCACAAGACGGGCCGTCGCCGGACCCGAACCGTCGTCGGCCACTATCACCTCGTCGGGCAGCACACGCTGCCTCCTGACGCTTTCGAGACACGCCTCAAGAGCGTCGGGACGGTTATAGGTGGAAACAACAAGCGAAACCGTCGGGATATTTCTGCGGTTCATTGTAGAAGCTTTATCAGAACATTGAGATCACCCGCTTGAGAGCGGCTATGAAAGCCTCGGCCTCGGCGCGGGTATTGTAGACAGCGAAAGAGGCCCTGACGGTGCCGGGAATTCCGAAATGATCCATCAGAGGCTGGGCGCAGTGATGGCCTGTGCGGACCGCCACCCCCATTTTGTCGAGAAGGAATCCGAGATCGTAAGGATGGATGTCGCCGACAAGAAACGAGATTACCGCCGACTTGCTGGGAGCCGTTCCGAAAATCCTCATCCCGGGGATCTTCTCCATTTCGGATGTGGTGAATTCCAGAAGATCCTCTTCCTGCCTCCGGATATTGTCAAACCCTGTCTCCTCGATGAAATCGAGAGCCTTGGAGAAAGCCGCTATGTCGATGAAATCGGGAGTGCCGGCCTCGAATTTGAACGGGAGATCGGCAAAAGTGGTCTTTTCAAAACTCACATGGCTGATCATCTCACCGCCGCCCTGCCAGGGGGGCATCTTCTCCAGAAGATCCCGTTTGCCGTAGAGAATGCCTACGCCGGTCGGGCCATACATCTTGTGGGAGGAGAACACATAGAAATCGGCATCGAGTTCCTGCATGTCGAGCTTGATATGGGGGGAAGCCTGCGCCCCGTCGATGAGAACCGGCACGCCGTGGCTATGGGCGATCTCCACCATCTCCCGGACAGGATTCACCGTACCAAGCACATTGCTCACGTGGGCAAAGGATGCAAACGCCGTGCGGTCGTTGAACATCGACCGGTACTGATCCATGTCGAGACGTCCGCTGTCATCGATCCCCACCACACGCAGCTTGATGTCATGCCTGGACTGGAGCAGCTGCCAGGGAACGATGTTGGCATGATGCTCCATCACAGTCAGTATCACCTCGTCGCCATCCTTGAAAAAGGCGCCGCCGTAGGATGCGGCGACGAGATTTATGGCTTCCGTGGTGCCGCGGGTGAAGATGATCTCCTCCTCGGAACGGGCTCCGATGAAATCGCGCACCCGGCGGCGTGTGGCCTCCTGCAGATCGGTGGCCTGCTGCGAGAGAGTATGCACTCCCCGGTGGACATTGGCTTTGGTGTGCGTGTAGAGACGCGATATGCATTCCACCACGGAATCCGGCGTCTGCGACGTGGCGGTGTTGTCGAGATAGATAAGCGGACGGTCTCCGACCCTTGAATCAAGAATCGGAAACCTTTTCCTTATTTCATTTACATCAAACGACATGGTAAAGTCTGTAATCAGCTATATATGATTGTATGTGTGTATCTTTTCATGTATCTCAGCCGATCTCACCGCCGGGATGATCCCCAAGCCCCTGGCGGCTGCATTCGGAATGGCACGCCGAGCATGCTCCTGAAGCCCCGGAGAAACGCATCTCCACAAGCTGACGCAGACGGTCCTTGAGCGCAGGAAGCCTTACACCCTCGATGACATCCGCCATGAACGCCTGCTTGAGAAGCATCCTGGCCGTAGCCTCGGGCACTCCGCGGGTACGCATGTAGAATACCTGCGCGGCGTCAAGCTGACCGATCGCACTGCCATGGGAGCATTTCACATCGTCGGCATAAATCTCGAGCTGAGGCTTGGAAAACATCCGCGCCTGTTCCGAACCGACAATATTGCGGTTGGCCTGATATGCCTCCGTCTTCTGGGCGCCGGGCGCCACATAGATCCGGCCTGAAAAGGCTCCGGTGGACGCCTCGTCGACCACATACTTGAAGAGTTCGTCGGTGTGGCACCGCTCGGCCTCATGGCTGATCAGCGAATATGTGTCGAGCCGCCTCGACCTGTCCTCGATACCCATGCCGTAAAGATGGAGTTCGGCATCCGGTTCGGGGAGACGGCAATAGTATTCGTTACGTGTCGTGCCGTTGAAAAGCGTGATTCCGTCGATCAGGACATTGCTTCCCGCTCCCTGCCGCAGATAGAGCGACGACAGGCGGGTGGTCATTTCGGTCGACTCCTCAAGATCATAGAAGTCAAAGCGGGCGTTGCGTCCCGTCATGATCTCCACAGTCTGAAGGCTCATAAGCCGGGCGTCGGGATTCTGGGTGTGGTCGCACACAAGAAGTTTCGCCTCAGCGTCGTCGTCCACCACAATCAGCATTCTCCTCGCTGTCAGAAGCGGCACCTCATACTGAAGAATATCCACAAGCTGGAGCGGCTTCTCAAGCCTGACCCCTTTGGGCACGTATATGAACAGGCCGTCCTGGACCAGCATCGTGTTCAAAGCCACAAGAGGGTTGTCTCCGTCGGCCAGCGTATTGTAATATTTCCCTACGAGTTCGGGTCTTGACTGGGCCGCCCGTGCGAGACTCTCCACGATCACACCCTCGGGGAGCTGGCGGCGGGAGTTTTCCGTCTCCGCCCACTGATCGTTGAGAAGCATGAACAACGCCGTCGACAGATTCGGAACGTCGCAACGGAACGTCGCCTGCGGATTGACGTCGAGCGGAACACGGGCTATATTGAGGGCATAGTCGGGAGCGAGAAGCTCTTCAAGGCCGGTATGCTCATAATTCTCGCTTCCTTTGCGGGGGAGCGACATTGACTGGAGTTTGCAGAAAGCCTCCTCACGGGGCGCGTTGAGCAGCGGACAGCTTCGTGAGCGCAGAAGCTCGCCGTGGTCGCGGTATAAGTCGATATATTGCTGGAGTGCGTTCATGATCAGTCTGCTTTGTCTCCGTCCACCTGTTCCTTGATCCAGTCATAGCCACGCTCCTCAAGCTCAAGTGCGAGTTCAGGACCGCCGGTCATTACGATCCGCCCCTTGTAGAGAATGTGGATGAACTCCGGCTTGATATAGTCGAGCAGACGCTGATAGTGGGTGATCACGATCGTGGCGTTGTTTTCGGTCTTAAGTTTGTTGACACCCTCCGCCACAATCCTTAGCGCGTCGATGTCAAGACCGGAATCAGTCTCGTCGAGGATCGAGAGCCTGGGCTCGAGAACAGCCATCTGGAAAATCTCGTTTCTTTTCTTCTCGCCACCGGAGAAACCCTCGTTGACGGAACGCGAGGCAAGCTTGTTGTCAAGTTCCACTATGGCTCTCTTCTCGCGCATCAGCTTCAGAAACTCAGCCGCACTCATCGGTGTCTCGCCGAAATACTGCCGTTTGGCGTTGACCGCGGCACGCATGAAGTTCATCATCGAGACTCCGGGGATCTCCACGGGATACTGGAACCCGAGGAAAAGCCCTTCGTGGCTGCGGATCTCAGGCTCCATAGCCAGAAGATCCTTGCCGTAGAACTCCACCTCGCCACCGGTTACCGTATACGCCGGATTACCGGCAAGCACCATCGACAATGTCGACTTTCCGCTGCCGTTCGGCCCCATGATAGCATGCACCTCTCCCGGTTTCACTTCAAGGTTGATCCCCTTCAATATCTCTTTGCCGCCGATCTCGGCACGCAAATTCTTAACTCTTAACATCGTTATATCGTAAGTGTTCTTTAATTCCAATCTCTTTACGCGGGAGGGCAATGTCGCGACCGGACGTCCCACCGCTCTCATAAAAACAAAACACGCCGAGGTTTTTCACACCTGACAGCGATATTTTTCTCGCGTCTCTCAGCCGGCATTCATGCCAGAGATCCTCCACATCGTCGCAGCCTAACAGCGACGGGGAAAGGAGCATCACCTCCGAGACTATGTTGCCGTCGCCGTTGTCGCCGCATCGCTCCAGCCCGCAGCCGGGACTGAACACGAGAAGTAGATTCAAGGCTACCGACACCCACATCAGCCAGTCGAGGACACAGAATGCCACCCCGGCCAACGAATTGAGCAGCCCGACGCCGAACGGACGCAGCAGCCGGCCTACCACTCCGGTGAGCCATGACACACACCAATAGACCACGGCATAAACCAACGGGCGGGCCACATTTCCCGTCATGTAGGAAAACCGGCAGTCTGACGGATCAGCGAGATCCCATCCAGCCACAGCCTGCTCCCCCCAATGGGCGCCGACATGGGCGCACACCACTCCGAAGGCAAGACCGAGCAACGACGGAACCTGCCCCGACAGCCCGCGCTTCCAGCCGCGGATGGCCGCGAGAGCGCAAACCGCGATCACCAGAATATGATAGACTGCAAGCTGCATCGCCGTCGGCCCGGACCCAGGCATGGGAATGCCTGCGCTCGGAGACCACAAAATTACTGAATTTTATCCGTCCGCGCAACATTGATCCCACAAATAGCATTCCGGATCAATCAATTCGGCCTCCGCAAGACCTCGAAAACAGCCCGCGCAATTCTTAGAGCTTGTTTAAAAATAAATGTTAATATCCCTCAGGCTTTTCGGCCGGGATTTTCACATTTATTTTTAAACAAGCTCTTATGTGTTCACTTACCTTACCACGACTTTAACAGCCACGCTGCCTTGACGCATTATATAAATGCCGGCAGGGAGGACGGATGTTGCCTTGGCGGCATCAACACCGCTCATCACGCACCGCCCCGACATATCATAGACATCAGCGGGTGCGGAATAGTCAATACCCCCGGATGTATCACTACCGATCCCATCGACGGAACTTCTGGAGGAAATCGACTCGATCGACACCGAATCGCACGGCGGCACCGTGACTGACAATTTCGGACCAGAATACCGCTGACTGATAACCCCATCACCGTTTCTTACCGACACCTGCCACGCATCGACCGCCACACCGGCCTCATTGTCCTTTCCCTCGACCGTAAGCGTACGGCCCTGAAACCATTTACCATCAAACGAACGCCCGCGCAACGGCACTCCGTTGACCGTCAGTTCCACATCATCCGCACGATTGGCATCTATGGCGACCGGCTGAGGCGCACCAAGCTCATAGTAATCGGCTATATGCCGGTAGAAGAACTCCGTGCGGTCATTAGCCCACGCCTTGGCATTGTTCACCTCGGCATCATAATCCGGAAACTCTTGATTGAAAAGATTCCTATGATGGTTTAACTCCGACTTAATGGCCGACGACATCACATCGATCTCATTTCCAATAACCCGGCCGTTGAGAAAATCACCCATATACACAGCACACCGGTCAATAAACATATCACGAAACTCCGGCGTAGACATCAGGCTGCGGAAAAGCAGTGTATGCTCAGGTCTATTAGCCCAGGCATTATCCTTGTCATAATCATTGTCATGCAGCCAGTTAAATATCTTATACTGCGCCGACAGACCATACAGTCCGAGTCCGCAGTCCGTATCCTTGGCAATCCAGCGCCAGCGCCCACCTTCGGTGCGCGGACGCCACATCACGATATTATTGCCCGGAAAATCAAGATTGTTGTGATAAAGCTCCATGATCATAAGATTGGCAAACTCGCCGGTATCCATCCACTTCTCAAACTCGGCATACGACTGTCCGGTTCCTGAATAGAATTCCTTGAAAGCGTTATAGTTATCCCACGTGCCTTCCTTCAGCTCCCACCAGCTCTCAATCAGGTCTATATCTTCCTCTCCATCATAGAAAGTATAGATATAATCCTCATTCGTGCGTGAGCGTATGTTGAGAATGCCTTTATACTCACCGTTGAGCATGAATATTGCCGGCTGGTAGGGTTGCCAGTCGAGGTCGGCATTACGTCCCATATTGCGCTGTATGAGCGCATCCCTGAAATACAGATAGTGAAAATCATTACCCGCATTGCGCAATTCGATTGACTTCCAGTCGGTCAGCCCGGCGGCATCCTCGGGAAAGAACTCATACTCGAATCGTTTCGTGCCGAATCGCTTGTTGGCATACAGCACAAGCGATTTCAGATCCAACCAGCGTGAACCGCCACCTTTGACCCGCGTCTCGCACAATTGATTTATGACACTCTCCTCGCCCTGTTTCCAGAATATCTCCACATTCACCGGACGACGCCAGTCATTGCGGGCAGAATCTCCGTTGTTTTCGCTATGATATATGCCCACACTCTTATCGTAGAAATATTTGCCGGCAGTAACCATCGACACCACGGGCATAGTCATCTCCCGGCCGAGAAAAATATAACTCTGCGTTGTAGAACGCGGCGACAGGTAACCTTCACAGAACAGTTTGGCCCGTATGTTTGTCGTCTTTGACACCGATATCGGCGAAGTATAGGGTGTCGAGGTCGACACCGGCTCCGTGCCATCGGTAGTGTAACGTATCTGAGTCCCGGCGGGAGCATCTGCGGGAAGCGAGAGCGACAGGCTGAAACTTCCGCCCCCTACCCTGCCGGGCTGTGAGAACACCGGTTCGCCAAGCATCTCCTTACACACCTTTCCGCAATTCGCTTTCCCCGGCGTCGGCGTTGACTGATAGCCCCAATCGGCCGCGCCGTCTGTCACACGTCCGTAAGCGATATTGGGCGCCGGCTGCTTTTTGAGACCTTCAACCTTATCGGCTACAGCCGTACCCTTGAACAGATACACCGCCGCACCCTTACCGGAATCCAGACGGAACGGAGTGTGGATATCCGTCCCCTCTTTGTCGCAATATATGACAATATACTCTCCGGGAGCAAGCCTGCGCGGAGGCAACACATAAGCATCTTTGACATCAGCCTTGATACCAAGCCGATAGCCCGACAGATCGACACTCGATGCACCGGCATTATAAAGCTCCACCCATGAATCCGGAAATTCATTCAAGTCATCCATAATGCAGTCAATATTGCTCTGCATCAGCTCATTGATAATTACTTGCGAACTCGCGGCAACCGGTGCGAGCAAAGCAGTTCCACCCAACAGTAAGGAGGGAATAAACTTCATGATAGCAATAGGCCTCGGTCTTCCCCTCGTCGGCATTAAATTTTTATACGAGAAAAGCGTAGGAATCTGTACCTGTTACCGTCCTACGTTCAGAGGCTTCTCGCATTGCCCATCAATAGTCGGACGGCAACGCAGAAGCCCACGCTTGTATATGCAACAGTACCACCCGGCTGTGTCTTTCACAAGACACTATGCCGGATGCGTGATATTACATATCCACGGGCATCCATCGTTGCCTAATCCCTGACTATTGATTGAAATTTTGCGAGAATTTCTGAACGTCAAGAATCAGCGCGGATAAACGCTTTCTTATTATGTCAAACAACATCCCGCCTCGCTTTACCCCGGACCGGGGCTTCTGCAATTCGGTCTGCGACTGCAAAATTAGTGAAATTATTTTAGAAGTATTTGGGATTAACTCGCAATTAACATTTGAATAAATGTTTTTAGAATGTTTTAGAAAACAGCAGCACAGAGATTTTCGTTTCATTTTTCATTTTTTTGAGAGAAAATTTGGTGGTATCAGATTTTCGTCGTAACTTTGCATCGCTTTTCCGAGGCAGACTTCCTTGCGAAGCCTTTAGTGGAGGTAGGTCGGAGAAAGGCAAAATGGTGAATGTAGCTCAGTTGGTTAGAGCGACGGATTGTGGTTCCGTAGGTCGTGGGTTCGAGACCCATCTTTCACCCTCCGGATTTTCAATGCTCAGGGCTTATGGCTTCCGCCATAAGCCCTGAGTCTTTACCTATAAAACCGTCTCCTGCATGTGCAATCATCATAACCCCGCTTCCGAACAGGATATACTACGTCTGAACAGGATCGCAGACAGCGTGATAAGCGGCCAGACGCCCGACCGCGCCGACGCCTCTTTTCTCGCCGGATTTCCCGATCTTGACCAACTTTGCGACGCCGCCGACAGAATCCGGCGACACTTCGCAGGAAACGAACTTGATTCCTGCTCGATCGTCAACGCCCGCTCCGGCCTATGCTCCGAGGATTGCAAATGGTGCGCACAGGCTTCGAGACACCACACCGGATGCGAGGTCTATGATTTTGTCGACAAAGAGGAACTGATGCGGGCTGCCGAAGCCAATGAAAAGGCCGGGATCAAACGGCTGTCGCTGGTAACATCCGGCAAATCCGTGGCACGCAAAGACATCAGCCGGTTCTGCGACATGTTCCGCAGTCTTGCCGACAAAACCGGCCTTGAACTATGCGCCTCCATGGGGCTGATCGGGCAGGAAGAGATGGAGATGCTTGCCGAAGCCGGGGTGAGTCGGTATCATTGCAACATGGAGACTTCATCGGCATTTTTCCCGCAACTCTGCTCCACACATTCTCCAGCCGACAAACGCGCCACGATCAAGGCTGCGCGTCAGGCCGGACTCGAAGTATGCTCGGGCGGGATTATCGGAATGGGGGAAACGATGGAACAACGTATCGATTTCGCCTACGAACTTGCAGAACTCGATGTGGTGTCGGTGCCTCTCAACATCCTGAATCCGATCCCCGGCACTCCGCTGGCCGACACTCCGCTTATTTCCGAAGACGAGATAATACGCACCGGAGCCATATTCCGTTTCATCCTGCCGACCCAGGCAATCCGGTTCGCGGGAGGACGGCTGCGGCTATCCCACGAAGCAATGCTCCGTATGCTCCGCGGCGGCGTCAACGGAGCGTTGATGGGAGACATGCTGACCACCGTCAGCAACCGCATAGCCGACGACAAACGCCTTTTCGAGGAAGCGGGAATGGAATTCAAGTCCGACAATCCCTAACACCCCAGCAGACTTGGATATAATCTCGTTTTCAGCAGACAGCTCGAGAAGTGTCTACAGATATGCAGCCGACGCCGGGCCTATACTCGCCGCCGTCTATTGCATATTCGCCGCTTCGATCCTTCTGATCAACCGATTCCCCGAGATCGGGATCCTGACCCTACCGACGGCGATATCCATTCCGTTCGTGCTGGCGTGGCTTATGCGTAAGCTCGCGGCGTCAAGACCGGATCTTTCGGGATTTTTCCCCTTGTGGCTTTTCGGAATATACACCTCGATTTTCGCCACGCTGATATGCGCGCTGCTATCCGCACTTTATCTCATTTTCATCGATCCCGCTTTTGTGGCGACTTATTTCAGAAACGCCGCCGAATCGCTACAGACCATTTCCTCCGAATCCGGTTCGGCCGACCTTTCAAGGCAAGCCGAGATAATAAGGACCGCCATCGACCGCAGACTGCTTCCATCCCCGATGGAACTTGTAGCGGCAATGAGCTGGCTCGCCGCTTTCGGAGGATCAGTTATGGCCGCTGTCGCAGCCCGTTTCCGCAGTCTGTCAAAAAAGGGGACAAAACCATCTGACGCTTCTCCTCAAAATTAAACACCACCCTTCTCCGACAAGAAAAAACACCACCACACAGCAATATGGACATCTCAATTGTAATCCCGCTCTTCAATGAAGCCGAATCGCTCCCGGAACTGACCCAATGGATCCAGCGCGTGATGACTCAGAACAATTTCTCCTACGAGATCCTGTTCATCAACGATGGATCGACCGACAACTCCTGGGAAGTGATCCAGAATCTCTCAAAAAACGATCCTGCCATCCACGGAGTCTCTTTCTCCCGCAATTATGGCAAGTCGCCGGCTCTGAACACCGGATTCCGAAAGGCTCAGGGAGATGTGGTGATCACAATGGACGCGGATCTGCAAGACAGCCCTGACGAGATTCCAGAGCTGTACCGCATGATAACGTCGGAAGGCTACGACCTTGTGTCGGGATGGAAAAAGAAGCGCTACGATCCCCTGTCGAAGACCATACCGACCAAGCTTTTCAACGCCACGGCACGCAAAGTGAGCGGAATCCGCAATCTACACGACTTCAACTGCGGCCTGAAAGCCTACCGGAATGAAGTGGTGAAACATATAGAGGTCTACGGCGATATGCACCGTTACATCCCCTATCTTGCTAAAAACGCGGGCTACACGCGGATCGGAGAGAAAGTGGTGCATCACCAGGCCCGCAAATACGGATCGACAAAATTCGGCCTGGACCGGTTCATCAACGGCTATCTCGATCTGGGGACGTTATGGTTCCAGACTAAATTCGGCATCAAGCCGATGCATCTTTTCGGGCTGCTCGGCTCGCTTATGTTCATAGTCGGGTTTCTGGCAGTCATCATAGTGCTGACACTGAAATGTGTGAGCATCTGCTCCGAGACATATCATTTCTACGCCACCAAGTCGGTCTATTTCTACCTCTCTCTAGCATGCATGATCATGGGGCTGCAATTTTTCCTGACCGGATTCATCGGCGAACTGATCACCCGCAACAGCCCCGAACGCAACAATTATCTGATAGCCGAAGAATTCTGATGGCACGGACCCTACTGACCCTGATCTTTCTTCCGGCATTTGTCCTGACTCTCAGTTCCTGCGCCTCCGACGAATGCGATGACAACAAGAATTCGCTCCCTCTGGCAGAGTTCTATTCTTCCCTGCCCGAACCGCAGCCTGTCAGTCTCGATTCGATCTCGATCTACGGCATAGGCGCCCCGGGCGACAGCATCCTCGTCGACTCGGCTGCCTCCGTCGGACAATGCCACCTCCCTTTCCGGATAGACACAGGGGAAACCACATACGTGATCCAGTATCTGCAACAGGCCATATCTGAAATCGGAATCCGCGACACCGTTACTTTCAGATACACGATAGACCCGCAGTTTGTCAGTTCGGCATGCGGAGCGGTCTACTATTACGACGACATCCGCATCGAACACACAAACCATTTCCTGGACTCGGTAAGCTGTCCGGGACGGAAGATCACTAACGAGAACAAAGTCAACATACTGATGTATTTCCGCATCGACGAATCCTCAAACGCACTCATACACTGAACCGACAATGAGACGCCTGCTACTGATATTCGCCGCATTGATTCCGCTCGCAGCCGCTGCGCAACGGAAAGTAACTCCTGTCGAGACCGATGACCGGAAACCGGAGAAGCCACGTCTGCATTATTACGACAAACACGGCAACCCGCTTAAGGAACCGGTGGAGTTCCTGCTCGACGAAGACACAGTGGCGAAGCCAAATTCAGGACCGGTTTTCCCCCTTCTCAATTCGGTTAGCGTCGGAGTCAACTTTTTCGATGCGGTGATGCTCATAGCAGGACAGAAACATGCAAGTTTCGACGCATGGGCCAATCTGTCGCTCCACAACTGGTTCTTCCCTACGGTCGAGGCCGGAGTCGGATTTGCCGACAGCAAACCCGAGACGGGGAATTTCACCTATAAAAGCAAACCTTCGTTCTATGCCAAGATAGGGCTTGACTATAATTTTCTCTACAAGTCCAACCCCGACTATCAGGTTTTTCTCGGGCTACGCGCCGGATTTTCAAGCTTTTCATACGACATACGGGACATTACCATCAACTCCTCCTACTGGGATCAGTCCCAGAATTTCTCGATAACAGGACAGCGCGCATCCGCTTTCTACGGCGAGGTTCTGGCGGGTGTCAGAGTCAGGATAGCGGGCAACTTCTCGCTCGGATGGACCGGGCGGTTCCATTTTAAAATGCACACATCGCCGGGATCAAACTCCTGGCCCTGGTTCATACCCGGATATGGGACCAACGCGCCGGTGGCATTCACTTTCTCCGCGATCTACACCATCCCTCTTGCAGCACCAGAAAAAAAATCCGCAGAGCCTGAATAAGGCAATGCGGACTATAGTCTCAATTGGCATAATCGGTCAGTACATCGGACTGAACCCGGCGGTGCGCACCAACCTGTGGGTGCAATCGCCCACATAACCGTCGCTTTTCGACGTGTCAAGCTTCCATATCGGCTTGCCCTCCCTCAGATCGACCTTGGTCAGATCCACATAGAATATCCCGGGATTGGTTACAATATCGAAATAGTAGCGGCGGTCTCTGAGATCGGCATAAGATCTCCATTGTGTGGAGGAGAGATTAGGCTCGCCCTCGATCATATATGTGTAAGGAACTGAACTACCGGCCATCACACTGCGTGTGATCGAGACTCCAAGAGGCCCGTCGGGCGTTTTCTCAACATGATTGATAAAGTAGTGGGCACGCACACAGCGGTCCGGGCTGCTGACCGTGCCGGGAAGCATGTTCTTGCCTCCGATCTTGTCCCAGTAAGCTATTATGGCGCTCATGGCAGGCCATTGCGGATCATTGGTCATCGCGCTTATGTCCCCCTCGTAGATCCTGATCTCACCGTTGTCAAACTCAAGAAGCGCCGACTTCCCGGATGCATCGGTGATACCCCAATGGAGCGCCGAGACGGTGCCTCCGTCGAATGTGGCTCCTCCGATATTGAAATCATGCCTGCGCAAGACGGCGACCACCTCATCGGTGGTGGCATTCATGTCGAGAAGCCATCCGACGAACATAGCCATCGACATGGGCGGCTTGCCATCGTTGGCCGGATTTGAATAGACCGTACCTTTGCAGAAAAGACCGTTGATGCACAGTCCTTTCTCGTTCATACCCTCGGTTATACCGCCATCATAACCTACTGCATAGACAGCGCCGTAACGCGAAGTCCACCTGATCGCCCCCGGCTTGTCGGAACTTTGTTTCTCGACGCCACGCGGATAGACATACAGATTCGTCGGGATCGGGGTCTTCCAGTCGAGCGAACGCCCTATCACATAGAGCGAGTCAAGCCCGGAATACACCACGCGGGTACACGCATCCGCACCGGGAGCTGACGCGATGGCTGCGGCAGACACAGAAGCTGCCACAGCTAACTTACTAAGGAATGTAGTTTTCATAGCGGTTCATTTTTTACCATTTAAAACAACCGAATAAAGGCAAGGTTCATAGCGTCGTGGACAATGAAAACCGGAAACGACAGCATGTAATGGCACAACAATCATCATTTTATCAACAAGTTTGGCCATTCTTAAGTATATTTTTCGTAATTTTGCAGAAATCAACTGAGTCAGACAAGACTTGCCAACCCACACTTTATTTATCCTTCAATTTTGAAAACAAAAAGCATCCTTTCGATAATAATCGGGCTGTCGGCCATATCCCCAACGGCTCATGCCGCAGTGATCTCCCCCGCCGAGGCAGCCGAGGCAGCCGCCGCTTTCAGAAGAAGCGGCAAAGCAAACATAGCCGGCAGCCGCACAGCAGCCGACCTGACACTTGCATATACGGAAGAGGCAGCAGGCCAGCCATGTTTCTACATCTTCAATGCTCCTGACCAGGGAGGATATACAATAGTGGCGGCCGACGACCGAGTGGATGGGATACTCGGATACAGCGAATCCGGGGAATTCAATCCGCATGATATCCCCGACAACATGCGGTGGTGGCTATCCACATACAGGCGTGATATCTCCGTCCTGAACAAATCGGGGAAAGCCGCCGTAAAGGCAAAAGTGCCGCAGCACAAACTTGTGAAACCACTGATCCAGACAAAATGGAATCAGGACACACCTTTCAATGATCTCTGTCCGAACGACTCCGTAACAGGAAAAAGATCAGTAACCGGATGCGTGGCCACGGCAATGGCACAGGTAATGAAATTCCACAACTGGCCTCCAAAAGGGAAAGGCAGCTTCGAAGACTACAGTTTCGAAGGAACAAAATATGACTGGGACAACATGCTCGACGTCTACACCGCGGATAAATACAGCGTGACGGAGGCCAACGCCGTCGCACGGCTGATGCTCGACTGCGGAAAGTCTGTCAACATGAAATACTCATCAGAAGCCAGCGGCGCCCAATCGGCGATGGTGGGACTTGCTCTGATGGATTATTTCGATTACGACCCCTCGCTGCGGATGCACCGTCGTGAGGCATACACAACGCTGCAGTGGGACAGCCTCGTTTATAATGAGCTGGCTTCAGGACGTCCCGTCTATTACAGCGGAGCGTCCGAAAACGGAGGCCATGCATTCGTATGCGACGGTTACCAAGGAAACGGCTTCTTCCACTTCAACTGGGGATGGGGAGGCTCACAGGATGGCTATTTCCGTCTTTACTGCCTCGACCCCGCGGCCGGTGGAATCGGGTCGTACGAAGGAGGATACAATAACCGGCAGCAAGTTTTCACTCATGTTATCCCCAACACCGGCATTCCTTGCGAACGGCAGGTGCTTCTCGTGGCAACAGGAGGATATATCGGCCATGTGGCCACTGAAAAAGGCGTCGCCAACCTGCTGATCCGGTTCAACGATGCCGATGGAAAACAATCCGGAGCATACAACTATCTGGCATACACCGAAAAAATAGCTATATGCGCACGCTGGGAAGCTGCTGACAATCCCGGAAAATACTGGTATTCCAAGAACTACAACGCCGAGCTTAAATCAAACTACGGCTATACGGGGTTCACAACCGAAGTGCCTGAAGCGCCAGACGGCAATTACAAGGTGCAGCTGCTCTACCGCGGCATCGGTTCGCAAGAACCCTGGCAAGTGGTAAACGGAGCCTACGGACTATCGCAATATGCCACTGCCACAATCTCAAACGGAGTCCTCGTCTCCGCCGGAGAGGAAGAAATCCCCGACAAATCCGACATCATAGTCAACAAAGTGGAATGGCCTGCTGAAGACATACAGGCTGAAATCACTCAGAAGATAAATCTGACACTTTCAAATGTCGGGGAAACCGACTGCCTGCGCAAGAAAATAGGGATCTATTCATCACAGGAAAACGGGACCGACGAACAACCCAAGCTGCTCTGTTCATCCGGGATCGTGCTTCCCGCTGGATATTCGGATCAGCTCAATCTCCAGACAGCGATTCCTCAAAGCGGAGATGTCCGTATCAATATTGTGGAATTCACAGACTCAGGCCGCAGGATCCTGCCTGGCGGTGATTTCACCATCCATGTAACGGAGCCCGGACAATTCAGCGATCCGACGGGTCTTTCGATAGGTTCGGTATCGCCATCATTCGCCAACAACACGTCGCCGGTTACTGTAGAAATATCCAGAAACGGTTATGTTTCCGACGCAGAGGCCACCAACGCATACATTCAGATAAGACTCATCAATGCCTCCACCGGGGCGGTTGTGATGAAAAAATCATACAAAGCCGCTTATTTCACGAGCGGTACAACTACCCGCCGGTTCAACTACGGATCCATAGCCGATGTCAAACCGGGCGACTATCTCTGGCAACTTGTGCTTTCACAAAACAACGGGAAACAGGAAACCGAGATAAGCCGCAAGTTCCCTGTCAGGATCTATTCCGGTCCATACGCCGATTCCGACAACGCCATAACCTACGAACTCTCCCCTTCCGGCGCCGAGATAACATCTGTCGACAACTTCATGCCCGAAGGAGATGTCTCGATCCCGGCAAACGTAGGCGTCCACACTGTTACGTCTCTCGCTCCCGACCTCTTCACTTTCGCTTCCGGCATCACATCCATCTCCATCCCCGGCAATGTCGGGATCAACACCGGCCAGTTCTATCTTGCCAGCGCACTGCAACGCATCGACGTGCGCGGATCCGAGCCTGCATTCATGTCCGCCGAGGCATTCGCTCCAGGTGCCGCGCAGACTGTGGAACTCACCGTAGACAACGGAGCGGCCAACATATACAAACGCACTCCCGGATGGGATCTTCTGAAGATGGGGAGCTGGACAATCACCGTGGGAGCCGGAGTGAGGATCGACAGCGGCCTCGACATCGATCCGGCCACATCAAGCATTTACAGACCGTATTTCGTCAATCCCGAAGAGCAACTCAGCGTAAATTTCACATCCACTACATCCGAAATGCCAAAAATAATATATACAATAGGTGAAGGCTCTCCGGTGGAACTGAACCCGGTTGGTTCATCATTCACCTTGCCGGCTCTCCACGGGGAATGCGGCAAGCTGTCCATAGGCGACACATCGGGCGTGGAGACCGGGATAACCGATGAGCTGTCTGCCACCGACGTCTACACCGTCACCGGCATACTTGCCGGACGCGGTCTGACAAAAGAACAGATCGTCCGCTTGCCGGCGGGAATATATGTCGCAAACGGAAAGAAAATAGTAGTACACTAAATCTCAACACCATACAATCATAACAAAAAACACGACCGAAATTGACCGACACTGAATATATCTGCCTCGACACAGAGTTTGTGAACAATGTCTCGATAATAGAATTGTCTGTCTTTTCTATATCGGGGCGGGAGATATACCACCGACTGTTCCGTCCCTCCAGACAGCTTAAATGGACAGCGCCACCCGACAAACTCAAGATCACACCGGAGATGGTGGCCGACAAACCGACATTCGGATCGATGCTCCCCGAAGTCCAGCCGATCTTCGACAAGGCCCGCTTCATAATAGGCTACGCGATAGACAACGACATAAAGATGCTCGAGAAGGAGGGTGTCGCCGGGTTGCTGAATATCCGTCCGATTGAAGTGAGGGAACTGTACTGGCTCGTCAAAGGGCGGGAAGACGGCGTGGATCTTTACGCCGTGCCCAACCTTCTGTCATGCTGCAACGAACTCGGAATAACATTCGACGAAGCACACGCCCACTTCGCATCGTCCGACACATTGGCCACACTCCGATGCTTCCATGAACTTATGAGGCGTCTGTGTCAGACGCACGGTGTGAACTACAATGACCGGCAGCCCGACGAGGCTATGGCACTCTTCGACAGAGAATTCGAGATAGCGAAAAAAGAATATATGCGTGAGCAGGCCCACGGATTCCTGTCCGTGGTCAGGACCGAAAGAGGATTCAAAATCAAGTCATCCCGGTTCAGGCCGGAAGCTCCGGTCGAAATCTGTGTCGAGGTGGCCGACAGATCATTGGCCGAATACGACGTGATGAAACGTTTCGCCAAACGCGAGATCCAGGGATTGCGCGGATGGTACAGGCTTAACGCGTCCGACATCGACTTCGTGAGGTCATACAAAAATGTCTACCGCGAAGGAAGCGCCGAGATGCTCCGCAAGCTGATGCAGTTCAAAGGAAGGCTATCGTTCTGACAAAGATAACAGGAAGCCGGATCCATCGCCGGAAACTTTAACCAGCCTGGAGATGTTGGTAGATTGAACACCATAGATCTCCACATGCACACAAGACTGTCTGATAAATTAACCTTCGCGTTGGTAACCATCCTGTCAGTTACTCTGACAGCCTGCGTCCAACCTCCGATCCAAACGACCACTGATATGAATCAAAAGGAAATATATCTTGCCGGAGGATGCTTCTGGGGCACCCAGCATTTCTTCTCGCTCGTAGACGGAGTCGTGTCCACACAGGCCGGATATGCCAACAGCAACACTCCCTCCCCTACCTATAGTCAGGTATGCTCGGGCACAACCGACGCCGCCGAGACCGTCCGAGTGATATACGACCCGGACTCCGTCTCGCTCCCATTTCTACTCGACCTTTATTACCGGACAATCGACCCCACGGCAGAAGACCGTCAGGGAAACGACATCGGCTCCCAATACCGGACCGGAATATATTACACCGACGAATCCGACCTGCCTTTTATCCGGAACTCGGTCCGCGAACTATCCCGGTCATACCGCGAGCCGCTGGCCATAGAGATCGGGCCGCTCCAAAATTTCTATCCGGCCGAAGACTATCATCAGGATTATCTCGACAAGAATCCGGGCGGTTACTGCCACATATCTCCCGATATAATGAAGATTGCCCGCAATGCACGCGACACGGCCACATTGCTCCGCAACAGATATCCGCGTCCCGACGACACGACTTTGAGAAAGACTCTGTCGGAACTCCAATACGCCGTGGCGGTGGACGGAGCCACCGAGCGGCCTTTTCTTAATGAATACGACCGTGAGTTCAAACCGGGAATCTATGTCGACATAGCAACGGGGCAGCCTTTGTTTCTATCCTCCGACAAGTTTGATTCCGGATGCGGATGGCCCGCATTCTCCCGGCCGGTGGACCGGGAGGCTGTCAGCACCCGCACCGACTACTCCCACGGGATGACACGCACCGAAGTGAGATCGGCCGCCGGCGACATACATCTCGGACACGTGTTTCCCGACGGGCCTGCCGAGACCGGCGGCCTGCGCTATTGCATCAACAGCGCCGCGCTGAGGTTTGTGCCTGTCGACCGGATGGAGGCCGAAGGCTACGGCGACCTCGTCGACCGGCTCAGATAACATATCTAATTATTTTTTATTACTCCCGTGCCTCCGGATTGCCTGAGGATGCACGGTTTTTCATCAGAGGCATTCCTATCTAACCTGACCACATCATGAACTACGAAATAGGGAAAGAATACACGTTTAATTCCAAAGAATTTACTGCGTCAAAAGAAACAGGAAGACTATATTTCATTATCGGGGAAAAAGACGGCACGACCTACAAGATTCCACCGTTCGATTTCCAGATCAATTCAATACCTGAACAGCTGGTCTGCATCTATAAGGAGAACGACCGGTTCGAGCAGTCGCTCGCAAGCGTACTCGACATTGTCTACCGTGTCGGGGAGATATATGAATTCAAGGTATTCAGGCCGAATCCCACCGCCATGACCCTCAGGGACGAGGCAAGCGGACTCACCCACAACCGCATCGTGCTGCCCCAGGCCAGAGTGAACCGCTACGACAAGATACTGTGCCGTGTAACGGGAATCACATCCGCCGGACTGCAACTCGAATATATCAGCTCCAACAATATCCGGCAGCACAAATTCTTCACCCCCTCCGACGTCGCCTCGCTCGAATATCTGCGCGGCAGCAAATGGATGCGCGTGATGGACCGTATTCTCCGAAGCACCGCAATGTCGGAGACAGCGGAGGCCATCAAAGCGGGGGAATCGGAATGGTGTGCCATCGGGGCGGAATCCCTGATGCGCTACATGCCGCAATGGATCAGCGCAGCACCCCGGCGGAAGATATGGATCAGGCGGTTCTCGGAAGTGGTCAGATGCGTAATGGAGAGCGACAAATTCATATCATCGTTCCCGGCGCGTTCAGGACGCGGATACAAGAACCGCGAACGGCTGATTTCTGTCATGAGACAGCTCGAAAGCTTTTCCGAAGCGGCCGAACTCGTGGCCGGAGGCAACGCTGAGGAGATGATCGAACATACGCTCCAGACCATGAGGGAATCGGGCTGGATCTACAGGCCGGTGGAGCGGATGAGCGTCATGATGGGGATTCTGAGCATAGCCCCACGCTATTCCCATTCCCACATAGGGGAGATATTCGAGGTGATCAAGACAAGACGGTCAAACAAAAAATTCATTGACCTTTTCGGAGAGTCGTTCATCGAGATGCTGCGGTCCTACATCGAGAACCAGCGCGGCCAGCTCAATCCGGCCGACAGGGCTTCGCTCCGCGAACTTGCCGAGGCGATAGCCATCGAGCTTCTTCTGAGCGCCGGCGAAGAGTTCACACTCTATGACCGCCACCGCGGACTTCTCTACGTGATAAGCGCGCTGATCACCGACAGCGCCGACGGCCGGGCAGCCACTATGGCTCTCCGTACCTTCTCCGGACTTAACGACACTCCGCTTGAATTCGACTGGGACGACCTCTCGGAGATAAACCGCGTCTGCCACCATCTCCTCGCCATGGGACCGGTTCCGGCAGCTTCCGGCACAGCCATCTTCGAAGGGGAAAATGTAAGAGTGTTCATCTCAGACAAACGGCTGACCATCGCCCCGGCATGGATCGACACGATGGTGAAGCCAGTGTTCCGCCGCAAGATAGGCGGAGAGATCCAGTTTCTTCTCAGGCATCCCAACAGGCTTCTGCAGCGGGCCGACGAAACCGACACCAATCTCACCCACCACCATCTGCTCTGGAATGAGATCGCAAGCTGCCTGGACAATGATCCCGTCAAGCAACGGCGCCACCGGCAGCAGACTCCGGAGGTCGGCTCCACGGCTGAGATAATCGTTACCGGAATCAGTCCCGACAACCGCTACGATTTCGAATGCCGCATTCTCGCCGACGAGAACAACACCACCGGACTTATGCCGCTGCGCGAGATTGTCCCCTATCCTGTGGGGATCAGCTCCCACAAGGCCATTTTCCACGACGACGGCAAACCGCTCGTGTTCGAGGCCGAGGTTACAGGCATCCTCCCCGACGGACGCCCTACCCTGTCGATGGCACGCAAAGTGCGCGGGATCAATGCCTCAGACGCGCGCGAGGATCTAGACGGAGAGACCGAAGTACTCGCAAAGATCACCGACGTCAGAGGGAAACAATACAAAGGCACTTCGGAATATGGCTACGGCCTACTTATCGACAAGGGAGGCGAGCCGCTTGAACTCAACGATACGGTCTTCGTGAAGATCTACAACGTCAATCATCTTGCCGACGCGGGACTGCTCTATGTCAACGCCCGCTTCGTGCGCCATGCCGACGAGGAGGAAGCCGAGGAGATGGACTATCGCGACTTCGACCGCGGATGCCTCCATGACCTTCTGAAAAACATGGCTCTGCGCACAGCCGGTCCGGCGGAATCCGCCGACGAGGAGATGGATTCCGACTCATTGTCGCTTGATGAAGCCTCCTACATATCCTCCGACGCGCTGGCCGACATAGCCCTGCTCGTGGAGCAATGCGCCCAGATCCGACGCTCGGATCTGGTGGGCTGCTATACGGATCTCGCCGCTGCAAGAATCCTGAGCGAGGCGGCAGGCGACAGGATCAGATCCCATTCCGTCGGATTGAAGATGCGCCTTCAGGAAAAGATCTCGCTTTTCGCAAAAGATGGACGCATAGATTTCGAGCAGACTTGCGGACTCATAGAGGAATGCCGTGCCTCCAAGATCATCAACCATGACATGGCCTCGAAAATGAAGATAGTCGGCATTCTCGCCGGACTCGACAACCAGGCGTTTCTCGACAAGACCGTCGACCGCGCGGCCGTGGCCGGCGACGAGATGCTTTCCAGGCTGCTCGCACTCGCCACAGCCCACAATCTGCTCGAAGGGCTTGGTGTGGCCTCAATCCGGGCCGGAATCAAAAAAGAGATATTCTCCCTGCTGAGTCTGCCCGAACCCAGCCTCGACAACAACCGTCTCACAGTGAGCGAGGATCTCTATCACGAATTCAAGACATCGCTCGTCTATCCGGCCGACAACGGCATGCGTCCCGACGAAAAGCGTCAGGGAGAGGTGATAGTCCGCACCATAGCCGCTTTCCTCAACGCCGAAGGAGGCACACTCTATCTTGGAGTGGACAACGGCGGCTACCCGAAAGGGATCGGCCCGGACTTCCGCTATCTGAGCCACGGAGCGGAAAAATACGACATCCGCGAGATCCAGGACAAATACAATCTCCTTCTCCAGAGCAATCTCAGACGTCTCATCGGGGTTACTGTAGACGGCCTGTCGCTTTTCCCCGACTATCTGCGCATCGAATACGAACCGATCGGCGAAGCATGGATATGCCGTGTGGTGGTGAATCCTTTCCCCGGCACTGTGCCATTCAAAGACGGACGCGTGTTCATACGCAAAGAGGGGGAAAACAATGAGATAGCCGATCCGAAGGAGCGCAAGAGATTCATCGAACGGCGCCGCCAATGAAAACATCCGCACTCATTGCCGATACATAATTTACTTTAGCAAAACCGTATGCATTATATATTTTTGAAACAACTTTTCATCTTATCTTAATGGCAATGGCAAAACAAGCGAAAACAAAATATTATCTCTTCATAGATGAATGTGGCGACCATAACTTGGACAAATATGACCTCACATTCCCTATATTTACCTTGTGCGGCATATTGGTTTCACGCAAGAATCTCAATGCTTTGAACAAGGCATTTGAGGATTTAAAGAATGAAATATTCGGTAGAACCGACATTGTCATACACTCTGTGGACATCCGCAAATGGAGAGGCGTATTCTTATGCTTGAAAGACGAAGGTTTGAGGGTAAAATTTTTTGAAGGTATTGAACGCATCCTTAGCCAACATGATGCCTACATTATCGTAAGTTGTACTATCTTCAAAGAACAACTCAACAAATTCTGTGTCCGGGGAGAGGTGGATGATGTATATGGGCTTTCACTATCATATCTAATTGAGAGAAGTATTTTTTGTGTTGACAATAGGGAAACAAATGCTGAAATATCAATAGTGGTAGAGCGCAGAGGCAAGAAAGAGGACAGCAAGTTGTTGAACTATTATAATGGCCTTCGTAACAGAGGGACTAAATGGGTGACAGCCGAGCGTCTGCGTTCACGTATCGGAGGCTTTGGCTTCAATTTAAAAAGAGATAATATAATTGGTTTGCAGATAGCCGATTTGATAGCATATCCCATTACCACTCATTTTCTTCATCCGGAAAGGCCTAATCGATCGTATGACGCGATAAAACACAACATATTTTCCGATAATGGTGTATTACTCGGTCAGAAAGTGATACCACATTAACGAAAAAAGAGCGGCCTTTCGACTGCTCTTTCCAACCGGCTACTGCCGATCCATAAAATCGTTGCTCGCGCAAGCGAAGTATTTCTTTCAAGGGGAAACTACCCTTTGTGGATGCAAAGGTAATGAATAATTTGCACTTTTCAAAATTTCAACGCAAATTACACATAAAAAGTTTGTAATGATTTCTGTTGATGATTTCCCTGTAGAAACTATCTGAGACTCCTGACGGAAAAGTTTTATAATTTTTAACTATCGGGATTTGGCAGAACAGTTTTCTTGGTGTAATTTTGCACCGCAATCAGCCCCTGCGGGCTGAGGGGAGATTACATCACCACTGGCAATTCGGTCCGGGAGCGGACTGAAAGTGATGGGACGGCTCTTCTCCCCCCAAGGCTTGCCTCCAAGCCCTGAAACAACATAATCTGCGTCCCGTCTTGCAGAATCTACGACATTCCACCACGTCCGGACTATATATGATTCCGGCGCCGGCGGAAAGCTGCATGATTCGCGCAAGGTCAAGAGACAACGATCCCTCTTTTCTCCACATAAATCGACTTACACCAAGCGGCATGGCAGCCAGACGCCATGCCGCTTTCATATTTTCGCGACGTCGCTGCAATGCCGCATCCATCATTCGAATTTCAACCAACTAATTAACAATATGAAGCAATCTTTACAACTAAAAACCCTGTTACGAGGCATGTTGCTCGCATTGGCCTCACTACTTACCGCCATCCCATGTCACGCAGCGATAGGAGATGTGGAGATCGACGGTGTATTCTACCGTCCGGATACCACCGACAACACAGCATCCATGATCGGCGCCAATGTCGAGAATGTTGTAATAAAACCAAGCATCACAATCGATTCAAAAACCTATACCGTAGACAAGGTTAAATCAGCCATTAATTACGACGACAAACTATATATCTGTAAAAGTATATTCTTCCCGTCTTCCATACAAAAAATTGACCCGTTTATATTCAGCAATACTCCCAAGCTATCCTCGATAGACTGTGAAAGCCCCGAATACAAGGTGGTTGATGGCATACTTTACACCAAAGATATGACAACAGCGCTCTGCGTACCCCGCGATGCCTCCTCTGTCAACCTCCCGGAAACACTTGAGCAATTGGAATTTTATGCATTCCAAAATTGCAAATACATTCAAAAGCTAAAACTACCAAACAAATTAAAAATTTCCAGTAACCGTTTTTTAGGATGTAGCTCATTGACAGAATTTATCATAGATGACACAAATACCAATCTTTCCGTATTAGACGGAGTCTTATATGACAAGAAATATAAAAGTTTGCTCGCAGTGCCGGCTGCGCTGGACAACGTAGACATTCCGTCAACAGTAACAAGGATAGAGTCGTACGCGTTTTATGGATGCACAAAAAATACGAAACATAAATCTATCTGAAAATATTATATTGCTTGTCTTAGGAGCATTCGCCAATTCTGGACTTGAAAGCTGCATAATTCCAAATACAGTAACAGAGTCAGGCACAGGTATATTAGTATTTAGTGATTGCAGCTATCTTAAAACAGTTGTTCTTTCCAAGAACATGAACGAGATACGTTATGGTATGTTTGAGAACTGCACTTCACTGTCATCAATCTACAGTCCGAACCCAGTTCCCCCGACAATTTCCTCCGGCACAACTTTCGAGAATGTGCCGCGCACTGCCACGGTCTATGTTCCGGAAGGATCTGTGGAGGCTTACAAGGCCGCGCCCTATTGGAAAGAATTTTTCATCGAACCGATGAAAACAGATCCTTCCGTAGGTGTGGAGTCAGCCGTCAGCGAGGATACAGAGGGAAGTGTAACCGTTTTCAACGTAAACGGCACGAAGATTTACGAAGGCGAAAGAAGCGGGTGGAATTCACCCCAGGCCGGAATCTACGTGATCTGCCGGAATGGCAAAAAGGAGAAAGTTCTTATTCACTGATGCAACCCTACATATATTTTCACTGCGCTCACCCCGGTCCTCCCGGGGTGAGTTTTTTTTGTCATGCGTCAGCGTAGAGCGACTCTATCTCGCGGGCATAGCGTTTCGCCACCACCGAACGGCGCACTTTCATCGTGTTCGTTACCTCGCCGTTCATCACCGAGAAGTGATTCGGGAGCAACGCCACGCGCTTGATCTTCTCATATTCGGCCATGTCGCGCTGCACTCCGTCGATCTGCTTCATCACAAAGCGGTTGGTGCGCGGATCCGAAAGCAGCTCCTCGGTGTCTGCTGTGCCGATCCCCTCGTGGCGCGCCCATTCGCGGAGCTTCGGGATGTTGGGAACCACAAGGGCGGTTACAAACTTGCGCTGATCGCCGATGACCGCGGCCTCGTCGATATATTTGTTCTCCGCCAGACGGCTTTCAAGAGCCTGAGGCGCTATGTATTTCCCGTTTGAAGTCTTGAAAAGATCCTTCACGCGCTCGGTCAGCACTATCGATCCGTCGGCTGTGAGATAGCCCGCGTCCCCGGTGCGGAAAAATCCGTCGGATGTGAAAGCCTCGGCGTTTGCCTCCGGATTGCGGTAATAGCCCGGCGTAACCGTGGGAGCCTTCACAAGGATCTCCCCTTCGCCGGAGATACTGACCTCGATGCCGTGAAGCGGACGGCCCACGGTCCCGATCGTGTAGTCTGTCTCCGGAAAACAGCTCACGGTAGCGGTGGTCTCGCTCAGACCGTAGCCGATCTTGACATTGATACCGACCGAACGCATGAACTCGCATATACGGTCGCTCAGAGGCGCCCCGGCCGTGGGAAACATGTTCGGGTGCGGAATCCCTATCGCCTGCTTGAGCCTGGAGAAGATCCTTTTCTCCCAGAACTGATATTCCATCTCGAGCAAACGAGGCGCCCGGCGTCCAAGACGCACATAGCCGAGATTACGGCGCTTTCCCACGTGCAACGCGCGCCTGACGGCCAGACGCTGCATCCGCCCCATCGCGGCTATCTTCTCCCGGACGGCGGCGTAGACTTTCTCCCAGAATCTCGGCACGCAGCACATCACGGTAGGCTGCACGTCGTGGATCGTCTCCTGAATCATCCGGGGGTCATAATTGACAGCGATGCGGATCCCCTTCGTGAGGCAGAAAAAAGACCATGCCTTCTCGAGAATATGCGACATCGGCAGGAATGCCATCGAGAGATCGTTGTCGCTCACCGTGGTCAGTTCGTCGAGATGCATCCTCATGGCTGCGTCGTAATTGGCATGGGTGATAACCACACCCTTAGGCTCGCCTGTGGTGCCGGAGGTGTAGATCAGGGTGGCCGGGTCTTCGGGGAGACCGCGCCCGCGCCGGGCTTCCACAAGCCGGCGGAACTCATCGGGAGCCTCGATGCCGGAACGCACGAAATCGTCCCATCCGATGCTGACCGAATCGTCCGGCTCAAGATCAAGTCCGGAATTCTTGAATATCACTATCCTCGCTATTTTTCCGGGATTGCGTTTCCAATAGCTGTAAGCGAGAGGATACTGGTGTCTGTCGCCGACGAATATCACTCTGGCCTCGCCGTTGGAGACGATGAAGTCGAACTGCTCCTGAGAGCTACCCGAATAGATCGGGATCGACACGAGCCTGTTGTTGAACGCACCGAGTTCCGTTATCAGAATCTGGGGAGTGTTCGGACTGCATATCGCTATCGCGTCTTTCTCCACGAGACCGAGGAAAGCGAGGGCGCGGGCCGCAGTGTCTACCTGAGAGCGGAAATCTTCCCAGCTTGTGGAAAGCCACTCTCCATCTTTTCGCCAACAGAATCTGTAGGCTTCCCGGCGGCCGTACTTGCTGGCCTGGGTGTCGATTGTTTCGACTAATCTGTTCATTTGTGGAATTTTAGAGCCGGAATCCCACGCAATCGGAGTGAATGCGCGGCCAACCGGAGATCAAAGGTAATAATTTTTCACGACATTGAGATGCGCGTCGGTCTCCATCAGCCACGGGGAACCGGTAGGAATCTCGAGTTTCATCACCTCCTCCGGACTGAGATGGAGCAGCATCATGGCCAGCGCGCGCAACGAATTGCCGTGGGCTGCCACAAGCACCGTGCCGTAGAGCCTGACCGCCGGGGCTATCAGCTCCTCCCAGCAGGGGCGCACGCGTTCTATAGTGGTTTTCAGCGACTCTGTCAGCGGCAGCTCATCGTCTGTCAGCGTAGCATACCGTGCCTCATTGGCTGGATTGCGACTGTCGTTCTTTTCCAACGCGGGCGGCTCCACATCGTAGCTCCGGCGCCATATATGCACCTGTTCGTCGCCATATCTGGCCGCCGTGTCGGCTTTGTTCAATCCCTGTAGCGCACCGTAATGGCGCTCGTTCAGATGCCAGTCTTTCACCACGGGCACCCAGTCGCGGTCCATCTCTGCGGCAGCGATCTGAAGCGTATGGATAGCCCGGCGGAGATAGGAAGTGAAAAAATAGGCCGGCTCGAGTCCGGCGGCCGCGATCTTCCTTCCTGCCTCGGCAGCCTCCATGCGGCCCCGGTCGCTCAGATCAACGTCGGTCCATCCGGTGAAACGGTTTTCAAGATTCCATTGGCTTTCTCCGTGGCGGAGCAATATAATTTTTCCCATATTACATATATACTTATATATAGAAAACAACACACCGGCACGCAGGATTTCTCCTGAACAGACAAAAAAAGTCCTTATTCTTTTCGCGTATGAAAAAAAAGTTGTAAATTTGCAGCGTTCAAAGCGACGGCGGCGCCGGCTACGGAAGCCCGATGCCTGTCCGGATGCAAAGACGCGGCAGTAGCTCAGTTGGTAGAGCATCAGCTTCCCAAGCTGAGGGTCGCGGGTTCGAGTCCCGTTTGCCGCTCAATTTTTGTTGACCCCCACACAAGCTTAAGACATCGAGTTTACCCTTGCCAATCATACGCGACTGAAGGAAACTCGATGTCTTTTTCTGATTTTATCACATAAGAGCTTGTTTAATAATAAATGTGAAAATCCCGGCGGTATATCTTTGAGATAAATTTCTCGTTATGAGGAAGGAGTGATGCGGGCATCATGACTGACAAATAACAGGAATTTAGCCGAAGAGACACCGGTATAAAGGAATTCTCACATTTGACCAGGCTCTGATAGTTTGTAAAAAGTTGCCATCCATCGAAAATCCCGGGCATCTTTTGTCTTTCGGCTCAGTCACATAGCCCGCTATGCTCCATCGCCTCAAGACAAAATCTCCCTCAGGCTTTTCGACCGGGATATTAACATTTATTTTTAAACAAGCTCTAAATCTTTCCTGCATTGATAGACGAGATTCTTGAATTCAACAGACAGTTTGTGGCTTCCGGCGGATACGAGCGATTCGCCACATCGAAATATCCCGACAAAAGGATAGCCATCGTAACATGCATGGACACGCGCCTTGTCGAGCTTATGCCGGCGGCTCTCGGGCTGCGCAACGGCGATGTGAAAATCATCAAGAATGCCGGCGGAACGATCACAAACCCTTTCGACTCCACGATGAGATCGCTCATTGTGGCCGTATTCGAACTCGGCGTTACCGAGATCATGGTCATAGGCCACACCGGATGCGGAGTCCAGGGGATGGATGCTTCCGGAATGCTGGATCTAATGAGAAAGCGCGGCGTCAGCGACGAGCATATATCGCTCATGCGCCATTGCGGAATAGACCTCGACAGCTGGCTTCACGGGTTTGACAACACAGCCGATGCCGTGGCCGAGACCGTGGATCTGATCAGAAACCACCCGCTTATGGCTCCGGACATAACGGTCAGAGGATATATCATCGACTCCCTTACGGGAGAACTCTCGCCGCTTCCATAGTCCGAAAACATTTCCCTCACCATACAGATCACTCCAGATGAAAATCAACCGGTTCATAATCACAAACACTTATCAGGCACCTTGCGGCGAATTGATCATCGGCTCCATCGACGGACGCCTGTGCTTATGCGACTGGCTGAAGTCGGCCCACCGCCGCACCGTCGACAACCGGATACAGCGCGGCCTGTCGGCCAGATATTATCCGGGCGAGACCGACATCATCACCGAAACCAAACGGCAGCTCGACGAATACTTCGACGGGAAACGCAAGTCGTTCGACCTGGAAATCATGCACGTCGGCACGGAGTTCCAAAAGAAAGTGTGGGACTTCATAACCGGAATTCCATACGGATCGACAGAATCATATTCCGGACTGACAGCAATGGCCGCACGCGACGCGGATCTGCGCGCCGTGAGCAATGCGGTCGCTGCCAACGCATTGTCCCTTATCATCCCCTGCCACAGAGTGATCGGAAGCCGCGGCAAGCTGACAGGCTACGCCGGCGGGCTTCTGGCCAAGCAATATCTGCTCGACCTTGAGAAGACTTATCTTTCACTCGGCATATTCGACGCCGGGCCGCAGGCCTGACCCAAGGCACCATATACCCCTATAAATCATGACACTCTCAGCTATCGCAGCATCCGTCATCGCATTCCCCCTCCAGCAGCCTGTGGCGATTTTCCTACTCGTGCTGGTGATCATCCTTCTGGCACCGATCATCTTCAGCGCACTGAAGATCCCCAACATCGTAGGCATGATAATCTCGGGAATCGCGATCGGCCCATACGGACTGAATCTTCTGGCGCGCGACGCCAGTTTCGAGATCTTCGGGCAGGTAGGAATCCTGTATCTGATGTTTCTCGCGGCTGTGGAGATCGACATGTTCAACTTTAAGAAGAACGCACGCAATGGGCTGATTTTCGGTCTGCTGACATTCTCAATACCGATGGTCGCCGGTATTCTTTGCTCCGTCTGGGCCTTCGGGACCGGCTGGCTCCCGGCCGCGCTCATCGCATCGATGTTTGCCTCCCACACGCTTATCTCCTACCCGATCATCAACCGTTTCGGGCTTCAGAATTCGCGTCCGGCCGTGATCGCTGTCAGCGCCACGATCGTGGCTGTGCTTCTCGCCCTTGTGGTTCTGGCCGAAGTCATAGCCGTCAAGACCAAAGGTGGCTTCCTTTGGTCCGACATTGCCACGCTTCTTCTGCTGACAGCCATATACGCCACAGCCGTCGGTCTGTTTTTCCCATGGCTCACACGCTGGTTTTTCCGGAAAGTGGCCGATCCGGTAACTCAATTCATCTACATTCTGGCGATGGTCTTCACTGCCTCGCTCCTGGCCCAGCTCATAGGACTGGAGGCCATACTCGGCGCCTTCTATGCCGGGCTTGTCCTCAACCGCTTCATCCCGTCGCGGTCAGCGCTGATGGGACGCATAGAGTTTGTGGGCAACGCCATATTCATACCCTATTTCCTGATCGGGGTCGGCATGCTGATCAACGTCCACGTAGTTGTCAGCGGATGGGGTGTGGTGCGGACAGCCGCGATCATGTCGGCAACAGCATTGTCGTGCAAATGGATAGCCGCATTTATCGCCCAGAAGTTTTTCGGGCTCAGTCCCGACGGACGCAGGATAATGTTCGGTCTCACCTCAGGCAAGGCGGCCGCCACGATCGCGGCCGTGATGGTGGGGTTCAGCAACGGCCTGATAAGCGAGGATCTGATGAACGGGGCTGTGCTAATGATCCTCGTATGCTGCGCCGTGGCCTCCATCGTAACCGAACAGGCCGCCCGCCGGAGACGCATGCACATCACCGAGGAGGAGATGAAATCAGAAGCTCCGGGGTCGGTGCGCGCCGCACGCCAGCTCGTGGCCGTGGCCAACCCGATCACGGCTGAGGGAATCATGAAGCTCGCCATGCTCATGCGCCATCCATCGAACAGAACACCGGTTACGGCTCTCTTCGTCAGAAACGACGACGAACAGTCGACAAGGGCTGTCGGAAAAGCCGCGCTCAGCGAGGCGGTGAAGGCAGCCGTAGCCGCCGACATAGCCGTAAACGACGTGGAACGCTACGACATCAACATCGTGTCGGGAATCATCAACGTGGCGATCGAACGCGAGGCCACCGACATCGTAATAGGCCTGCACAGGAAATCTAACATAGTAGACACATTTTACGGTTCGCTGATCGACTCCCTGCTCGGAGCGACCAACCGTATGGTGATCATGTCAAGATGCTTCATCCCGGTCAATACCGTGAGGTCGCTCATGGTAATAGTTCCCCCGAAGGCGGAATATGAGACCGGATTCCGCGAATGGGTGGGACGCCTCGGCAATCTCGCCTCACAGATCGGAGCAAAAGTCAACTTCCTTGCCGATCCGGCTACCATCCCCTATATTCAAGGACTTATCACAGCCGAGGGATACAACATCCGGCACCACTACGAAGAACTGCGCACCTGGGACGATTTCCTGATCTTCTCGAATCTGATCGTGGAAGACGACCTCATGATCGTGGTCGGGGCACGCCGCACATCCATCTCATGGTCGACCGACCTGGCCCAGCTGCCGCCGTTCCTCGGCAAATACTTCAAACGCCAGAACCTCATCGTGCTGTATCCCTCGCAGTTTGGCGACGCGGCCGAGATGCCTACCCCGATCGATCCGCTTTCCGAAGCACCGTCGACCGCGCCATCCCCGATCCTGCTGTCGCTGCAGCGTCTCAGAGCCCTCTACGCCTCGATGAGGCTCGAACTCCGCAGACGACGCGCCGCCCGCCGACGCAGAAATTGAAAAGGGATGCGGAGAAAATCCGCCGCAAATTTTTAAGTATTTTTAATTAATTCACATTTTATTTTGCAGTTTAAGTTTTTTTTTTAGTAATTTTGCCGACGCAGGAACAGATTTTCCTGCTCCGAGCCGGACAAGCAATCCGGCCACGGATATAATAATTAGATAGAATCTGAACTAATAATAACAACAAACAACAACTTTAAAAACAGATTGACTATGAAAAAAATGATCCTCGGTCTTGCTCTTGCTGCATTCGCAGTGACCGGCGCAAGCGCTCAGCGTATCGTGAACAATCCCGACAACAAACCTTTCTGGGGCGTACGCGCATCTCTCGACATCACTTGCCCGACTGACGTAACATACAAGTACAAATCATCGAAAGAGAAAATGGACCTCATGGACAATGGCTGCGGCTTCAGCGTGGGCGCTGTCTACAACCTCCCCATCGTGGCAAACTTCTACTTCGAGCCGGGCGTGAGCTTCTTCTACAATACATGGAAATGGAATGACAAAGGATATTTCGATGATCTCGACGGCATCGATCTGAAACACAACAGCATCCGCCAGTCTGGTCTCCGTATTCCCCTGAACCTCGGCTACCACTTCGACTTCACCGACGACTTCAAGGTGTCGATCTTCACAGGCCCGCAGCTCGAGGTTGGCTTCCACTGCGACAGCTATGTTACAGCTGAAGCCAAAGTTGGCGGAACAACCCTTGAATCACACGAGGCCTACTCTCTCTACAAAGACAACGACGGCACAAAATTCAACCGCTTCAATGTAGACTGGAACATCGGCGTAGGCTTCACATACCAGAAATTCTACCTCGGCGTTACCGGATCGCTCGGTCTGACCAACATGCTCCATGTAAAGGATCTCGACGACGACGAGAAGGAATATTTCCACAAGAACACTGTAGGAATCGCTCTCGGCTACAACTTCTGATAAGCCAACAGCAATCCTCAGATTCATACACGGGACTGCCTGACGAGTTCAGGCAGTCTCTCTTTTTAGAACCTTGCATACAAACTGCACAGCGCCAAAAAAAAGACGTAGGCTGCCTTAACCGGCAGCCTACGCTATATATAAACGCAATGGAATTAGTGTCAGTCGAGCGTAGCGGCGAATTCCATCAGATAGGCTTTGATAAATTCGTCGATATCGCCATCCATCACGCCGTTCACATCCGACGTCTGATGATTCGTGCGGTGATCCTTGACACGACGGTCGTCAAACACGTAGCTCCGGATCTGGCTTCCCCACTCGATCTTTTTCTTGCCGGCCTCAACCTTGGCCTGCTCGGCCATGCGGTGCTGCAATTCCTTGTCATACAGTATAGACTTCAGCTGGCGCATGGCATTCTCCTTATTCTTAGGCTGGTCGCGGGTTTCGGTGTTCTCGATAAGAATCTCCTCCTCCTCGCCAGTGTAGGGATCCTTGAACTGATAGCGCAGACGCACACCGGATTCCACCTTATTCACGTTCTGACCTCCGGCACCACCCGAACGGAACGTGTCCCAGCTCACAGCCGCCGGATCGACATGAATCTCGATCGTATCGTCCACAAGCGGAGTTACGAATACAGACGCAAACGATGTCATGCGTTTGCCCTGAGCGTTGTAGGGACTCACCCTGACAAGGCGGTGGACTCCGTTCTCACTCTTCAGATAGCCGTAGGCATAATCTCCCTCGATATTGATAGTAACGGATTTGATACCCGCATCGTCTCCCTCAAGGAGCTGTGCCACAGAAGTCTTGTAACCGTGGCTCTCAGCCCAGCGCATATAAAGGCGCATCAGCATCTGCGCCCAGTCCTGGCTCTCCGTGCCGCCGGCGCCGGAGTTGATCTTCAACACCACGCCGAGTTTGTCTTCCTCGCGGCGCAGCATGTTGCGCAACTCAAGTTTCTCGATGTCAGCCTCGAGCGCGGCATACTGACTGTCGATCTCCTCTTCGGTAACAAGCCCCTCCTTGATGAAGTCGAAAGCGAGCTGCAGCTCCTCTGTCTGCTTCTCGAGAGCCTTGTAACTGTCAATCCAGTAGTGAAGTTCTTTGATCTTTTTCATCTGGGCTTCAGCCTTGGTACGGTCGTCCCAGAAATCGGCCACATGAGTGCGCAGTTCCTCTTCCTCAACCTCTATTTTTTTTGAATCAATATCGAGATAGCGGCCCAGTGTCTCCGTACGGCGCTGCGCCTCTTTTAGCTGGTCTGGAGTTATCATAATTCAGGAAACTTCTAAAAGTGTCTGGATTTTTCGCAAAACAAATGTTTTGTGGAAAATCCAGACGCAAAGTTACAAAAAAATGGCCATCTCGCCAAATCCCGGATCCGCCGGATAATATCAGATGCAGGCCCGGAAACAATGATGCCGGAAACCCTCGGTGGACTTCCGGCACACATATATGTCTGTCCGCATCGTCTGCGGTGTCAATCTCAGTCGAATTTCTGGAAAACGCCCTGCTTATCGAACTTCATGTCTATCCCGTTGGAAAGCGAGATCTCGTAACCATTGCGTTCTTTCTCTACTCCGACAATCTTCACATTCTTATAGTTCTTGGCCACATACTTGCGTATGGCTGGAAGGATGAAGCCGTCGGGCACCGATCTTCGGGAATTGCATTCCACATCTTTCCAGTTGCCGTTACGGTCGAATGTGATCTCCGTTCCGTCATCGAGTGTAACCTCATATTCGCTAACCCGGCCGAAATCCTTGTCAATCTTGACTATCCCTACTTTGGACTTGAAATTCTTACCAATAACTGTGCGTGCAGCCTGTGGCAGAACGCCGGCGTCTCTCGAATACTCATCCCTGGCCTGGCAGGCGGCCACAACGCCCACCAGCATCAGCAGGCTTATTATCAGTTTTTTCATATCTCTACAGTGTTTTCTAATTTAAACACCTGCAAGACAACAAGGTTCATTCATTCTCCCCGGCCCGGGAGTTTTCCCGGACGGGATCACGCATCTGCCGGAGAAGCTGCTTGCGCCTCACACGCTGGATCACGTAAAGATCATAGTATGAAAGCAGAAGAGTGGTCAGGGGCAGAGCCACTATCAGACCCATGAAGCCGAGCAGGCAGCCCCACACAGACAGGGACAGCAGGATTATGGCCGGATTAAGCCCCATCGCCTTACCCATGATCTTAGGTGTGAGCAGAAGATCCTGTATGCACTGGACCACTACATAGACAGCCATGCTTTCCCAGAACAGAACCCAGAAATCCACTCCGCCGCTTACGGATCCCACGATACACAATACGGCCGTGATCGGAAGTGATATAAGCTGAAGATATGGCACCATATTGAGCATCCCTATGAACAGGCCGAGAATCACACCCATCGGCAATCCTATGAGCATGAAGCCGGCCGAGAACATCAGCCCCACAAGGAAAGCTATGACAAACTGTCCCCGGAAATAGCGGTTCATAGCATGTTTTATGTCATCAAAAATATGAAACACCCGATGCCGGTGGCTCTGGGGCACAAGCTGCCTGAAACTGAGCATCAGACGCTCGTAATCTATCATGATGAATATCACATACAGCACAACTATCAGCCAGCTGACAGCCCCGAACACGAAAGCGACGCTCGAGCTGAGAAACGACCATCCCGAGGAAAGCGCCTCCTTGGCCAGCGAAGACCATTCATCCTTCGACAGATAGCGGGTGATCGTGTTGAAATCCACGTTGTCGCGTATAAACTGGTGGATATTGCGGCTGATGTATGGGATATCTATCTGCGATGTGGCATACTTGCGCAGCATATCGGCCATCTCGGAAGTCTCCGATATCAGATAAGGCACAAACAGAGCCAGGAATCCGCCGAACACCACGCACGCCTCTACAAGCGTCAGGACCACGGGCACGAATCTGCCACGAGTGTGCAACCACCGTTTGTTCCATCTCACCACCGGCTCAAGCATATACGCTATAAGACACGCCACAAGGAAGGGCAGAAGCGCTCCCTTCAGATAGTTAAGCAGCCAGAGAGCCACAACCAGACCGACGGCTGAAAAGATTATCCTCACCACCCGGTCAAACGTATATGGCTCGCGTATGTATTCCTGTCCCATAGGCTATTTACGATTTCTTTTTAAAACACTCTTTCTCTGCAAATATAACAATTTATTTCCCGTCACGCATCAATCGGCATAAAATTTTATAGATCATCAACGGACAAGTCCTCGTTTCATGTCAGAATTTTGTTGTATCTTTGTGGCTCTGCGCGGTCTTATGCGGCCGCAATATTGTCGAAATGAAAAGAATCATACGATATATCCCCCTGATTATCGCGTTCATAACCGTCTGCACGCATTTGCACGCATTTGCCGGGCAACAGACCGCCGACGGAATTGTGGCGCTGCAACCGCCATCCCCCCAGGAGGCTGTGGATGCGTTTGTCAGAAACCGGGCCATTGACTCCACACGCGTGGCCGTGATGATCCGCGATCTCAGATCAGGGGTAACAATCGGATCCTATAATCCTGGCACTCCGCTCATCCCCGCCTCCATCCAGAAAGCGCTGACAACAGCCACCCTGCTCAGAATCGCGGGGAAAGACTTCCGCTACAATACGGACGTCTTCATCGACAACGAGGTGGGACGGGACAATATTCTTGACGGGAACATAATCGTCAAGGCTTCAGGAGATCCTACACTGAATTCCTCCAAACTGCCGCTGACCCCTGATTTTGTGGCCGACATCGTCTCTGCTGTCCGCAAAAAGGGGATAGACAGCATTTCCGGCAGGATTATCGTGGACCAGTCCCTGTTTGCCGGGCCTGCAATCCCTCCGTCGTGGGCGCAGGGAGACCTGCGGCATTCCTACGGCACAGGATGCCACGCCTTCAATTTCCAAAACAACGCATCAGGCAAATCAGCTATTCAGAATCCTGCCTCGGTATTCATCTCAAGGCTGGGAAACGCATTGGCCTCCGCTTCGGTAAAGTTAGGCAACAACGAGACTTCCGGAAAAAAACATCTCCTGATCCACAGGCACAAATCCGCATCCGCCGACGAGATCATGAGATCATGCATGATGCGCAGCGACAATCTTTATGCCGAGGCGATGCTCCAGACAATCCCCGTAGTCAAAGGTGAGAAAAGCTCGCTGGAAAAAGCCATCGACATAGAGCGCGACTACTGGCGCCGTAAAAAAGCCGACCTCGGAGGAGTCGCGATAGCCGACGGATCGGGGCTTTCAAGATCGAACCGGATGACTGCGGAATTCATGTCGGATCTTCTCGCCGAAATGAGTCCGGACCCATATTACGCATCTTTCTTCCCGCTTGCCGGAAGGGAGGGCACTTTGAAAAACCTTCTGGCCGGAACTGAACTCGAAGAGTATGTGGCCATGAAGACTGGCTCCATGTCTGGCATACAATGCTATGCCGGATATAAACTCGACGACAATTACGCGCCGACCCATTCGATCGTGATAATGGTCAACAACATGCGGGGGGCTCGATCCGAAGTGAGACGAGCCGTAGAGAAAATGCTGCTCGCAGTGTTCCCGCAGCCATAACCATTCCTTACCAACGAGATAACACACACCATGACCGACAAAAAACAACGCCAACGCCTGCTCGGGCTTGTGTTCGAGCTTGAAGGGATGATCCGTCTCAGCATGGACAGGGACGAAGACAAGATGCTCGACGAACGCATATCATCAAAGATAGCCGAGATCAACGCCATCTTTCCCTCAGGCGCAAGCAGCCACCAAGACAAGGCCGAACCAGCCGATGAAAGCGACGACGATCTCTTCTATTCCCTTCCGGACGAACCGGTAATCCAGACTGAAGAAGACGAACCGCAGTCCGGATGTGGAGAAGACTCCGCGCAGGCCGGCGAACCATCCCCCCGAAAAAAACCTTTGCTCTCCATCAACGACCGTTTCCGTTTCAAGCGGGAGCTTTTCGGAGGATCGGAGACTGAATTCAACGACACTCTCGGAATGATAGCGACTATGGACTCCTTGCCGGAAGCCGAGGAATATCTGACCGACACCCTCGAATGGGATCCCGAAGATGAGGTTGTCAAGGAGTTCATGAACATCCTCGAACGCTATTTCAAAAAATAGACAGCAATGGCAGGCAAACTGACCCTTGTCCCGACTCCGGTAGGGAATCTCGACGACATGACTTTCAGGGCCATCGAAACCCTGAAGACAGCGGATCTTATTCTCGCCGAAGACACACGCACATCCGGCGTGCTTCTAAAACATTTCGGCATAGAGACACCGATGCGCAGCCATCACAAATTCAACGAACACGAGACCACATCACACATCGCCGACCGCATCGAGGCCGGAGAGAACATAGCCCTGATCTCCGACGCGGGCACACCGGGAATCTCCGATCCGGGATTCATGATATCCAGGGAATGCAGACGCCGGGGTCTGACGGTGGAATGCCTGCCCGGCCCCACGGCTTTCGTACCGGCGCTCGTGGCCTCGGGACTCCCGACCGACAGATTTGTTTTCGAAGGATTCCTCCCTCCTAAAAAAGGTCGGGCCACAAGACTCGCCGAACTTGCAGAGGAGCAACGCACGGTAGTGATCTACGAGTCCCCCAAAAGACTCGGGCGCACACTACGCCAGCTCGCGGAATATTTCTCTCCCGAAAGGCCGGCGGCTGTGTGCCGGGAGATCTCTAAGCTACACGAGACGATCCACAGGGATTCAATCGGAAGGCTGGCTGATTTTTTTGAAGTGAACAATCCCAAAGGGGAAATTGTTATAGTCATCGAAGGCTCCGGCCGCGATTCCAGAAATAAAGCGAAAGCCCGTCCGTCCGGCAGCCACGACTACGAAAACGAATAAACAAAACTAAACAAACAAGAAAACCAAGGTTATGAAGAAAGCTTTTTTATTCTGCGGCCTCGCCGCAATGATCCTCGCATCATGCGCAGGCAACGACAAGAAACTTGACGAAGATTCAGCCAAGATCGCCGACCTCACTATGGAATATAAGGAGGCTTCCGACTTCAATGACTCACTTATGCTTCTGATGGGCGACATCTACACCGGACTCGACTCGATCAACATGCAGGAGGGACTCCTCTACAATATGAACCAGGGAGACAACGCCGACAGACGCGAGGAGATCAGGCGGAATCTTTCCGCTATCAAGGCCCGACTGAACGCCAACAAAAAACTGCTGGCCGACATGGAGGCTAAAGTGAAGAATTCCGGCTCGCAAAACGCCGTCCTCACAAAAACCATCGAACAGCTCAAGAGCCACATCGCCAAGCAGGACGAGAAAATCGCACAGCTCACCACCGACCTCGAGAATGCCAACAAACAGATCGGCGAACTCAACAATACCGTAGCCCAGAAAGAGGAAGAGGTGAAAAACGAGACAGCAGCCAAGGAACAGGCACAGCAGGAGACTATCGCAGCTGAAAACGAGGCCAACAAAGTATATTATGCAATCGGCACCAACAAGGAACTCAAGAAAAACGGACTGCTCGAGAAGAAATTCCTCGGAGCTACAAAAGTTCTGAAAGGCAACTTCAACGCATCCTATTTCACCACAGCCGACAAGCGTAATCTCTCATCGATCCCGACCACTGCCAAGAAAGTGAAGATCTGGAGCAACATGCCGGCCGATTCATATCAGATTGTAGAGAATTCCGACAAGACTAAAACTATCAAGATCACAAACGCTGCCAAATTCTGGAGCCTCACCCCCTACCTCATCATTCAGGTAGACTGATCTCCGGTCAGCACAGCGACATCATAAAGCGGGTCGCCATCCTCAAAGGGGAAGGCGACCCGACTTTTTTGTAAGAGAGAATTCAGGATTTGCGGAAATAATCGTTGTAGATCTTTATCCCGAAGACAATAGCCGAACAGGCTGCCGTGATAAGGTTTGTGATCATGAGCGGCCAGTTGCCGAGCATTCCACCCTGGATTACAAAAAACACACTGCCGAGAAACATCAGCAGAAACGTCGGCATCGCTATGCCTTCCGTGTCGCGGGTGCGGATTGTGTAGATGGCCTGGGGAAGATAACCCAACACCATGCACACTGCGGCTGAATAGCCGATTATAGTTATCCAAAGATTCTCCATTGTAAAAATTTGTTTTTATGCGTTTTCAGAAAAACGTCCTGATCAGGAATTTCGTTCAATCTCAGCCCCGTCCAGGCTCCGGATCGGCGCTGCGGGGAAGCTCCGCAAGCAACCGGCGGTTGAAGGCGCGGCGCTCACGGTCGGAAAACCAACCCCATTTGTTGAAATAGCGGATCATGTTGACGGCATGGATACGCAGCATCTTCCAGCTTCTGCGCGAGGCGGCCGCATGATGGTGGACAATCTCGGCGCCAGGAAAAAACAGAGTGGGACGGACAGCGTGTATCCTCCTTGTGATATCGATATCCTCGGGATACATGAAAAAACGCTCATCGAAAAGACCTGCCTCCCTTAAAGCCTCGCAACGGAAAAAAAGAAAACTTCCGAGCAGATAAGGAGGATTGAACTCGCATCTGTGGTCGGCATCGGCCAATAGATAACGGCGCATTCTTTTTCTGGACAGCCCGGCGGGAAGAAACCGTTTGGCAAACAGATCCAGGGGAGTAGGCAGCATACGGCACGCATACTGGAGCATCCCGTCAGGATACCGGACCCTCGGCATCGACATCCCCGCATCGGGTCTTAGACGCATGAACGAAACCATATCGCCTATCACGTCCCCTTCCCAGCAGACATCGGCGTTCATGACAAGATGAAACTCCAGTCCTTCGGCAAGGCTGCGACGCATAGCCACATTATGGCCTGCACCGAACCCAAGGTTATCCATACGTTCATAGACTACGCGACGGTCCGGAAAACTCTCCACCATCCCTCTCAGGGAATCGTCAGGAGAATTGTCCACCACATGGATCCTGGCCACATGCCCGGAACGCACTATGCAGCCTATCGCCGCAGAAAGCTGATGCGGCGGAGTGCGGTGGACCACTATGGAAACACCAACCGTTCGGGAGAAAGTTTTTTCCATCTGCATATAAACGTCGGCCCCACGTCCAAAATTGCCCCGGCGGCCGCCCGATGTTTACAATTATTTGGATTTTTTTTTGTAATTTTGCGTACGAAAACGCAACGGCGTTGTTATACAGGTAACATCGAGGTAAAAAAGTGTAGGACAGCGCTGCGGAGCGAAAGCCCCAGCAGACGCTCCTATATGTCAAGAACCTTAATTTTAGATAAATAACCCAATTAAATACATTCTATCAACTATGGCAAAATTAGATTTAGCCCAGTATGGAATCAAGGATGTCAAAAAGATCATCCACAATCCTTCCTATGACGAACTATTCAAGGACGAAACCAACCCCGAACTCAAAGGCTACGAGAAAGGTATCCTGACCGATCTCGGCGCGGTCGACGTGTTCACAGGCGAGTACACCGGTCGTTCTCCTAAGGATAAATACCTTGTAAAAGACGAAGTTACTGAAAACACCGTATGGTGGACTTCCGACGAATACAAGAACGACAACAAGCCCATCACAACTGAAGTATGGGATCATCTCCGCGAAAAAGCCGTCAAGGAACTTTGCGACAAGACCCTCTACGTGGTGGATTGCTACTGCGGTGCCAACGAGGCCACACGCCTCCGCGTGCGCTTCATCATGGAAGTGGCATGGCAGGCACACTTCGTTACGAACATGTTCATCCGTCCCTCAAAAGAGGAACTGGAAGACTTCACACCCGACTTCGTGGTTTTCAATGCCTCAAAGGCTAAATGCGAGAACTACAAGGAACTCGGTCTCCACTCCGAGACTGTGGTGGCTTTCAACATCAAGGAACGCGAGCAGGTGATCATCAACACCTGGTATGGCGGCGAGATGAAAAAAGGCCTCTTCTCGATGATGAACTATTTCAACCCCCTGCGCGGAATCGCTTCGATGCACTGCTCTGCAAACACCGACATGGAAGGGAAGAACACAGCCATCTTCTTCGGCCTCTCAGGCACAGGCAAAACCACTCTCTCAACCGACCCCAAGCGTCTCCTCATCGGCGACGACGAGCATGGATGGGACGACGACGGTGTGTTCAACTATGAAGGCGGATGCTATGCAAAGGTGATCAACCTCGACAAAGACAGCGAGCCTGACATCTACAATGCAATCACCCGCGACGCGCTGCTGGAGAACGTTACAGTCGAAGCCGACGGCAAACCCGACTTCGCCGACAAGAGCGTTACCGAGAACACCCGCGTGTCATATCCTATCTATCACATCAAGAACATCGTCAAGCCCGTATCGAAAGGCCCGGCTGCCGAGAAGGTGATATTCCTTTCCGCCGATGCTTTCGGCGTGCTGCCCCCAGTTTCGATCCTCGACAACGAGCAGGCAAAATACTACTTCCTTTCCGGATTCACAGCCAAGCTCGCAGGCACAGAACGTGGCATCACCGAGCCCACACCGACATTCTCAGCATGCTTCGGTCAGGCATTCCTCTCGCTCCATCCCACCAAATACGCCGAGGAACTCGTCAAGAAGATGAAGATCAGCGGAGCGAAAGCATATCTGGTCAACACCGGATGGAACGGCACCGGCAAGAGAATCTCGATCCGCGACACCCGCGGCATAATCGACGACATCCTCAACGGAGACATCGACAAGGCTCCGACAAAGGTGCTGCCCATCTTCAACTTCGTGATCCCCACGGAGCTTCCCGGAGTCGATCCCAAGATCCTTGACCCGCGCGACACTTACGCCAATCCCTCCGAATGGGAAGAGAAAGCGAAGAAGCTCGCCGAAATGTTCATCAGCAACTTCAAGAAGTTCGAGAACAACGAAGCCGGCAAGGCTCTTGTAGCAGCTGGTCCGCAGCTCTGATAAGGCAAAGCATTTATATAGCAAGACAGCAGCCCGATGGACAATCCATCGGGCTGCTTCGTTTTCACACGGGCCGTCATGCTCTGGACGGGTACGGAAGTCCGGCGTCTCTACCGCATGACATGAATGCAAACAAGACAGAAAACAGTATGAGAAAACATCTGTTCATTGTTTGCTGATCATTTTCTTTCCGCCGCGTATGTATATCTGACCCGGTACGGGAGTCTGGATAATGCGTCCCGATATGTCATATATGACCCCGTCTTCTTTACAGCCGGCGATCACGCTTTCAACCGATGAGAACGGGAATCTGTCGGTTTCCACAAAGTTTGAGAACTGTTCCCATCCGGTGGCAACACAATAGTATTCTTTTGAGCCTTTAGGGATATAGACCGGAATGGCATGCGGTATGTATCTGAAAGGATCAGGCTGCCTATCTCCATATACGTCGGCCACCGGAGGAAGAGACGGATGGCTGTAGATGGCTTCAACAGCGGAGCAACTTTCGAAAGCTCCGTCTCCTATATTGGTCAGCGAGGCCGGAAGCGTGATGGCGCTGAGCTTTCGGCATGATCCAAAAGCGTCGTGGCCTATGGTCTTCAACGAACCCGGTAGTTCAAGCTGGCTGATCGACGTGTAGTGGAAAGCATTATCCCCTATGCTTTCAGCCCGCGAAGGGATATTGACTTCGCTCAATGACATGCAATCATTGAACATAAAATCCGGCACGAAAGAGGTATTGTCCGGAATATGAGCCTTCTCCATGAGCCAATTGCCGCTGAACTGGCTTCCATGCGGACAAAGATAGCAGTCATCAGGCAGACTGGCCTCCTTCAGATTGCACCCGGCAAACACAAAACAGCTTAGATACTCAAGTGCCGGCGGCAGATCGGCTTTCGACACACCGCACATATAGAACGCTCCGGAATCGAGGATTCTGAGTGAGGGAGGGAGAACCACTTCCCCTTTGAGACCCCTGCATTCATAGAACGCCTGTTCCCCGATCTCCTCAAGACTCTCCGGCAATACGAACGGATCCGTTGCCAGACGGACACAATGGCTGAAAGCGGAGTCCCCTATTTTCTTGACTGTAGAAGGAAGTCCGAGATCGGTCAGGAAAGTGGCGTAGGAGAACGCGAATTCCCCTATCTCGACCGTTCCTTCCGGCAGAATCAGTTTTTCAAGACTGGGTACACGCACAAACCCTGCATCCCAGTCAACCTGCTCATCGGGATGAAACATCGCTTTGGCCGGGATAATGCCGTTCTCAACCTCAGCCTTCAAGAGATTTATCACTTTCAGATGACCTTCCAGTGATGATTTCCAGAGTGTTGTGAAATCGGCTTCGTTGACCGGGCCCTCGACTGTTACAGAATCTATATCCAGGATTTTGTCGCCTATCACGTCTGAAAGCGTTCCGGCCTTGGTCAACACTGCATGAACGTAGCCTCCGGTCCGTGCAGACTCCCCCTGCCGCGATTGCGACGCGACACATCTTAACTCACCAGTTTTCCCGGCGTATCCCGTGCCGTAACAGCTCGACAAGGCCGGGGGCAACTTGCCACTACCGTCCGCTCCGACATGTTGCCGTGCGTTGCATACAATGGCCAGCGACGCCATCAGAAGAAAAATCGATTGTCGTACCATATTCCAATTTTTTTTGCAAAGATGGTGAATTTCCTCCTAACAGACATCAACAAATGTTGAGAATTTGCATCACGGCATAAATAACCGCAAAAATTACCGTGGAGACTCTATCACGAGCGGAGCGCCGTCGAGACCCACGAATGATTCATTCCGCAATTTGCGCTGAAGCTCATCCACACATGCGGCGGCCTCCTCGAGCGTTGGATAGACTCCGGCCACGGCATACCATTGATCTTTGCCATCTTTCATCAGCCTCGACCTGCGGAAGCCGCTGCTCTTCAGATCCCCTACCTGGGCACGGGCATTGGCCGCCATTCTGTATCGTCCGGCCGCCACCCGGAATCTTCCGTCATCAGACAGCGCATCCGGTGAAGCCTCGCTCAGATATTCCGAGATCACGCGGATACGGACTCCGGCACTCACCGTCTGGCGCGGCGCGTCCATACTGACCACTTTGTGGCCTTCGGCTTTTATGTCGGCGTTGACAGCCTCCCGCTTACCCACTGCGGCATCGTAGGCCGCTTTATAGCCTGCCTCAGTAGGCTTGCATCCGGCCGCGAATATGGAAAACGCGGCGATCGAGGCAATGGCAATGACATTATATGATTTCATCTCTTTACGTTATAGCTTACTTAACAGATCACTCGCTTATACGTTGCAGGATCATCGTCTGGCGGGGCGCGAGGAAAATCCTGCCGGACGGATCAAGGCTGATGTCGCCTCTTCCGACCACATCATGGAATCTTCCCGCCTTGCCGGCAGGCAGTATCTCCGAATATCTGTCGAGACCTGCCTCCACTGGCTCGTCCCTACCGTTCAGTATTACGATAACCTGATCATTCCCGCTCCGGCGCTCGTAGACATATATCCCGTTGTCGGGAAGGAAATGCTTCATCTTCCCTACGGCAACAGCTTCCGAACCACGGCGCCAGCGGGCAATCCGGGAAAGGAAATCTCTTGCCTCAAGAACGGAGGGATCGATATTCCTGCCGCTGAAAATGTCGCTGACATCTCCGCTGAATCCTCCGGGCATATCTTTGCGCACGTTTCCGTCGCCACCTTCCCTGGTTCCCGACATAAGTATTTCCGTTCCGTAATAAATCTGGGGTATGCCCGGAGCCGTCAGAAGAAAAGCCATAGCCTGTTTCCATGCGGAAATCGAATCGATGGGATTCACGACAAAACGCTCCGTGTCGTGGTTGTCAAGAAATCTGAGTACATTGAGCGGATCGGGATAAAGGAAATCGAGCGCGAGATGGTCATAAAGCGTATTGAGTCCGTTCCATGCGTCTGTCCGCTCTCTGAAAGGCTTCATATCGCGGTTTTTTATCACCATGCCGAAATCCATCACCACAGGCAGTTCCGACTTTATACCGAGCGGATTCGGCTTCACATCCCCGCGCTGCCACACAGATTCGGCTCCTGCATCCGGAAGCCAGCATTCCCCTACAATGGTGAAGGACGGATATTCCTGACGGACGGCGCGTATCCAACGGTTCATCGCCTCATGGTCGGCGTATGGATACGTGTCCATGCGTATTCCGTCGATCCCCGCCTCCTCTATCCACCATATCGAATTCTGCACCAGATAACGCGCCAGATGAGGATTGCGTTGGTTCAGATCAGGCATCTCGCGGACAAACCAGCCGTCCGTGGTAAGCTTCCGGTCTATATCGGAGCTGTACGGATCGGTCAGGGTAGACAGCCTGTAGTTGGTCTGCCGGAAACCATCCTGAAAATTGAACCAGTCCGACGCCGGAGGGGAGACATGCCAGGGATGGGACGAACCGCAATGGTTGAAGATCATATCCATCACAGTCTTTATCCCCCGCGAATGGAGCGTGTCAACAAGCTCTGAATACACTGCATTGCTCCCCAGACGGGGATCTATGCGGTAATAGTCCGTAGTGGCATATCCATGATAGGATCCGCCCGGCATGTCGTTCTCAAGAACCGGTGTGAACCATACGGCTGTGATGCCGAGAGAATCGAGATAACCGACATGATTCATCACCCCTTGCAGATCGCCTCCGTGCCTCTTGTTGGGATCCGAACGGTCGGCGCCCTCTGGATGGACAAAACTCCGGGATATGTTGTTGGAAGGATCACCGTCTGAAAACCTGTCCGGCATCAGTAGATAAAGTAGGTCGGCCGAGGAAAAACCTTTCGCCATATCTTTGGATGGTCTACGCTTTTTTAATTCGTATCCCTTTTTAATTGTCTTCTTACCGGACTTGAATTTGAGTTCCACATCGCCGGGGTTGGCCTCCGGGGAAACGTCAAGATAAAGATAGAGCCAGTCGGGAGATCCGTCCAACCGTACCACACTGTCGAGCCTCACACCGGAAGCTGACAAAGCCACATCCGCTTCCCGGATATCCTTCCCATGCACCTGCAATTGCAACGAGGAGTCTTTCATCCCAGTCCACCAATGTGGCGGATCTATACGATCCACGGTAAATGCGGCCGAGCCGAGCGAAAAAAGAAGCATGGCAGCCGAAATGGTAGTTTTAATCACTTTATCCAAGAGCTTAAGTAACTTTTTAAAGTTTGAGACAAGTTCCTTTATGGAAAACGGCTGCCCGGATAAGATATTGCTTGCCTACGCTAACCATCGAAAACGGGGCGCCCATCGCATGGACGCCCCGTCTTATTGTCATATCTCCTTATGACTTCAACCGTTTTTTAACGATTGATGGCATGGTTGTAGTCTGTCTCAGACTGCGGAGTTACGAATACCCAACCCTGATCGCTGGGATCCTTGGTGATGCCGTAAGCTGCAGGGATATTGTTTGAGTCTCTGTTGCTGGCCTCCCATGTCTTACGTACCATCGGGAGATTCCAACGCTTGAGATCGAACCAGCTGTGGCCTTCGCCCCAAAGCTCGATACGACGCTGCAGACGGATCTCCTCGAGAAGTGCGTCGCCAGTGGATGAGCAGGTCTGATTGGGATTACGCTTTGCGAGAAGCTCGTTGATGCAGTTCTTGGCAGTCGTTTCGTCGCTGTTGCGGTAAGCTGCCTCGGCCTCTGTGAGCAGGAACTCGGCAGCACGCATGAAGGGGAACTGACCCCTGCCATAAGTGTCAACACACCAGAATTTGAACTGGGCGCCGAAAGGAATGATCTGCGAACCCGAACCGGCGTCCTCGCCAGTGCGGTTAGTGTAGGCCTCGCCGAATTTCTCTTTATCTTGATTGGGGATAGCGTGGACACACATGTTTCTGACAGCCTCACGCATTCTACCGTTGCTTCCGAGACAGTTCATTGTGGTCGGATCAACAGCGTTGGCGTTCCAGAAAAGACCGCGGCTTGCGCCATAGCCATAATATTCGCTTACTTCAGGAGTGAAGAAAAGCTGTGCGCGGCAGTCCTCCACGGGGATCTGACGGGCGAGATCGTAGTTGATCGCGCCGGCGCCGCGGAGCCACAGAGTCGGGTACGGGCCGTTGCAGGCATACCACGAACCGAATGCCCAGTAATAGATCTGGTCATCGAGGCTGTTAGCCCACATCCATTCGCCGTTGGCCTCACAGAAGCCATCCTTGTATTCCTTGGCAGACATGATGGGATATCCCTCGCGGGCCTCATGTGCCATCTTCTGAGCCTTTGCGTAGTCGTGGCGGATCATAGCGGCACGGGCATAGAGACCCTTGGCCACGTTGATGTTGGGACGCCAGATGTAGCTGCTCTTGGTTACGCCAGTGGTGTTGTAAAGCTCGATGGCGCGGTCGAGATCCTCATAGATGAAGTCGAGGACTTCCTTCATTGAAGAAAGGGGAAGATCCTCGGTACCGGGAGTCTTGCGGAGTACAATGCACTTGTATTCGCCGTTGTTGCTGTCTTCCCAACGGGGAGCGAAGCACTGAACGAGGCGGATATAGGCATGCGCACGGATAGTGCGTGCCTGTGCCATTACTGATGCACGCTCGGCTACATCACCCTCGGCAGTAGTTTCGCCTACGAGGATGTTGTTGCACTGCGAGATCAGGATATAGGGATAACGCCATGCGTAGCCGGGAACCGCGCCATTTACCATGATGTTGTTGTCCCAGTTGTAGAACGCCTGCACACGGTTTGCCCACATCCAATAGAATGCGTCGGAACCGAGCACGTCGCCGTAGAAAGTGGCATACCATGACTCACCGTTGAAGTTCGGCGTGATGGATATGCTCTGATACTGCGTGTTCATCGAACGGCAGACACCATTGAGGGCAAGGTTGGCACCCTCCACAGTGGCAGAGGCGGTAGCCGCGTCAAGGGTAGTGATAGGTGCTACGTCGAGGTAGCCGTCGGAGCAGGAAGCGAGACCGACACCGACCATCAGAGTAGCCAGACCTTTGATTATATATTTATTCATCTTGTTGATTTTCTATTAGTATTGAAAGATACTTTGATTAGAATTTAGCAGTGAGCGCGAAGGAGAATACGCGTGCTGTTACGAAGTAAGCACCCTGACCGCCGGCGAAGCTATACTGGGGGTTCATACCTTTACGCTTGGTTGCAGTGAAGAGGTTGTCTACAGAGAAACCGAGGTTGAGGTTCTGCATCTGGAGAGCGTTAACCCACTTCTTGGGGAAGTCGTAGCTGATGTTGAGATTCTTGAACACCAGGTAGTTGCTGCTTGTAAGGAAGCGTGAGGAAGATGCGTTGTTGTCGCTGCTTGTGTAAGAGTTGATCTGAGGAATTCCGTTGGGGTCGATACGGTTGGGGCTGTCGACTGTCATGCCTTCAGGAGCCTGTGTCCATGAACCCTTCACATCCTCGTGGAGCGCGCCGGCGGAGTTGCCGAAGCTCATCAGAGAAGCATAGTTGGTATCGAGAGTCTTACCGCCGAGGCTGTAGGTGAAGAGGGCTGCAAGGTGGATTCCCTTCCATGAAAGGGTTGTGCCGAATGAGCCGTATACAGTCGGAAGTGAAGAGCCTACGAACTCGCGGGAAGCGTAGCTTGTCTTGTTGGTGTAGTATTTGCCGTTGTATTCAACGAGAGCGCCACTGCTGCGTGCGTTTTCCAGACGTTCATTGAAGAGATCTGTGCTGTAGTAGCCAGAACCGTCCTCATTGTATACATAGAAGTCGCGTGAAGTCGGGTTGATCTCATAGAGGGAGTTACCAGTCATCTGGTCGACACCTGCCCATTTGTAGAGGTAGTACTCGTAGAGCGAGCGGCCTACAGAATAAGCGGAAGAGTTGCCGAGGATGTCGCGGTTGTTTTCAGGCAGCTTGAGGATCTTGTTCTTGAGGAATGTCATGTCGAGGCTGAGTCCCCATGTCCAGTCCTGAGTGCGGATCACGTCGCCGTTGAATGAAAGCTCCCAACCGATGTTCTGCATCGTACCGATGTTGGTAAGCACAGTTGCGAGAACACCATTGTTGCGCACACCACCTACAGACGAAGCCTGAGCCACGTTGAAGAGAAGGTCAGTGTTGCGTTTGTTGAAGTAGCCGATAGAGAAGTTCAGACGGTTGTTGAAGAGAGTACCGTCGAGGGCGATGTCAAATGTCTTTGTAGCCTCCCATTTCACATTGTTAGCAGCGAGCTGGTAAGGAATGATCGTACCGAGATTGTCGATATCGATGTTGTTGTAGTAGAGCGCGAGATAAGCCTGAGCGGCTGCGGAAGCGTTCTGACCTACTGAACCGTAAGCGGCACGGAGTTTGAGGAAGTCTACCCAGTCGATGTTCTGCATGAACTTCTCCTTGGTGATCACCCAGTTTGCACCGACGCTCCAGAATGTACCCCAGCGGTTGTCCTTGTAGAACTTGGAAGTACCGTCGCGACGGATAGAGAACTCAGCGTTGTATTTCTGCTCGTAGTTGTAGCGTACGCGGCCGAGGTAAGACTCGGAACGCTCTTTTGTAGCCGCACCGGAGAGGAACTGCATGTCGGAGAAGTTGCTGAAGTGGTATATGCCGGGGAATGCCTGCTCGCTCTTGGTGGCGGAAGTAGACTCGGAATAAACCTCATAGTTCTCGTGGTCGAGAAGAACGTCAACGTGGTGTGCGCCATATTCGTGGCTCCAGTTGAGCTGCTGCATGAATGTGTGGGAGTGGATGCCCTGGAATGTACGTGAGAGCGAACCGTGGCCCATCGAGGAACCGATCTTGTTTGAAGAATACTCGTTGCCGTGGGTCTTGTCGCGGTGCATAGCGCCACGTACAGTTACCTCGAAGCCGTAAGGAAGCACGGCAGTACCGTAGATGTTACCGTCTACTACAAGAGCGCGGTAGTTGTTCTTGTCCTCACGCATTGAATATGCGATGTTGTTGGAAGAAAGATAGCCGGCCACGTTCCATACCTTGTTGCCTTCAGCGTCGCGGACGATCGAGCCGTCCTCGTTGTGCTTGTAGTAAGGATAGATAGGAGCGGTGAACATCGTGAGGAAGGGGTTGGTTACGAGGCTCAGGTTGTTGGGGTCTACAGAAGACTGCTCTGAACCGTAGTGGGTGGCGTGGAGGTTAACGCCGAAACGGAGGTAGGAAGTCGGGTTGAAGTTAGCGTTGATACGTGCGTTGAAACGCTCGAAGTCTGTCTGAAGCACGTAACCGTTCTCCTTCAGGTAACCGATAGAAGCGAACACATTGAATTTGTCAGTTGCCGCAGCAGCGTTCACAGTGTATTCCTGACGGTAGCCGGTCTGGCTGATGGATTTCCACCAGTCGAGGTCATTGTAGCCTGAAAGGGGGTTGTAGACGCGCTCGATCTCACCGTTGTCGAGGACACGGTAAGGAGCGAATTTACCCTCAGCGGTGAAGAGCTGGTTGTCGGGCACACCGTAGATGTTGTTGGCTGCATAGGCAGACATGAAGCCACCGTTGACAGCAGCTGCGAGAACGTCGCTGTAAGACTGGCTGGGGTTGGAGGAAACGTTGGCGTTTACATAGCCGTTGAATGCATACTGCATCCACTCGTTGGCACCGAGACGGTCATACTCGGGAAGACCGCGCTCGTAGAAACCCTGGCCTATGCGGAGAGTTACGTCAACCTTACCTACGTTTTTAGCACGCTTGGTGGTGATCAGGATGACACCGTTGGCACCGCGGTTACCGTAAAGGGCAGCGGAAGCGGCGTCCTTGAGGACTGTCATCGATTCTACGTCGGCGGGGTTGATGTCGCTGAGCGATCCATCGTAAGGCACACCGTCAACAACGTAGAGAGGGTTGTTGGAACCATTGATCGAGTTGAAGCCACGGATACGGATGGTAGGCTCTGCACCGGGAGTACCCACGGTGTTGTTCACCTGCACGCCGGGAGCGTTACCTTCAAGAGCGGCTGTGGTGGTGGTTACAGGACGCTCCTCGATCTCCTTGGAGCCTACGACTGCGACAGAACCGGTCAGCGATTCCTTGTTGGCAGTACCGTAAGCCACAACAACCACGTCGTCGAGCGAAGTGGATGAAGACTCAAGGTAGACAGTCATCTTGTCGGCAAGAGCCACGGTCTTGGACTTGTAGCCCACATAGGAGACAGTGGCTTGCTTCACGTTCTGAGGAACGGTAAGCGTAAAGTTGCCGTCGAGATCGGCAGCCGCGCCCTGACCGCCGCCGATAGGCATGACAGTCGCGCCAATGAGGGGCTCATTGTTGGCCGCGTCGAGGACGGTGCCGTGATATGTGCGCGTCTGGGCCGAAAGACTCCAGGTGCACGCGATCACCGTCATCAGAATTAAAAACAGTTTTCTCATACTTAAAATAATTTAGACGATTTAATTATTTGTTTTGTTGTTTTTGTCTGTCTGGTGCAATCTCAACATCACTCATCCATCAGGCTGTCTTCTGGCATTCCCTCGGATTGATCCTGTTGGAAATCAGGCTTTTCAAACCGTAAATCACATCCTCCGGATTTAGACGGTATCCTTTTGAAATGAAACTGGCCTGCGCTCTTCGCAGGAGAAGGGACCTTTCGGCATCTTTATCGGTGCAACGGGATCCGCAAGGTGGTTTTCGATGGTGTCAGATTTGCTTTAGATACGTAAAAGTACGCAAATTTACAATTTTTAATTGAGTGGCTGTAACAAATCGTTTTTTTTAACATTTATTTTTTGAACCACCATGCATTTTCAGTGCGGGAATATGAATGGGCAATAATGGGGTGTTTTGGAAATTTGCCACATTCAAAGGATAAAAACCGCTTGTTTTAAGTTCGACATACCCTGATTTCCCGCGTTTCAAGTCCCAATTCATAGCAAAATGTCAGTATCACCTATTTTCCACCCCTCGCCTATTGGTATAATCTACAGAAGCTGGACATGGATAAAATTTAAGGATATAATTATTTTAAGTTAATTTTACGTGAATTTTAACATAAAATCCGTTTCATTCATTCACCCTCAGGAAAGCTCAGATTAAACTCATGAAACGAGAGCAGGTCAAAATGACAAAGGAGTTTTCCGGCTCAATGCCCGGATATAACGAAAAGCAACAATCAACACACCAGACAATCATGAGAAAATCAAACAACATATCAATTTCATGGCTCGCGGCCGGATTTATGCTATTCACCGGAATCTTCGCGACTGACATTTCCGCCCAGAATCACAGAAACTATAATTCAGGAGGCGAAAAAGTCTCAACCCAGCTCCGGCCTGCTTCCAACAGCGCATCACGTCCCGGAGGCATGGCGTCTCCGAGACAGAACATGACTTCAACAAACCGCAATTCGGGAAATCATCGTCCGGGTGGATCTACAACCACGCGTCCGGGCGGGAACCACAACCGCCCCGGTGGATCGACAACCACACGACCCGGCGGGAACCACAACCGTCCGGGCGGATCGACAACCATGCGACCCGGCGGGAGCCACAACCGTCCGGGTGGATCGACAACCATGCGACCCGGCGGGAGCCACAACCGTCCGGGTGGATCGACGACTTTGCGTCCGGGCGGAAACCATAACCGCCCGGGATATGGCAACAGCGCACCCAGACCGGGAACAGGATCCATTTCCCGGCCAAGACCCATGAGACCGGACCATCACGCAAGGCCTGCTTTCGGATGGCCTACAACCTACTTCGGCAGATGGCGTCCGCTTCCGCCTCCGCCCGTAAGACCGACATATTATTATTCCGCTTCTTTGAGCATTCCGCCCATATCGGCTGTACTCGGGATCACTTTCGGCACACTGATCGATTACGGAATCAGATCGCTCATAAACGCGGGATACAGTGTGGCCGGATACCAGAACAATGCCATTTTCGTCAACAACGTAAACATTATGGGTTGCCAGTGGCCTCAGGCAACACTATATTACGGCAACTCGGGGATGAACGGCGCCTTGTTCCAATTCCGCAGTCCTTCCATAAGCTCATCGCCATACAGCAACGTATACACCCAGCTATGCTCCGCGTTCGGACAACCAGTCGAGAGCATCAGCCAGAACGATTACCGCAGCGCCACGTGGTGGGGAGGAAACAACACCGGTTACATCACACTGACCACCGAAGGAGGATACGACACTTCCGGACAGCGTATCTTTGACACAAATCTCCTTTACGGAGCAGAATGACGGCTACGCATAACACCTGAACAGAAACCCGCAAAGCGGAAAGAACCATACCGTTTTTTTCCGCTTTGCGCATATTATATATTATATATATGTATATACTCAGATATTTGTATATACTCAGATATTGAAAAACGCCCGCGCGTTCTTATCTGTAACCGATTCCATTTCACCCAGATCGATTTCCAATAACTCAGCCACCCGGACGCACACATTGACCACGTATGCGCTTTCGTTGCGTTTTCCACGATAAGGCACCGGTGCGAGATAAGGACTGTCTGTCTCGAGCAAAATATGCCCCGATCCTATAAACGGGATTGCCTCATGAAGATCTTTGGCGTTCTTGAATGTAGCCACGCCATTGATCCCGAACATAGCATCAGGAATCATGTCCAGAATCCTGGATGCGTCATCCCGGCTTCCGGTAAAACTATGGAACAGAAGCCGCGGCAGGCCGCTCCCGAAACCGGATACAACCTGCAACGTTTCGTCGAGGGCTTCCCGGCAGTGAATTATCACCGGAAGACCACGGCGGGCAGCCTCGTCGATCTGGAAAGCAAACGCTTCCATCTGCTCGCGACGGAATGACTTGTCCCAGTATAAGTCAATGCCCACCTCACCAACAGCCACGCATCCCGGCTCGTCGAGACAAGGGAGGATCCTTGACAGCATATCCTGCCATGAGGAGTCGACAGACGTAGGGTGAAGACCGAATGCAGTGCGTGTATTCTCAGGATGCCGGGAATGGAAATCCCTGACAAGCTCCAGACTGTCGATATCCACATTAGGAAGCACCATCATCCCCACTCCGGCCGACAACGCCCTCTGAAAGGCCTCGTCTCCACCGGACTCAAATTCCGGCATATAAATATGAGTGTGGGTATCTGTCATTTACGACGATCGATAAGTTTAGCCACCAGACGCTCCAACGGCTCACGCGCCTGCTCCGGGAGCGACGATTTGCGCAAAGCCTTGAGCGACTCCCGGCTATAACGCTCTATTGCCGAACGGCACAATTCCGGCATCCCGGCCCGCTTATATATACCCCGCACGGCAGAGACACGCAGATCCCCTGCAGGGATATCCATGGCCTCGCGCAAAGCCTCAGCACCGCTACCGCCGCGCTCAAGCATACTTACCAGCATGAACGCTTTCTTTCCATTGTTGACATCCCCGCCGATAGGCTTTCCGAAAGTAGCCGGATCGCCAAACATGTCCAGATAGTCGTCCTGTATCTGGAATGCGAGTCCGAGCTTGACTCCGTATTCATATATGAGTCCGCAGTCTTCCTCAGACGCTCCTGCGGCTATGGCACCGATTTTTGCAGACGCACCGAGAAGGGCACTCGTTTTCTTTTCGATCATGTCGAGATAGTCTTCAACCGAGACCTCACCGCACGACTCGAAATCCATGTCGAGACGCTGACCCTCGTAGACTTCCACAGCCATACGGTTGAACGCATCAAGCACCCGGCGCAAAGCATTGTCGGGAACATCAGCCACAAGCTCAGTAGCCAGAGTCAGCATCGTGTCGCCGGAAAGTATAGCCGTGTTCTCATCCCATTTTCTATGGACCGTAGGGCGTCCGCGCCGCAAGTCGCTGCGATCCATCACATCATCATGGAGCAGCGTGAAATTATGGAACATCTCTATTCCGAGAGCCGGCTTGATGAAATCCTCCGGCCTGCCTCCGAACGCCTCGGCGGCCATCAGCAGCAACACAGGCCGGATCCGCTTTCCGCCCTTCTGCCATCCGTAGGCTACAGGGGCATACAGGCCTTCCGGCTTCATCGAAGCGTATGGACGGGAAGCTATCGCCTCCTCGACCATCAGGGTATAATCACTCAGACTTCTCATCTCACTTTTCACTTAGATTGATAAAACGGCTGTATACGGCCGGATCAAGCCCGTTGTTCCTCTCCATCTCCAGCACTACTTTGAAGCCTTTCACAAACCGGCTGTAGGTCTCGGGATCGGAAGCACATGCCTTACGGAACTCGCTGATCTCGGCCGCGACCTGATCGGGAGTCATCTTTTTATTCCGGATCTCAAGAATATACTCCACACCGAGCTGATAGCCGAGCCTCTGCGGGTCGTGCTGTCCGGACAGGGCATAGAATCTCATCTTCTCAGGCAGAGGCAGATTGCGGCTGTAACTGTCGAACGCATTACTGAAGGCCACCATGTCGTCCTCATTGGCTGCATACCGGTCGTTGACGAACACCACGGCGTTTATCACGGTGTCGATCCTCGCCCCCTCCACTTTACCGAGAGCGGCGTCGCAAATAAACCGGGCCACGCTGTCGGGCGAAGCATGCTTGATGACATAGTCCAGACGCCCGGCATCCCCGATCCTGTCGAAATTGTCAGGGAAATCGCCATTTCCTCCTTTGCCGCCGCATGCCGCAGGCAGAAAGGCCGCCGCAACGAGAGAAACCACCAGAAGAATCCCTTTAGTCTTTTTCATAACTATATGAATATAAATAACAACCAATTGGCTTTAACGTCAAGCCGGACAAGCCCGGATAGCTAAAGTCGGTAAAATCACGCAAAAATAGCAAAAAAAATCCAACAAACGCTTGCCATGTAAAATAAAAGTATTAACTTCGCATCGTCAAACGAAAAAGCCTTTCCTATTCCGGAGAGGAAGATCAGACAAGGAGCGGTGCTCGAGTGGCTGAAGAGGCACGCCTGGAAAGCGTGTATACCCCAAAAGGGTATCCCGAGTTCGAATCTCGGTCGCTCCGCAAAAAGTGAAAACCAATTGAATCCCGCAAGCTTAACGCCTACGGGATTTTTTGGTATATGCACCCCCGAGCCGAAGCTGACAAGGAAGACGCGGCAGATCAGAATTTATAGGTCAGCATGGTGCGCAACGACATCGACGTGCTGACTTTCCCCGGGAAATTCCGGTAACGCGTGGAGCGGGCGTAGTTCATGAAACTCAACGTGGCATAGATGTTTCTGAAAAGCTTGACATTGGCCCTGAATTCCGTTACATTGAACGAGGCACATGAATGGTCGCCCATCACGTTGAGTGTCTTGGGATTCTCTTTTGAAAGATCAGTTCCGGCCCGATAGCCTTTCCAGCTGAACAGACGGTAATAATGATGCATCAGCGAAAACGAAAGCTTATCCTTGGCAAAGACGATATTCGCACCAGCTTTTATCGAAAATCCTGAAGCCCAGTTGTAATTGCGCTCGTCGGCACGGTAATGATCAGAGAGAATCGACCCGAGGATCACAGCGTTGACATGAGCATACGCATCCAGACGCCAACGCCTGCTCTCGACGTCGCGGAAAAGGAAACCGCCTCCGACGCTCGCCGGAATCCCAAGTTTATATGGCACCCGATCAAGGCCATCGATCGTGTCGGAATCGAAAAAGTCAAAATGCTGGTAAAGGCCTACGCTTATATGGGAGCGGTAATTCTGGAATATCTCCTTGCCAAGCAGACGTCCCTTGATCTCAAGCTGGCTAAGCACCGGCTGACCTTTCATGGCCGCAAGCTCCGCCGACAGCGTGAAATAATCGTAAGGACGCGAGGAGCGGGACTGGAACCGGTCGCCGTATTCGAGATCAATCTGCGCCGCCAATCCATTGCGGATCTGATGAAAGTGGCCTTGATATTCGAGCATCTTGTAGCCCAGCGAAACCTGGAATGCAAACTGCGGGTTTCCAAACAGCCGTCCCGACGACGCCCGTTTTCTCCATGCATCTCCAGTGATTATCCGGTTGAGTCCCCGCAAAGGGGATATAATGAAAGCCGCCGCTTCCCTGCCGAAACGTTCCCAACCTGAGGAACGGTCGTCAAGCACGGCATCCGACGCCCGGAAAAAAGTCTCCCCCAACACCGCTCCACCTATCGGAGTGGCGATTATATCGTTGGTCGAAGGATATTCACATTCCATGAAAAGCTCCCACATCGCGCTGCCGCCTATGGCAAACAGTTCCGACTGCCAGAAATTGAATCCGTTTGCCCTTCCGGCATTGAAATAAAGCGAGCCATTATAGGGATGGAGGAAAGTGTTTGTCCCGAGTTTGTCATTATCCCAGATGAAACCATGTTTGAAATTCTCCTTTATGGAATTGAGCGAGATATATGCGAAATCGCCATGCTGCACATATCTGTCAAACGCCCAAAGTCCTATGTTGAACCCCACAGTCTCAGCCGCAGCCCGCCAGAAATGTTTTCTTCCGTAATACTCCGTATCGGCCGAATCGGGAAGCACCACAGGCGCCACCTGCTTCTTGATGGCCATCTGCGCCGCAGCAGATGGCGGACATATCAATCCGGCAGCGACCGTTATCACTGCCACAAGGATGGATATCGTAGTGGAATGCCGCATTTTTCAGTGGAACCTTGAGTGTTTGTTTTAAACAGACTCTTTATCACACAACAATCATACCCCACAGGCAGATCGACCCTGAAAAAAGTTTTTAGAGCTTGTTTAATAATAATGTGAAAATCCCGGCGGTGTAAAGGAAATAAATCCTCTCGGGTTAAATTCAAATAAACTCTGACATTATCGCGGAAAGGGGGCTTATATAAAAACATTAAGGAAATGTCATCACGACATCTCCTTAACGTTAAAACTCTTGCTTAATTAGAGCTTTGCTTTGTTATTCACCTTTTTATGAGAATTTTGCATTTCTCTTTTCGTACAATTAACTCACTTCAAAAATCACATATTATTCACTATTCACTTTTTCACTAATCACTAAATTCAATTCTTTGACAGGCAAAGTTGCCTGTGGTTTAATCGCCGCTGTAATTTTTTTTTTTAAAATTTCTGCGGCAAGCTCCGAGGGGAAAGGATTTTCGCCTGTCAATCGCTTGACTGCATCTAAATCCGTGGGAGAGATTCCCTCGCTTTTGCGAATACAAAATTAGAAACTTTTTTTCTTCTGTGCAAATAATTCCACAGTTTTTTATCTATTTTTATTCCAGATTAAGTCAAGATGAATAAAAGCTGCAAAACCTCACACCTTATACACCTTTTTATAACCTTTTGGGGGAGATCAAAAATGCATAAGCCAGTAAAAACAGAGGCCACCTGATTACACAGGCGACCTCCGGTTTTATATCCCGATTAATTTCTACTGTCAAGTCTATCCCACTGTCGAACCGGGAGCGACTTCTCCCTGAGGGCCTATGACCACAAGGCGTCCGTCAGCGTCCTCGGCCGAAAGGATCATTCCTTCAGAAACTATACCTTTGAGTTTGCGGGGCTCAAAATTAGCTATGAAGCAGACTTCTTTCCCTATCAGATCTTCCGGGGCATAGTGCTTTGCTATGCCGCTCACGATGGTACGCTTCTCCATTCCGTCATCGATAAGGAAGCGGAGGAGTTTGTCGGCCTTTTTCACCTTCTCGCACTCAAGCACGCGTCCCACACGAATGTCGAGCTTCTCATACGTAGGGAAATCAACATTTTCCTTGACTGGCGCCGGCTTCCATGCCGCCAGCTGGTTCTGCTTCTTCGCCTCGAGAAGTTTGTTTACCTGAAATTCCACCGTCGAATCCTCTATTTTCTCGAACAGCAGCTCCACTTCTCCGAGCTGGCGTCCGGCCGGAAGCAGATCGAACCGTCCGGCCATATCCCAGCCCAGGCTTTCAAGGCCGAGCATGCGGCAGAGCTTTTCCGACATGAACGGAAGGAACGGCTCAAAGACAACCGCAAGGTCAGCGCATATCTGGAGCGCAAGATTGAGAATCGTGCCTACACGCTCAGGATCGGTCTTGGCAAGCTTCCAAGGCTCGGAATCGGCAAGATACTTATTGCCGGCACGGGCCACATTCATTGCCTCGCGGAGAGCCTCGCGGAACTTGAAATTGTCGAGATTCTCTCCCACAGCTGCCACAGCGCGGGCAATCTCATCCATCGTGGCGCGGTCGAAATCCGTAAATTCCCCGGCTTCGGGCACTTTACCGTCGTAATACTTTCCGGCAAGAACCACGGCACGGTTGATGAAGTTGCCTAGGATGGCCACAAGTTCGGAATTATTGCGGGTCTGGAAATCTTTCCATGTGAAATTATTGTCTTTCGTCTCGGGTGCGTTGGCCGTCAGCACATAGCGCAGCGTGTCCTGTTTGCCCGGAAGCTCACGGAGATATTCGTGGAGCCACACGGCCCAATTGCGCGATGTGGAGATTTTGTCGTCCTCAAGATTAAGGAATTCGTTAGCCGGAACATTATCGGGGAGATTATATGTCCCGTCGGCCATGAGCATTGCAGGGAAAACGATGCAGTGGAACACGATGTTGTCCTTGCCGATGAAATGAAGCATACGGGTTTCGGGATCTTTCCACCATTTTGTCCAGTCGTCGCCTACGCAATCCACCGTGTTCGATATATATCCGATCGGGGCGTCGAACCATACATAAAGGACTTTCCCCTCGGCTCCCTCCACAGGCACGGATATTCCCCAGTCGAGATCGCGGCTCACCGCCCTGGGCTGCAATCCGAGGTCGAGCCACGATTTGCACTGGCCGTAGACATTGGGTTTCCATTCCTTATGCTCTTCCAGAATCCACTCGCGCAGGCGCGGCTCCCATTTGTCGAGGGGGAGATACCAGTGGGATGTCTCGCGCATCACAGGGACATTGCCGGTGATAGCAGAGCGGGGATTGATCAGATCAGTGGCATTGAGACTTGTACCGCAGGCCTCGCACTGGTCGCCGTAGGCATGCTCGTTGCCGCAATGGGGGCATGTCCCGGTTACATAGCGGTCGGCAAGAAACTGACCTGCCTGCTCGTCGTAGAGCTGCTCGGACGATTTCTCCACAAACTCACCCTTGTCGTAAAGGCGGCGGAAGAAGTCGGAAGCCATCTTGCGGTGGGTCTCGGATGTGGTGCGTCCATAGACATCAAACGAGATGCCGAGTTCCCCGAAGCTATCCTTTATTATATTATGGTAACGATCCACTATATCCTGCGGCGTTACACCCTCTGCCTTTGCCTTTATGGTGATTGGCACACCATGCTCATCGCTGCCGCCGATGAAAAGCACTTCCTCGCCCTTCAGACGGAGATAGCGCACATAGATGTCGGCGGGGACATAGACACCGGCCAGATGGCCGATGTGTACCGGTCCGTTGGCATACGGAAGCGCGGTGGTTACAAGCGTTCTTTTGAAATTCTTTTCCATTTTACCGATAAGTATTTCTCAGACTATCAAATAGCCATGCGGGTTAATGAAGATGCAAAGTTACAAAAAAATTCCCAATCGAAGTTCTCCTTCGCTATCGGCCAAGCAAAATTTACACGGTAAAAGGACGCGCCTCCGCTGCCATTCCAAAGCAGAGGCGCGTGAAGATGCAGGCCGGACGGCCCGGTTTGCCGGATATTCCGGTCAGCGCACCATAATTTTTTCAGCGTGGCCGTTCTTTTCCATTATATACAGGCCTGACGAAGATGGAGTCCAGGCATTACGGTCGCCCTCGAACACCATTACTCCTCCAGGCGTATATATCCTGACTGTTCCATCCTCTACCCCTACGGTTTCAACGCCCACTCCGACAAGAGGCAAAACCTTAACCACACACTGCGCGGAGAGATTGCTGCCGTCCGATGTCTTCACTGTTATCACAGCCTCACCTTCGGCAATGGCCGTTACTTCGCCGGTCTGGCTGACTGTAGCGATTTTTTCGTCGCTGCTTGTCCAGACAAGGGTTTTATCCGTGGCGTCTTCCGGAGTCAGCGTGGCCACAAGCGTTATCACATCGTCAACACTTATCTCGGCGCTCTCCCTGTCGAGAGCCAGGGTCTTGACCGGAACCGGGAAATCATATTCCTTGATTGTCTTGAACCTTGACTGCCATATCGAAGCGAACACTCCGCCCTCATAACGGCCTTTGCATCCGCGGGGGACATAAAGCGTTGCCGTATAGGTATCAATAAACGGATCCTCGGCGGCGCCTGTAAAGGCAGGAGGAGTCTGACAAGCTATGTAGAACTTTTTGAGCGAATCCATGCTTCCGAATGATCCGTATCCCAACTCTTTCACGCCGCTGCCTAACCATACAGTCTCCACTTTACTGCAATTGTAGAAAGCGTCAGTTCCGATAGTCGTTACGCTGTCCGGGATGACTATTTCCGTCAACGCACGGCATGAATCAAACGCAAAGTTACCGATCACTACAAGTGTGGACGGAAAATCCACCGCCTGCATCTTATAGCATCCGGAGAAAGCATAATTCGAAATCGTCTTCAGTCCATCGGGCAGATCCACAGCTGTCAAAGACTCGCACCATTCAAACGCATTATACTTTATCTCCTCCACCCCTTCCGGAATGACTACAGATGTCAACGCATCATTATATGAGAAGGCGTCGCTGCCGACGGCCACGACCTTGTATTCGTTGCTTCCATGGCTCACCGTGCCGGGAATAGTTACAGCTCCTCCTATCTCCTTGTTGCCGGCTGCCACTTCCGCAGTAGCGGCTGCCTCGGAAAGGACGGTGTACTTGATTCCGTCGAATGTGAATGCATCGCCGTCAGCACCATACATGTTGATTGCCGACAGGCCGATTGCCAATGAAAGACTGATTTTTCTGATCTCTTTGTAAATCATGTTCATATCCAATATTATTAATATGTTATTAAAAAACTGAGGCACAGCCTCGGTGGCCATGCCCTGCGCGCGAATGAAAGTCAATCCAGTCCATCCTATCCCGAAGCAGGCGGCAACCATCCGGTCTCAGGCTATCGATCCATTGACATTTCACAATAGCCGGCATTTCTCCTGACGGACTTGTCCGCCGGGAGGAGATCCATATAGTTCTGTAAGACGGGACACAGATATGTGTTGATACTTGGAAGAAGAGCCGTCCCATCACTTTCAGCCCCTGCGGGCCGAATTGCCTCAGGTGATGTAATCTTCCGTCGACGCAACAACGCGCCGATTTGCTCTGCAAAATTAATAATCTTTTATGCATCGACAAAATCAGACAATGTATTTAAAGCCCCATCTCATAAAAATTGGAGCCTTAACAGTTAGCCGGGAGCCTTGCGATCAAGACTCCCGGCACGAATGCAGAATAAAATAGATTAATATATTATCTTCATTGCGTTGGTGTTACCGCGCGAATCACGGCTGATCCTGATAAGAAGCATTCCTTTGACAGGCTCCGCCACCTCAATGCCGTCGGGGGTGAACCAGCGCACTGTTAGCGGATCTTCAGCATCAACCGAGTTCACTCCGCTTCCGTCGTTACACTGGAATGTCAATGTCCGGGAGAAGTCCCCGCAAGAAGCTGTAAGCGTTCCCTCGCCATAGCCGGATGGTTCAGCCCATCCGTTGCCGAGCGTCAGCATTCCGCCGGCTTTCCACTCCACTCCGGGGAGAGAACCGAGCATCAGACGTCCCCTGAGATTCTCCTCGCTGTCTCCCTCCGGAAGGGCATACCAGACGGAATAAACCTTGGCCAGATCCGTTTCGGCTGTCGGTGCGAGACGTGGCAGACAACGGTCGGAATAGACATATTCCGTGCCGAGCTGATAGCGCGAATCGCACATCTCGCTGTCTGTAAGCGCTTCTCCGATCGAGAAATCAAGACCATAGACAGGTAGCCAGCTGAGATAATAGCAGTTTGAGGCGCTGACGGTCGATGTGCCGGAGATGTTGCCTGCATATTTCTCCTCGTTTTTCTCGATCGTGCAGACCACCTTTCCGGCGTTGTAGCAGCGTTTCAAATTGGCACTCAGGGCATAGCCCGTGATGCCGCCTACATATTTCGATCCGCTGACCAAGGCCACATTGTAGCAGTCATTGACAGATGCTGTCCCCTCTCCTACATTGAGAATACCGGCTGCTTTACCGTTGAGACTCTCCACTATCACATCCCCGGCGTTGAAACAACGGTTCAGGGTCAGCAGTCCGTCGGATTCATCGCCCACTATGCCTGCCGCCGGAGAACCTGTGATGCGGGCCGCGTTGCGGCAATCGCTTATCTCCACCTGAGACTGCGACCGGCCAACGATTCCGCCGGCGCGTGCGGAGGCTTTGATCTCGGCGATATTTACGGAGTTGGTGATCCTGGCGCCGTTTTGCGTGATGCCCGCTATGCCTCCCGCGCCGGAAAGAGTAGAGATCTTTCCCCGGTTCTCGCAGTTGGACACAAGCGTCCCCATCTTTCCAGCACCCGAAGAGGATGTGCTGCCGATGATTCCTCCGGCATATTGCCATCCGGCCTGAATCTCGCCGGTGTTGACACATGAATCTATATTGGCCTCAAACAGAGCCTTGCCTACTATGCCACCGGCCACATTGCACACCGTGGCCAGAACCGTACCGGAATTGCTGCATTTCCTGACATCTCCCGTGAGACATCCGACGATGCCGCCGGCCATAGCGTCGACATACTTGGTCGTGGGTTCATTGCCCACCACCTCGACCTCCGTCGGAGCTATCGCGCCTACGGTGCCTTCATTGACACAATTGGCTATCACGGCTCCCCGGTCATAGCCCGTACCGCCGGCTATGCCACCAGCCTGCTTGTGGGCCGAGACTGTGGCGCCGCTGCGGCAATTCTCAATCAGAGCTGTCATAGCGAGATAGCCCGCTATTCCGCCGGCATTCTCTCCTTTGAATCCGGGTGAGAAACCATGACGGCGCCCCGGCACGACGGATACTTTGCAAGCGCCGTCCGCGGTGCATCCCGATATTCTTCCCTGAAGCGAACCGGCGAATATTCCGCCTTTGGCGTTCGCGTTGATCTCGACGCCCGATGCTTTCAGATTCCTGAGAATGCCCCGCGGGCCGATACCTGCAAAAAGCCCTACGTTGTCCACATCTGTCTCCGAATCCGCGGGAGCGGTCTTGAAATTCTTAAGCGTATGCCCGTTACCCTCGAATGTCCCGTTGAAGAACATGTTGGACGAACCCGCACTGACACATTCGCCGGCATTGGTGAAATCAATATCAGCCGTAAGCGAGAACCATCTGTCTTCAAAATCGAAGCCGCTCTCAGACATGAACCGCCCGATTTTATTGAAGTCGTCCGCTGTCGAGATTATATAAGGACTTGTCTCTGTCCCCTCTCCGGAGAACACGGAGGGAAGGGTGATCAGTACTATCTCACGGATATAATCACCATTGGCAAGCTTCAACACCGCCTGTGAAACCTCACTCACCGGATGGGTCTTGACCATTCCGTCCTCGATATAGAAAGCCTGTGAGCCGGAAAGGCTTGCCTCAAGCGGCATTGCGGTGTTGATCGTTGCCGGAGCCGCGAAGTTGCCTGCGGTCTCTTTCCCGGGCATCCTGACAAACGTGGAGGCTATGCGTTTGGCCATCTCTTTGGAAGACACTCCTGAAGGCAACGGATAGTAGCCTGCCGTCCAGCTGAAATATCCGGCGATTGAATCAAGCGCCGCGCCGCCGGTCAGGCTGTCGGTCGGTAGAGGTGTGATCCCCTCCTTGTCGATTCCGGCTGCTCCGAGAACGCCGGAATACTGGCTGTCATAATACGTATTCGAGAAAAGCACCGCAGTCTCAGTTCCGGCCGTATGGAAATCCTCTCCGACAATGGCACCGGCCGTGGTGAGATCTTTCGCCGACACCTGCCCTGCATTGATGCAATTGTTGATGCGGCCGCCACGAACTTTGTCGGCATCTATCATGGCATTCGAGTTAAAGCCCGAAATTCCGCCTGCCACAACGCTGTCGGCGTAGACACGACCGAGGTTGAGACAGTTCAGGATGTCGCCGGTGGATCCGCCGGCTATGCCGCCGGCACGGCGCGACTGGGCTGTGATCGCATTCACACAGCTGTCGAAATAGCGGGAAATAACGGTGCCGCCGTTCACACAGTCGCTGACTATGCCGCGCGAATCGCCTACAATGCCGCCGGCGGAATCATCATTGACCAGGACATCGCCATAGTTGACGCATCCGGTGATCTCGATCCCTTGTCTGATCTTCGATGTATAGGCATAGCCGACTATGCCGCCACCGTGATCGTCATAGCAGACCACCGTGGCTCCGTTTACACAACCGCGCACCTTGCAGTTCTCGCCTATCCATCCGGCGATGGCGCCCACATTAAGATAGCCTTCCACCGAGCAGGATGAATCCATCACCACGTTCTCAACCGTACCGCCGTTGTTGAGCGCTCCGAACAGTCCCACGTTCATGACGCTGCCGCCCATGGTTCCGTAGTGGACCACGGCTCCGGATGCGTCCCGGACGATTCCGGCGATCTTCAGATTGCTTATCGTGAAGCCACCGCCGTCGTAGTGTCCGGCGAAATAATATGCCGGCGTCGAATTATATTTCGCGTTGTTGCGCGCCGCTATACCGGTGAAATTCTCCACCCCTTTGAAATCGATGTCGGCCGTCTGGCGGAACCATTTCCCATCCTGATGGGCGGAAGCCACCTCATTGCACAACGAGGCGAGATTGAGAAAATCTGTCTTGTCATTGATCAGATAAGGATCCGCTTCCGTACCGGAGCCGGCAAACGGGCGCGGAGGCTTCACCACCGGTATGTTCATCCGGTATGATCCGTTGGTCAGCCGGATGGTGTCGAGCGTAAGGTTTCCGGGGGCGGAAGGTATGATCTGGCCGCTGGCCACGGTGTATTCCTTCCCGACAGCCATAGCCGCTGTTACGGAAGCCATCGCAGTGCTTATGCGCGCCGGCTTGGAAAAGTCCGAAGCAGTCTCTCCGTCTGAAAGAACCACATAAGTAGCGGCTGCCTTACGGATCAGTTCGCTGTCATGTTTCTTGAACCGGGGATAGAAACCCTTTTCATAGGTCCATTTCCCGTCGGCCAGTCCATCCAGAGGATTACCGTCGGTCATTCTTGAGGTGGCGACTCCGCCTACGCCATCGGCGACTGTGCCGCTGATTCCCTTGCCGCTCCAGAGCTGGGTGTCGAACCAGCTGGCACTTACCGGAGAGGGAGACAATGTTTTTGCAAATCCAGCTATAGCTCCGCATGTGGCGTCGTCGGCAGCCTCGACAGATCCGATTGACACACACGCCGAGATCTTGCCCGAAGAATTATTCGATGTGGTGCCTATGCAGCCCACTATGCCGCCGGCATACTTTCCGGCTACATAGACAGCCGAGGCGTTGAAGCAATCGGCCACCTCACCGTTCTTTATCACACCGGCTATGCCGCCGCCGTATTCCTGCTTGCCATTATCCCGGACTGCATTGAAGCCTGACATCTCAACTTTCCCGACGCTCACGCAGTCGGTCAGTTTGAAATAGTTGCATTCGCCCGCTATGCCTCCGGCATAACGGTAGGCCGCCCGGACGCTACCGGTGAATGAGCAATCGGTCAGAGAGCTTGTAGTTGCAGCCTTTGCCCCGTTTAGGTAACCTACGATTCCGCCGGCATCCTGATCGTAGGCCGTTATTGCGGCCGCCGAACTGCAACCTGTGATCGTGGTTCCGGCATTGGCCTGACCTGCGATGGCACCCACGGCTCCCCAGCCTTCCACCGAACATGACGAGTCAATGTTGAGATTCGAGACCACGGCTCCCTCGAGAGTGCCGAAAAAGCCGCAATATTTTCGGGATCCGGTTTTTGAATACGAAAGTGCCTTACCGTCGGAATCAAACTCCGCGCCGGAAATGGTCATGTTGCGTATCGTATGACCTTTACCGTCGAAATTTCCCTGAAACTTGAATGTAACGGCAGGAGACTGCCCTTTCGGCGCAGTAGCGATTCCGTAGAAATCCTCCGCTCCCGACATGTCTATGTCAGAAGTAAGTATGAAATATTTTCCCGCGTAATGACCGCAAGCGGTTCCGGTCATGGTTCCGTCTCCGTTGCAAGCCCTGGCAAGCTCAAGGACATCGGCGCGGGAGGTAATCTGCCACGGATCGGACTGGGTTCCGCTTCCTGCAAACGTCAGCGCCGGATCGGCAGCGTGGGCTGTCCATGCCGAAGCGAATGCCATTGCCATCAATATAGATTTGTAATGCATGGAAGAAATATGTGATGAGTGAGAGCCTCCCCTTTGCTTAATCCCGGATATCATTGCCGCGGCGGGGAGGCAGTTAAAACCGTGAATGAATCCTTTGTTGGCAAAGTTAGCAAAATATTGTTAATCTGCAAGTTTTATAGCCAATAAATTAATCTACATTAACTGCACACGCGAAAAAAGCCGGGGACAGGACTCTTTCGTCCACCCCCGGCTTTCTTCTGGTTGAATAAAGGTGTCAGTTATACATAATTTTCTCAGTCTTGCTATTGCCTCGTGAATCCGTGCTTATCTTTATGAGAAGCATCCCCTTGGCGGGCTCGGAAATTTCCAGACCATCGGGAGTGAACCAGCGTACGGACACAGGTTCGCCATCAAACACTCCGCTGACTCCGCTGCCATTGATGTCGACAACGGCTGGCTCTGACTTGCCCGACGCATAGACGGCGCGGATATATGCCTTGGATGCCTCTTTGGCTTCAGCCGGAAGAAGCAGCGAAGTGGCATCTGTCGTGGAGATAACCTTTCCGTCCAAGCTGATCTCATAGGCCACTTCAGGACCGCTGAGAGCAGTGTTCATAGGCATACCCAGCCCGGAGCCTATCTCCACATCGTCAATGAAGAGAGTGAATCCGTCGAGAGAAGTGGAACGTATGGCCACATAGCGGGCACCGGCGGGAATTGTGAATTTGAACTGGTTCCACTGCTGCCTGATCACATCATATTCATCTCCGATCCATTTGAAGTCTTCCGGAGAATTTCCTGTGGTGGAATATCCCACCTTGATAGTCTCTCCGTATGTGGCTGAATAGCCTTTCGCATAGAAACTGAATTTGAAGTCATTGTGATATGTCAGACGCGGAGAGATCAGCCAGTCGTCATTGCCTGAGCGGGACGCGAAGCATGCGAGATGGGAATCGCCGCTGTAGGGATGCGACGCCGAGCGCTGCTCGAACATGGAGGGCGTGGTCTTCTTCGGATCGAAGACTATGAACGACATCGGCTGCGTGCGGCCCGGGAAATCGAAGTCCTGCTCGGCGAATGTGCGCGCGCCGTCTCCGTCGATACATTTCCAGCGGATCTCTCCACCCTCGGGGGCGGCAAACGTCTCGTAATTCTCGAAACCGTCGAAGATCTCTCCCGATTCGTTCCATGTCAGCATCAGTCCCTCGTCATCATTGAACAGGCGGACATTGACCGGAGTGGCTATGATCTCCTTCATGGTCAGAAGCGGAGTCTTCACCTCGTCTCCGGATGTGATGTCAACGGTTGTGACAACATCCTCATATCCGTCGAGAGAAAGGGTAAGCGTGTAGCGGTCTTTCCACATTCCTTCAATCACAGCTTTGCCGTCGGCTCCGATCTCGGATGTGTATGACGCGGACTTGTCCTCACTGTCGAGGATCACTTTGGCGCCAGTGGCCTTGCCGCTGTGGGAATTGGTCGCGGCCTCTACAGTCAGTGTGGAGTATACATTGCGCAGGATGCGGGGGGAACATGCCAGGGCAGACACCGAACCGTCGGGATAGGATGAGCTTACCGCATAGCGGTATACTCCGGCCGGAAGCGTGTTCCATTCAGGATCGACAAAGGATGTGGCCGACTGGGGCGAGGATGTGAGAAGTTTCCATTCAGGTTCGCCTTCTGCCTTATCCTCCGAACGCCACACCTTATATGAATACCATTCCGGCAGTTCACTGCGGTTGTCGCCCACAGACGCCACCGGATCATTCTCTGCCGGGAAATCATAGCCTTCCACACGGATAAGGGGATTGCCATTCAGACCCAACGCCTCCATCTCGAGGAATTCACCCGAATTGAAATCGGTAGAGAAATAGTAAGTATTCCTGTTGTAGGGATACTGGCGGGACGCATCGTCTATGGCCAGGGCGAGGAAACCGGGATAATTGATTGTAACGAGGCATCCGTTGGGAGCGACGATCGGCTCGGACGGACCGAACGACGACCATTCCCCGTCGGTGTTCCAGACACTTCGCTCGCTGAAAAGAAGTTTGCCGGTAGGCATGCCTTTCTCGTCGAGATCATAGACGTAGATGTTCACAATATTGTGCGGACCGCCTTCGTATGTGGTCTGCCAGCGGATTGTGTCGACCACCATCGGAGTGCGGAACGCCGTGCCCATGACGGCTGTGCCTATCTGGTTGGAAAGTCCGAACTGTGTGGCCACATTCCCGTTGTCAAAACGGTGGAGCGCACGCACATCGGGAGCTGTCCAGCCGATCCTGACCGCGCCGGAATCGTCTGCGGTGCATTCCACATTGCCGGGAGTGTAATGGGCATAGCCGATCGACACATTACCTAGATCGATGTCGGCATCAAACTCAAACTTATGGTTCTTCGGCGCGAACCAGTCTTTTGCAAGCGTGAGACTGCTTTCCTGACAAACCACTTTCGGGAACGAGAATTCACCTTTGCTGTCTGTAGTGGTCTCAAGCGCCGTGTATCCGTCGAGTGCCACAGACACTCCCTCCACGGCCACACCGTCAGGACTCACAACTTTTCCACGGACAGAGGCCGTCGGAAGTTCCCTGATAGCCATATCCACTACCACGCTGCGGTCGGCCACGGTTATCTCTGCCGACTCTGCGGGTTCGTAACCGAGTTTGGAAGCAGTGAGAGTATAGCTGCCGTTAGGCACAAAGTCAAATGAATATGTTCCCGACTCATCTGTATTGGCAGAAGCCTTGATCGCTTCTATGCGCACAGTGGCTCCATCAACCGGATTTCCCGTTGCGTCGGAAACAGTGCCGCCGATAGTGGCTCCGCCTGTCTGGAACATGAATGTGGCCACAGTGTTGCCGTAATAAGTGGAGGCTTTGCCTTCGGCCGATCCATATTCAAACGGTTGGTCGGATGAATAGTCGTAAGGAGCGTTGCCGCTCACGGGGCTGTTGTAATAGTTCCAGTATACGCTGGAATAGTAGCTTTGTCCTGCATTCTCGAGAGAATGGTATGTTACGACTGCGAGATTGCGGCCGTCATAATTGAACGCCTCGTCGAGAGGGAGTTCGAGGATGCCGTCGCCCTGGTTCATGTCGACCACGCCATCGTAGACAAGCGTCATGTCGCTCTGCGGGATCCAGCCGCCGTCGGCCACGCTGCGGTCGGTATTGGCCAGATAGACCTTCATGGCCACACCGGTGGGCGCCACGCTGTATTTGCTCGCGCTGTAGGGATAATGGATCGCGAACACACGACCTTTCTCCACACCGATCTCATCGCGGGAGTAGATCTGCTGCGACATGCTGTATTTTTTCGCCAGATTGAACGGATGATCCCTTGTGGTGCCTTTCTTTTCACCGATGACTATGGCCTCGGGTGTGCCCTGCGGCATCACGGTGATCTCAAGCTGGGATGTCAGGTTGTCGGAAGCGATCTCGTCGGCGCTGTCATTCACACGTCCGCGCAGAGAAAGGATGCCCTCACGCGCCGTTACCTTGACATATATCACGGCTGACGAGCCGGACTCGATCGTGTCGTTTACGAGAGTGGTTCCTACCACAGCATTGTTCTGATCCAGAACCTCCACGCTGAATCCGGCGCGGGATTTACGTCCTCTGTTCTCGATCGTTACTCCGTAGGGATATGCGTTTCCGTCGTTAGGTTTGGCGTTGCCTGCGATATTGACCGCGGCCAGATTATTGTCGACAAGTTTCTCTATCACGATCTTGTCTATCAGCAGATAGCTGTTGCCAGCCTCGGATATCTCGTGGAAAGCGAGATTGTATTCACCGGCATCAGCCACATCGAATGTCATCTCCTTCGTAGTGAGCGAGAATCCTTTACCGAACTCCACCGGTGCGAAAGTCTTCACCGGAGTGGCGAGAGCGTAATCATTGAGAAGGGATGTCTCGATGCGGTGTGTTCCGTTCGCGATGTACGTAAACGTAATCTTGTAGGTGGAATTTCCGTCAAATTCAAACGGATGACTCACAAGCCAGTCGTCTCCAGCCGATGGAGTGGCCATGAAATACGCTCCGTCGGCTTTTGCCCATGAAAGATTGAACCATTGCCATTTGTTGCCGTCATTGTTGGAATCTATCACTGTCCATTTGGCAAACTCATCTTCTGTAAAATTGTCCGTATGCGGGAACTCGAGCTTGGGGCCGAGAGTGATTCCCTCCGATACGACAGGAGCCGACACGCCATCCTTGTTGAATGCCGTTATTGTATAAGTGTAGTTGCCCGACTCGGACACACCGGTTTCGGTCCATTGTGTGGTCTGCAAGGAAGCGGCCACGACTTCTTCGCCCGGATTGCGCACGACTTTATAAGCGAGCGACGAGGTGTCTATCCATCCGCCATTGGCTCCGGTCTTCACCGGATCCCATGAAATGAGCGCGGAATTTGCCGAAAGGCGCTCCACGGCCACATTGCCAACCGCCGCGGGAATGTCTGTCCCGACAAACGAAGAGGCTTCAGCCGGGATTCCGGCTCCTGCCGCGGTGCTGGCCACAACGGAATAAGTATGGTGGCCGCCACCCTGGGCCGCTATCACATCCCGGAAGGAGGACACGCTTCCGGAACGCGGAGAAGGCACGGAGCCTACAAAAACGCCGTCGCGGTAGATCTCCACCTTGGTAAGTTCCTTGACAGGATCGCCGCTGAATGTGAGCGATGGATTCGTCCAGCTCAGAGCAGCGGCATAGACCCCACCGGCCTCCGGAGTAACCGAAAGATTCTCCACCTGCATGGGAGCGGCGTCAGGCACCACTATATAAGGCACATAGAGTCCGGCGATCTGGTCATCGCCCATCTTACGTCCACGTGTAACCGCGCCCGTGGCCGGATCCACGGTAGCCATAAATGTCTCCTGCACCTCTATCATTCCGCTTTCACTGAGAGTGCGCACCGTGGCGCACCACCAGAGCTTCTTTGACTGATGATCGAATTCCATCGACTGGAATTTCTCCGGATACAGTCCGGTTGAACCTATGACCTCGACTTTGCCGTCGGTCTTGCCGATGCGGCATAAGTCGCCGCTGAAGCTGATGCCGTAGAGTTCTCCGCCCCATGAGGCTGCGAGAGTGAAGAACTTACGGTCGAGCGTGGCTATCTTCCGCGAGGAAGCGTCATTCAGATTTATGACATACAGGGCGGAATATGTCTCATCCACCCTTGATATGGCATACATTGTTCCTGACGAGTGGTCAAACGTCATGTCGTTAATAAGCGAATAGAATCCGGTCAACGATCCGACTTTGGAATATGTGCCTTTTTTGATGTCGAGCCTGTAGAGCGCATCGGCAACTTCCCGTGTACCATCAAGCCTTGTGGCCGCCAACCAGTACGCATCCGTCCCGTATGCACCGGCGGTGGAAGTCTCCCCGAATCCCACTACCGACGTATAGACCGGATTTCCTTCCCCCTCGATCGGGAAACTGACAAGATGATTGGCCAGTCCCGGCTGATCGTTGCTGAAGGCAAGGATGCCGTAGGCGTTTCCAGGCTCGTTAGCGCCGGCCGGCTGAAGTCCCAGTGAGAACGAGACTGCGGCGAGCGCTGCGATTTTCTTGAAATACGTCTTCATGATTTATAGTTTTTGAAATGATTAACTGATCTTTCAGCAGAGCTATTCACGGCTGTTACCACGTTTGAACGCCTCAATGTCCGAATTCCATTTTGATAATACGTTCCGATGACGGGTGAATATTCCGATGGCAAATTTAATAAATTAATATTGTTTCAGTAATTTTTGTTCTAATTTAACCAATTATATTCCTATAATACCATAATTAGTATTTCCACGACTGCTGCGGGATGCCATGCAATATTGTATAGGCGGGGATTTTTTTGTAATTTTGCAACATGATGCAGACATGGCTCGATTTTTTCGCCGGGATGGATTCGCTGGAGGTCAATCTTGCCAACAGTATTTTCCGCCTGCTGTTGAGCATGGCACTCGGCATGGCCGTTGGAGCAGAACGGAAACAGAAAGGCCAGATAGCCGGAATCCGCACATTCTCACTCATTTCCATGGGCGCATGCCTTGCAATGCTGCTATCCATATACGTGCCTCAGGCATATCTCGGGCTGAAAAACGGAGACCCCGGACGCATAGCCGCCCAGGTGATCACTGGCATAGGCTTCATCGGAGGCGGAGCCATGATCCATCTCAAAGGCGCGGTAAAGGGGCTGACCACTGCGGCCGGTATATGGATGACAGCCATAATAGGCATGGCCGTGGGAGTCGGGATGTATATGATATCCCTGAGCGCCACCATGCTTATCCTTCTGACACTGATCGCATTCGAACGCTACGAAAAAAAGCGTAAGCTCGGACAGGTTACCAAAGTGATAAGCCTGACCGTGGAGGGAATTGTAGACGATATCGATCCATACAAGAATGTCATGCGCAAGGACGGCACCCGGCTCTCCACTTTTTTCATCGAATACGACTATGACAAAAAGGAGACGGAACTGAATTTCGTTGTCCTCGCCCATGCATACACCGACCTGATGCCGCTTCTTAAGGATATGGGCTGCGTCAGGAAAACCAAAAGACTCACACTGACCAACCAGATAGATATATGAAGACAACATCCGGCCACTCTCACCGCCTCGGCTTGGCAGCGATCCTGCCGGTGGCGTGCGCTTTCGAGGCCTTGGCATCACCGACCACCACCCAGATCGAGGAGAAGGCTTTTTCCGAAATCAACGCATCGGCACCGGAGAACAATGCGGCGGCCGATCATACCAACGGACTGATAGCCGATCTGGCATGGGTGCTGCTGCTCGGTGCTGTGGTTACACTTCTGTTCAAGAAGCTGAAACAACCCGTAGTACTCGGATATATTCTCGCTGGATTTCTCGCCAGCCCCAAATTTGTCTATCTTCCATCGATCTCGAATCTCGACAACATAGAATTCTGGGCCGAACTGGGCATTGTGGTGCTTATGTTCACTCTCGGACTGGAATTCTCTTTCAAGAAACTTGTCAGATCGGGCAGCTCGGCCATCGTTACGGCGCTGATAATAATAACCGGAATGGTCCTGGCCGGATTCGGAGTCGGCAAGCTGCTGAAACTCGATTTCATCAACTGCATTTTCCTCGGCGGCATGATCTCAATGTCGTCGACCACCATAATACTCAAGGCGTTGACCGATCTCGGACTGCGCCAGAAGAAATTCGCCACCCTTGTTCTTGCGGTCCTGATCATAGAGGATCTTTTCGCCGTGCTGATGCTTGTGCTGCTCTCCTCGGTAGCCGTCGGGAATGTCGAGGGGATGGAATTGCTTCTGAGTGTGGGAAAACTGATGTTTTTCCTGATAATATGGTTTCTTGTGGGAGTATACGTGCTTCCATCGATGCTCAACAGGCTCAGAGGCTATCTCAACGACGAGACCATGCTGATTGTCTCCATGGGATTATGCTTCTCGATGGCCGTATTCTCCGTGGTCTGCGGATTCTCGCTTGAACTCGGCGCGTTCGTGATGGGCTCGATCCTCGCCGGAACCATGGCTGCCGAAAGAATGGAGAAAGTGGTGCAGCCGGTCAAGGATCTCTTCGGTGCGGTATTCTTCATCTCAGTCGGGATGATGGTGGATCCCGGAGTCCTCGCCACCTACTGGAGCGAGATACTTCTTCTCGCCGCAGTGGTCATAGCCGGCATGATCGTGTTCGGCACGCTCGGCATGCTGACCGGCGGACAGACTCTCCGCGTGGCCATAGAAAGCGGCTTCACATTGACTCAGATCGGCGAGTTTTCCTTCATCATAGCCTCCCTGGGCATGAGCCTCGGAGTGCTTGAATCCTCGCTATATCCGATAATCGTGGCGGTTTCTGTGATCACCATATTCACCACACCCTATTTCATACGGTTTGCCGATCCGGCCTACGGATTTGTAGCCAGACATCTTCCCAAGGGACTCGACTTCCTGATCTCCCGCTATTCCAAACAGGAGATAGATGCAACCGAGGCAAGAAGCGAATGGAGACAGACACTGATGCGCAATGCCGGAAGAATCATACTCTATTCCGTGATCCTTGTCGCGGTCATCCTCCTGAGCCGGATGCTGCTCTATCCTTTCCTTTCGGGACACTTTGCCGAATGGGGGCGTCTGGCAGCGACGGTAGCGACACTCGCAGTGATGCTCCCGTTTCTCGGAGCCTTATGTTTCAGTTCAGCGTCAGCGCCTTCGGCCGGAAGCCGCCAGGGATATGACGTGCCGGGAGTGGTGATGATGATAGTAAGATACATGATCACGCTGCTCTTCATCGTGTATTTCCTCACCATAGCCTACGACTCGACAATCGGCTGGATCGGCGGAGTATGCTGCTTTGTCTTCATCATCATCTTCGCATCGCGAAAGCTCAAAGCCAGATACTCGGCCATGGAACAGCGTTTCTTCGACAATCTCAACATCAGGGAAAACACCCGCCTCGGCCTGAACAATAATCTTGTCGACGACATGCACCAGGCATATATAGAGGTCGGGCCTTACAGTTCATTTGTCGGCGACAGGCTTATCGACTCGGGACTGCGCACCGATTACGGCGTAAGCGTATCAAGCATACAGCGGGGACAGCGCCTGATGGCGCTTCCATCGAAAGACGAGCGCATATTCCCCGGCGACATTCTCGGGATCATCGGCTCCGACGATCAGATCAAACGCCTTAACGACGATCTCAAACGCGACCGCACGGCTTACCTGAACTCAACCCCGTCGAAGCAACCCGAGGTGGAACTCAGGAGCCTGCGCCTTTCCGGCAAATCACCGATAATAGACAAGCCTCTGGGCGAAACCCATATACGCCGGGACTACTACGCCATGATCATCAAGATCAGACGCGGCGAGGATGAATATATCCAACCGACATCGTCCACTGTACTCAAAGCCGGCGACCTCGTATGGTTCGTGGGCGACTCTTCAAAACTCGAACTGATGAAATAACCACCAAAACCTACATGACATGCAGGAAAAGATCATAATTCTCGACTTCGGTTCGCAATACACGCAGCTTATTGCCAGACGTATCCGCGAACTGAACACATATTGCGAGATCTATCCCTACAACAAGTTTCCGGCCGACGATCCGGCTATAATCGGAGTCGTGCTGTCCGGAAGTCCATACTCTGTCAACGATCCCCAGGCACTCCAGATTGACCTTTCCGGGATCCGCCGCCGCTGGCCCCTGCTCGGCATCTGCTACGGCGCCCAATATCTCGCCAAGACCTGTGGAGGCACAGTAGAATCTTCCGATTCAAGGGAATACGGCAAAGCCGAACTCGTTTGGCACGACGATTCAGACCCGCTTATGAAAGGCGTGGCCGACAATTCTATCGTCTGGATGAGTCATGGCGATTCAATAACATCCACTCCGGAGAATTTCCAGAATGTAGGATCCACATCCGACGTCAGGAATGCCGCCTTCCGGATAGAGGGTGAACAGACCTGGGGCGTGCAATTCCATCCCGAGGTATACCATAGTCAGGATGGGCTCAAGGTTCTCGGAAACTTTGTCGCCGGAATATGCCGTTCGCGCCAGGACTGGACGCCGGCGTCGTTCATAGAATCAACCGTGGCCCAGCTGCGCGAGAAGCTCGGCGATGACAAAGTGGTACTCGCCCTTTCCGGAGGAGTAGACTCCACAGTGGCCGCCGTGCTTCTCAACAGAGCAATTGGCAAGCGACTCACCTGCATCTTTGTAGACAACGGTCTGCTGCGCTATCACGAATTCGAGGATGTACTCGCCGACTACGAAGGAATGGGACTCAACGTGATCGGAGTAGACGCCAAAGACCATTTTTATGCCGCTCTGGCCGGAGTTACAGACCCGGAGGCGAAACGCAAGGTGATAGGCAAAGGGTTCATAGACATCTTCGACCGTGAAGCCCACAAGCTCAAAGATATAAAATGGCTCGCACAAGGCACGATCTATCCCGACGTGATCGAATCTCTCTCGATCACAGGCATGGTGATCAAAAGCCATCACAACGTAGGCGGCCTTCCGGAAAAAATGAACCTCAGCCTCGTCGAGCCGCTGAGGCTTCTGTTCAAGGACGAAGTGAGGCGCGTGGGACGTGAACTCGGCATCAGTCCGAAACTGATCGGACGCCACCCCTTCCCCGGACCGGGACTTGGAGTCAGAATCCTCGGGGAAGTAACCCCTGAGAAAGTGAGAGTGCTTCAGGAAGCCGACCATATCTACATCCAGGCTCTCAGAGACTGGGATCTCTACGACAAGGTCTGGCAGGCGGGCACCATACTGACTCCCATACGCAGCGTAGGAGTCATGGGCGACGAAAGAACCTACGAGAGCGTGGTAGCACTGCGGGCAGTCAACTCCACCGACGGCATGACAGCCACCTGGACACCGCTGCCACACGAATTCCTCGCGGAAGTATCCAACGCCATCATCCGCAAAGTGAGAGGAGTGAACCGCGTGGTCTACGACATCTCCTCAAAGCCACCGTCCACAATCGAGTGGGAATAAACTTAATTTAGACAAAGGATCAACCAAGTAACATACAGCCTTTTATGCTCCATCTATGGGTATAAAAGGCTGTTTTCTGTAGAAAAAGTTAATATTTGACAGTATAGGCATGAATTTGTTTCTTTTTTGATCTCTACAATGCTTTGAAACCACTCTTTGGAGAGATACTGACTTAGTGGATGAAGCCTCCGTCCTGACTTCGTCAATGCGTACCCCAAAATTCATCAGAGAATAGCGGGGCGATGC
>CAJUSZ010000007.1 GCA_910589425.1 uncultured Muribaculaceae bacterium | reverse complement strand
TCGGCGTCAATTTTATAGACTATTTTTTGAAAGCACTAACTGTCAAACTCCCGTGAATTTTCCACTCTGAGATTCAAGGAATTTAGTACATTTGCAGGCTACACATCCGCAACAACACTAAAAACTTGATTAACAACAATATCTAAATCTAAACCACATGAAAACGATTTTCAAGACAGGAATGGCTGCCATAGCCCTGGTTCTGGCAGGCGGCATCTCTTCCTGCTCAGATGACAACGGCAATGGCAATGGAGGCTCGCAGGACATATCCAATCCGAACACTGGCGAGACTCCTGTAACAGCCGAGGAACAGAAAGATTACATCGAACAGACCGCCAAGCAGATGACCGAGGTCTTCAAACCTGAAGATCAGGCCGAATTTGTAGACTTCTGCAGGGATTTCGCCGAGGAATTCGGTGAATTCGGGACCGGAGAATCCAACAGACCTTACAACTACATGGTGAAAGGAATCAACGATCTGGGACGCTCCGCAAAGTCAATCAACCTGATGGGAATGACACGCGCCATCCAGGAACTTTCATATTCCTTCGGAGATGTTTCCGGAATTTACGAGCCGGACTTCAGGGAAGACACATGGGTGCGCACCGGCGACAGCAAAAACGTGGAATTCCGTTTCAAAGTCAAAGGCGTCAACTGTTCGCTCGTGGCGGAGCCTAACGGCGGCGATTGGTCGATGTCAGGCACCGGCTATGAGGAAGACGACGATTATCCCTACGATGAGCATCCGGTGAAAGTGACAGTAACTGTCCCCCGCAATATCACAATCTCGCTCACCAAAGGCTCGACACGGCTGGCATACGGCACGGTTGATACAAAATACGACCAGAAAGGCAAAACTGCCTACGCCGACATAGACATGACCGTCGCCAATATCAATGTATCCGCAAAAGCCGACATGACCAACAGCCGTGTCAAGGCTGAAGCATCGGCAAGAATCGGCGGAACCGAACTATTCAGCGTCAGCGGCCAGCTCAACGGCCATGACCTCTGCGACATTGACAAAATCTCCGAATGCGTTGAAATCAACGACGAATACGACGAGGAAGACAGCGAATTCTGGAAAAAAGGACTCCACTCCCTTTTCTCTGACGGCACAGCCACAGCCAACATCATGCGCCGCATGTTCATAAGCGGAAAATGCGACAACATAACAAGTCTGGCACGCACTTTCGCGCTATGGTACGATGTGGAGGAAGACAAATCCTTCGCTCAGGAAAAGCTCAACTATCTCAACAGCCACATCAAGTCGCAGTTCTATCTCGGCGGATCGAAAGAACCGACCGGCGACATCATCTGGTCGCTCTACCGCGAAAGTGAGGACTGTGGCTACGAACCATATTACTACTGGTATCCCGAGCCTGTCATGAAGTTCAGCGACGGCACGACCTACCGTTTCACCGAATACTTCAACGAAGGCAACTTCGGCTCCACCATGCAAAGCATTGTCTCCCTTGTGGAACTCTACCAGGCATTCTTTGGAATCTGACAAGTCCACTATCACAAGGCTCCTTATATGAGACGGAACCATAGAGAAAGAATGTTGGCTTTGCCAGCATTCTTTCCTTTATTTTTCATATTCTCATCGGTCTGTCAATCCGCATACGGCAATGAGCCTACAGATTCCGCAACTACCCTGAAGGAGGTTACAGTATCGGTCGCTCCGCGCAAACTCATGTCCACTCCGGATCTTGGCGCCACGTCGCTCAATGTGGACGCCGCCGGACGACTGACACGCATGTTTGGCGAGGCAGATCCGTTGCGCTACGCCAGGATATCTGGCGGCCTGTCGGCTGCCGGTGATTATTCGTCGGGACTTTCCGCCCAGGGAGCCGGATTCTCGCAGTCGCTTTTCCGGGTAGGACGGGCCACTGTTTTCTTCCCCTATCATTTCGGCGGAATATTCTCGATGTTCAATTCGCTGCATTTCCCGACACTTTATGTGGAAAAGAGCATTCACGATGTCTCCGCAGCGTCCAGACTCGGCGCACTGTTCGATGTCAGAAGCCGCGACCGCCATCCCGACCGCTTCCGCGGGACAGTCAACGTCGGGATGACCGCATCCTCTTTGGGACTGCGGATTCCCGTTTCGGATCGCTTCAGCCTGGATCTCTCCGGACGCATCTCCTACATCGACAAGCTCTACGGACCGATGCTCGACATGAAGGACCAGACTATCAGATATTCCTTTTCCGACGCGGCCCTGACAGCGAGATGGACTCCTTCCGATGCGGATCTCATCAAGGTAGACGCATTGCTTAATTCCGATCATCTCAACGTGTTTGACCATCATTACTATCTTGACACCCATCTCGACTGGGGAAATCTCGCCGCTTCCGCAATATGGAGCCATGAGTCGGCCACGCCGTTCAAATTATGGGGAGCGTTCTCGGGATTCAGCAACACCCTGATCGCCGACATTCCCGGCATCGATCTTCATGTTCCGTCAGAAATGATGGAAGGCAACATCGGGTTCGAGATCGACATCCCGTTGAAATCCACCGGTTCCGCAGACCGTCCCGCCGACGGATCATCCCGATATGGAATGATAAAAGCCGGGGCGGAGGCTCTATGCTACGCCTCGCTGCCACAGGACATTTACGGTCTGAAAAAATGGCGGAGGGCTTCCGAAGCCCGCCTTTACGCGTCGTGGGTGAAACGGCTTGGGAAACGGTTTTCGCTGGACGTAGGATTGAAAGGATCATATTACTCATCGGCGGAATACCGCAATTTCTTCGCGGCTCCGGAAGTGTCGGTGAGCTTCGACAACGGCCGGGACCGGAGTAAACTGCATTTCTCTGTCTATCCCCAATATCTGCATCAGACGGGATATGTCGACGTAGGACTCTCATCCAATTTCTGGATCACAGCCTCGTCGGCCGCTCCGGTTGAGAAAGCAATCGCCGTCTCCGCCGCATACGAGCGGGTGCTTCTCGATGGCAAACTTACGATCGGTGTGGAGCCATATTTCAAAAAGATTCTTCATGAGCCGGAATATTCCGGAATCCTTCTGGAACTTCTCGAAAGCGACTACAATTTAGACTCACATCTGCTCGTATCCAACGGTTTCAACGCCGGATTTGATCTTACCTTACGGTTCACTGCAGGACGATTCTCGGCCTCGGGAGCCTACTCACTGGGATTCGCACGCCGGAAATACCCGACCGCACCCGACCGTTATCTACCGTCGGTATCCGAAGGGCTCCACAACCTGAATGCCTTTCTGTCCTACAGCTTTGGCCGAGGATGGAACATCGGCGCCACATTCACCCTTTCATCCGGCAGATGCTACACTCCGGTCCGCGCCGTATACATGATAGGGGAAAATGTCATGTTGATCTACGGCGACCGGAATTCAGCCCGGATGCCTATCTATCACAGGCTTGATCTGTCCGGCTCATATACATTCCAGACAGGCGGGCGTTTCCCACTGCGGCACTCGGTGGTGCTGTCCGTCATAAACGCATACGGCAGGCGCAACATCGAATTGTGCAGCTACAGAATGTCGGCCGACGACGGCACGTTCTATCTGCATAAGGTTCCGTCGCTATACCGGTTCCTACCTTCTTTGAGTTATTCGGTTGAATTCTGACAATTTACTTGAAAACATTAACTAAGAGCGTCCGTGTTTAAGATCCCACATAAAAATAACCGTGAACGAAAATCACGGATAACGGAGTATGTTTTACCATACATCGCCATATTTTCCCAGATAGTCCTTTCCACAGCCTGCTCCGATACCGAGCCGGTATCTTCAAAACTGGTCGTGGAGGGCTATATAGAATCAGACGGCTACCCCGTGGTCTGCCTTATGCGTACCATCAGCCCTGACGAAGAGGGCACCTCGATCTCCGACGCGATAGTGCGCTGGGGCAAGGTTACAATATCCGACGGAGAGAAAACCGAGATCCTGACCGGAGGGATGGACAAGCGTTTCTTCCCACCATACACATACACCACTTACGAGATAAAAGGAGAGGTGGGAAAAACTTATACACTGACGGCTGAATACGGCGGTCAGAGGGTCACGGCCACGACACGCATTCCACCAGTCGCAGAGATCGAAGATATCCGTTCGGAAGCTTTGTCCGGAGATATGCGCCGGCTGACATTATCGCTAATAGCCGGAAATGAAGGCGCGGATGGCGACGGGATGGAGTATTACCGCGTGCTGACACGTGTGCGCGACGAAAACGTGCGGCTGCTCCCGGGATTCATGGGAACAGCCAGCAATGACGGCCGACCCGGATTGGTAAGCATCCCGGTCAACCGTCCTATATCCGCCCTCGACACGGCTGATTACGTCTCCTCCTTCAGAGTGGGCGAAGAAATCGAGGTGGCACTATGCACGATGGAACGTGCCGGTTACGAATTCTGGCGTGATTATGACAATGCAGCCGCTTTCGGCACATCGCAATTTCTGGCTCCATCCACCCCCTTGCGGTCCAACATCAAAGGAGGATACGGCTATTTCTTCGGCTACGGATGCTCGCGGCGGTTCATAACAGTTGATTGACGCTCCCTGTGGGGCGGTCAGTCGGGATTGACCGAGGTTTCCTCCTCCCAGAATTCGTCGTTCCAGTCTTCGTCGGTAAGGAGTAGATCCTCCTCTACCGGCTCGGCCTCGAAGATAAAATTGTCCTCTTCCTCCACGCGGTGTCGCCTGTCGAGCGGGCGGTGGATCATCTCGTAAGCCGCACGGTTCTCTTCGGAGTTTATCTCTCTCCAAAGCAAGTCTTTCAATTCAGGCAGTCCCTGTCCGGTTACGGCGGAGATGAAGACCACCGGCAGATCATCCGGCAGTTCCGCGGACAGAGCCTCCCGCAGTTCATCGTCGAGCATGTCGCTCTTGGTTATGGCAAGAACGCGGCTCTTGTCGGTAAGATCCGGATTGAACTCATGCAGCTCCCGCCGCAATACTTCATATTCGTGGCGTATGTCGGCCGAATCGGCAGGCACCATGAAGAGCAAAACGGCGTTGCGCTCTATATGGCGAAGAAACCTCAATCCGAGCCCCTTGCCTTCCGACGCACCTTCGATGATACCCGGAATGTCGGCCATAACAAAAGAGCGGTCGCCCCTGTAGCCCACGATTCCGAGCGACGGTTCCATCGTGGTAAACGGATAGTCGGCCACTTTCGGCTTGGCGGCCGATACGCTCGACAGAAGCGTGGATTTGCCCGCGTTGGGGAAACCGACCAGTCCTACGTCGCCGAGAAGTTTCAGCTCGAGAACCACGGCTTTCTCTATCGCCGGCTGGCCGGGCTGGGCATAGCGCGGAGCCCGGTTGGTGGATGTGGCGAAATGGCAGTTGCCGAGTCCACCTTTGCCACCGCGGAGCAGTTTCACCTCCTGACCGTCTTCGGTTACATCGGCAAGGAACTCGCCGGTATCGGCATCGAACACCGCTGTGCCCACAGGCACTTCTATGATACGGTCCTCACCATCTTTTCCGAACGAGCGTCCTGCCCCTCCCGACTCCCCGTCGGTAGCGAACACATGGCGCTGATAGCGCAGATGGAGCAATGTCCAGAGATTGCGGTTACCCCGGAGTATAATATGGCCACCACGGCCCCCGTCTCCTCCGTCCGGTCCCCCTTTGGGCACATATTTTGCCCGGTGGTAATGCCGGCTTCCGGCTCCTCCCTTGCCCGAGCGGCAAAGGATCTTTACATAGTCTATGAAATTTGTATCTGCCATTGTCTTTTCAAATTCGATGTTATTTGCCGGGACGACTCATCAGTTCGTCGGCATATTTGAAATCAGCCGGAGAGCCTATGTCGATCCATGTCCCGCTGATCGGGAAATGAGCCACTTTCATCCCGTCGGCTATAAGCCGCTCCACAAAGTCGGGTGCATCGAGATATTCTCCGTGGGCTATGCGCGACAGCATCTCGCGCTTCATGATGTAAACACCGGCGTTGGCCGAATAGTTGAACGAGGGCTTCTCCCTGAGTCCGACCACACGGTCGCCGTCTATTTCGAGAATCGCGAACGGGATCGCCACGTTGTAGCCCACAGTGGCCATTGTCAGATCCGCACCTACGGCCTTGTGATGGTTCAGCATGGCCTCGAAACTCAGATTTGTAAGAATATCCGAATTCATCACCAGCAGATCCGGCGACGTGATCCCCTCCACGAGGGAGAGACTGCCCATGGTGCCGAGTCTGCGGGGCTCCTCCACGCAGACAACCGAAGCACGGCGCGGAGCCGAGAAGTGTTCCTTTATCTGCTCCTTGAGGTAATTGACCGTTACGAATATACGCTCTATTCCATTGGCCTCAAGCTCATCCACGTTATAGTCTATTATGGCTTTGCCACCAATTTCAAGCAGGGGCTTCGGTGTGGTCAGCGTCAGCGGGCGCAGGCGCTCCCCTTTTCCTCCGGCCATCAGCACGGCGTCGAGCGGCAATATGCTCTTGGTGCGGCTAAGATCCACTATCTCCCGGAGTCTTCCGTCGCTGTCGAGCCTGGGCAGAAGCCTCACCCCGCGCTTACGGGCGGATGCGATGATCTCCATCGGCTCGCATCCGTCGCTTATCGACAGAAATTCCCTGCGCATGGCCTCGCCGACCGGAGCCGAGAGCGGAATCCCTCCAAGCAGGGCACGGCGCACGTCGCCGTCGGTTACGGATCCTTCCACCCGTCCTGATTCATCGGTGGCGAAAAGTGTGAGCGGCACACCGTTGAGCGAGTTTATCCGCTCCAGAGCCTCGCGCACCGTGGCACGGGAGCTGACCGTATGGTTGGTCTTGTCTATGTTTGTCATCAGTTCTGCTGGGGTTTATACATGGCGAGTGTCTGTTCGAGTTCGGTCAGCACCATTGCCTTGAGTTCCGGAGGAGAAAGAACCTCCACTGTGTGTCCGCATGAAAGAATCTCGTGGACAAGCTCATAGTTGAGTTTCACTCTGAGCGTGAAGATCGAATAATTCTCATGAACCTCCTCGCTTTGGGAATGATGGAGCGGAAGGGCGCGGAAATATTTGGCCTGGGTGCGTTCCGCCCGCAGACGGACAGTCTTCACTCCCGCCTTCGAGGAGCTTATCCCGATTATATTGTCGAAAATGTCGGCGGCGGGATTGCCGTCGGGCATGTCGAACGTATCTTTAAGGATTGTCATCTCGCGCACGCGGTCGAGCGCGTAGGTGCGTATGTCGCCGGATCTCTCCCGAAGTCCTACCATATACCATCTCTGCTTGTAGAGTTTGAGGAAATATGGATGGAACACTATTCCCGGCTCGGGGAGCGAGCGTGAGAAGCCGGCGTAGGTGAAGACGATCTTCTCGTTGTGGCGTATCGACTCAAGCACGGTGGGGAGAAACTCCCTCGCCGACGGGATCTCCTCCACCGACACGCGGCCCTCGGCCACGGCCGCGGACTGGAGCGCGGTCCCGACTGCCTGATTGTCAAGAAGCCAGTTGGCGAATGCTTTGTCCCTTTTGGATCCGTTGCCCTCCACATAGTATTCCCCTCGGGAATTGCAGCATATCCCTATGTGGAAATTGCGTTCTATGGCCCGGCGGTAATAATGGAATGTCCGCTCCGGGATCGGCTTGCCGTCGGAAAGCGACGAGCGCATCCAGAGGTCGTTGAGCTGCGCGCGCGACAATTTTCCGTAGCGCTGCAGTGTGTCTACGATCCAGATGAACCTGCTGATTATGTCGCGTGCCATTCTCTGCCCGGGGATTTACGATTAGATTTGCTGCCGTGAACGCTTTTGCCGTTACGACCTGCAAATATAACGATTTTTACCGACAAAGCGGCTATTCCGCCGGTTATTTCACGGAATACAGTCCGGGAAAGGGCGCCGGAGCAATTATCTGTAAGGCCGGTCGAAATCTACCGATAGAAACGCATGGTTGTAGCGCTTATTCTCGGGTGGGATCTGCATGTAGTCGCCATACTGTTTCCGGAGATATGCGTCGTTGTCGTCCATACCCATCAGCTCAATCCCCTCGAACATGATCCCCTTACCTCGTCCGTATACATTCTGCCGGTCGACAAACGTATTGTAATTAGGCGAATAGCAGCCTACAAGCTCGCTTTCGTCGTATGGAATCCTCGACATCCGGCGCGAAATCCGTTCGCAGATCTCTCGCCGTGTATACAGCTTCCGCAACGCCAGCGGCCACCAGCTCCGCGGGCCGCGGCCATGCTTGTAGGGATCGCGGTGGAGAAAATGGAGCAGCTTGCAATAGCGTTTGAAGCTTTTCACGGATCTCATGCACCTCGATATGTCGGACGGAATCCCGTCCACCGGAAAGACATCCACAAAGATCCCTCCAGTGAATGGCCGCGTCGGCCCTTCGACGATGGTGGTGCGTATGTCCTCGACCTTGGCATAATAGAAAGGATAGTCAGGATCCGAAGCGTGGGAGCGCATCCGGTAATGCGCCGGAAGCCATTCGTCGGCATGGCTCACCAGCTGCTCATAGTCGGGACGGGGCATCATTATGTCGGCGTCGTCGTCCCAGGGGATGAAGCCGCCGTGGCGCACGGCGCCGAGCAATGTCCCTCCGGCGAGATAGTAACGCAGACCGTGTGTCCTGCACACTATGTCGATCTCCTTGAGTATATCGAGCAGCCGCAGCTGCATTTTCCTTATGTCGTAGGATGCCATCGGTTGATGTGATTCTGGATTGACTTATCGAAGCTATTTACGTATATTTTTCAATATTCCCGGATCAAAATCACGGTAGGGATGTTCGAGATCGAGATAGAAGAAATTGTGCTGCTCTATCTCCTTGGGTGGAGGAGGCGTCATGTAGTCGCCGAAGAGACGCGTCAGGTGGGTGTCTGTATCGGCTACCGACAGAAACTCCCCGTCCTCGAAACGGATCGGGGTTCCGGGGCCGAGTTCTCTCTCCCGGTCGAGTATGCCGCGCATGTTGTCGAAAAGGTTGGCCACATATCTCGATGTCTCGAACGGGTATCTCAGCGAATGCTCCCTCATCATGCGCTGCACGCGCATCGGGGGATAGAGCTTTCTCAGAAGCAGAGGCCACCACGACGCCGGACCGCGGCCATGCTTGTAGGGATCGCGCCATGTCATGTAGAGAAGCGACTTCAGCCGGTGATAGCGTCTGTCGTGGGCGCGCTGCTCTTTCTCCGTGTCGGGGACTCCGTCTATGGGAAAGATGTCGATGTACGCCCCTCCGAGATAGTAGAGATGAGGGCGCTCCACGAGCGTGGTCGAGGCATCCTGCACCTTGCCGAACTGCAGAGGATATGCCGGGTCATTCTCATGGCATACAAACTCATACGGTTCCGGGAGCCATTCGCGCGAATGAAGGATGAGACGTTCGTAGTCGGGACGCGGCATCATGATGTCCACATCGTCGTCCCAGGGGATGAAGCCGCCGTGGCGCACGGCGCCCAGCAGCGTGCCGTCTTCAAGATAGTAACGCAGTCCACGCTCGCGGCAGACGGCATCGAAAGCCTTCAGAATGCGCAGCAGCCTCAGCTGCAAGGTTCTTATATCGTAGTCAGGCATTTTTACGGAGTTGATTTAGAGTGTTTGGATTTAACCCGCGTTAAGAGTGTGTCTTGGATTACAGATCTCTTTCCACAGCCTTGAACCTCTCTTCGTTCTGCGCCTCGTAGATCTTGGCAAGGAGATAGAAACGCGCCACGGCGTCTTTCTTGGCCACGATATATCCGGCCGTTCCATAGCGGAACGACCCGCCGAGAATATAGATCTTGATGAAAAACCACCACGGCTCGAATATCATCTTGGCCATGCTCACACGCTTGCCACGGCGCTTTATCACCTCGGCCGACGTGTAGCGGTTCATCCGTTCAAGTATGTCGGAAATACTGACCGACTTATGCCGCATCGCAAGTTCCATCCGCTCTGCCGGCACACGCTCTATTTTTCCCGCCACTTTCGGATGGGAATGTATAGTCGGAGGCCAGTGGCAGCCCTCACGCTTCACAAACCGCAGTTGGGCGTCGGGATACGAGGAACGTCGGAAACGATGCATCACATAGTTCTTGCGCGGGATAAACAGGCCGGCCGTGTCTCCCGGATTCTTTATGAACTCATAGAGATAATCTCTCAGTTCGGGGGTGATGGTCTCGTCAGCGTCCACCACAAGCACCCACGGATTTGACGCGCTCTGTATGGCCATGTCGCGGGCCGGCTCGCATATCGTATGGGATCCTTTCGGGAAAACCACCACCTTGCAGCCGTTGCGGCGCGCTATCTCCACCGTGTTGTCGGTCGATTCCATGTCGCACACCACAATCTCGTCGAATCCTTTGAGCGAATCAAGGCACGTCTGAAGGTTGGCTGCCTCGTTGTAAGTGTTTATTGCTATGCTTATTCCCATTGTCGCTGTCGGTTTGCAGCACAAAATTACTCTTTTTCGTCGACTCCACCAATTTTTAAGAGTGTGTTTGATTATATCTTTTTGCTACTTTCAGGCACTGGTTTCAGGTGTCGCCCTCCACACCGGATTGCATTATGATAATTTAAAGGGCGATTATTCAAACTTTGTCAATCATACACGCTTTATTCACTTTTATACGGAAGTGTTTTCTTGATAAAAGTTTGCAGATTATTTGCAAAATCCCTCCCGTTGTATTATCTTTGCTGCCGGAGAGGGACCGAATCCTCTTCCCTAAAACTCACCATCCTATGAAGAAAATCTACTTTTTGACAGCCTCGCTGATTTTCACCGTGGCCGCCTCGGCGATAATGCCATATAAACCGATATTGAAAGAGGGTCGTGTATGGGAAATTGCTGACGGAGTCCCCGGATTCTATATTGAGCCAACCTCTGAAATGAAAGTTATATCAGACACTGTGATAGATGGTAAATCCATAAAAAAAGTTCGCCGCTCCTATCAGTCTGAATATTCAATTGATTATTACATCTATGAAAAGGGTGGAGCGATCTATCAATACGATCATGAATCTAATAAGTCATTTAAATTCATGGATTTCAATATGACAGTAGGGGATACGTGCCATTGGGAAGGATTACTGGGAGACGGCATGGTTGTCATAGCCGATGATTCCATATCGGTCAGAGGCAATGTATACCGCAGGTTAAAACTAAAGAAGCCTAATCGATCTACCGGAATGACCTGGGTTGAGGGCATAGGGTTCGATAAGTTTGAGCCGTTATATTCAATAGATGCCCCTTTCAGCGTATTTACATGGACTCTGTCCGTATGGGACAATGGCGAATGCGTGTTTACTGAGGATGATTTCAATGCTCCGGCCATCACCTCGGGGGTGATCACCGCGGAAGCGGAGCGTCCCGCCGACAACCGGATCTATGACCTGATGGGACGGGAGATCCACGATCCGCAGCCGGGGACTGTCTATATCCGCAACGGGAAAAAATACGTGATGAGTACGAAGTACTGAGGAGTAAGTACAAAGTATTGAGTACTGAGTGCGGAGGAAAGAGTTTTTGTGGCGGAGTGGGGTCTGCGGACTTCACTCCGTCATCTTTTCTGTTTTAAGCAAACTCTCGCCACTTTGTACTTTCTACTCAGTACTTCGTACTTACTCCTCTGTCCTTGCTTTTGTATGCCGCGTTTTTTTGCTACCTTTGTCTTATGACTTTGACAGAGGATTTCAAACAGGCCAGGGAACGATATCTCGTATCCCGAGGCAAAAGCCTCACGGCAATCCGTGCGGCTCTGATAGATATGGACGGCGTGTTGTACGACTCCATGCCTCTACATGCCCGCGCATGGCATCAGATGATGGAGGAGAATGGAGTCAGGACGTCTGTAGACGAGTTTTTCTTATACGAGGGGATGACTGGCCCGGCGACAATAGATCTTATTTTTCAACGAGAACTCGGGCGACGTGCCTCCGACAAGGAATGCAAAGAGCTTTATGCACGCAAGGGTGAGATTTTCAGGTCTTTCGGACAGAAACCGATCATGCCGGGAGCCGACATAATGCTTTCCACCATGCAGAGGCTCGGATGGAAGCGTGTGCTTGTTACCGGATCAGCCCAGATGTCGCTGCTCTCCCACATCGACAATGACTATCCGGGTGCTTTTTCCCCGGAAGACAGGATCACGGCTCTTGACGTCAGGAAAGGGAAGCCTGATCCTGAGCCTTACCTAAGAGGACTTGGGAAAGCCGGCTGTCTTGCGGAAGAGGCAGTGGTCGTGGAGAATGCCCCGCTCGGTGTGCGTGCCGGAGTGGCGGCCGGCTGCTTCACAATAGCAGTAACGACCGGGCCGGTGACGCGCAAAGAGTTTGAAAAGGAGGGGGCGCATATCATTTTCAGCTCCATGCCTGAATTTGCAGATTTCCTTTCATCGCTTCCGCAATGAGCCACGACGTCTACGCCATCCTGAGGGACACCCTGTCCGGCCGACGGACCTTTATCGTAACAGACAGGAATGTGGAACGGCTCGTGATGCCGGGATTATCCGATGCCGTGAAGGAGATCGGCGAATGCCCTGCATTCGTCATCAGTCCCGGCGAGGAGAACAAAACTATCAGGACAGTGGAGGAAATATGGCGTTGGCTGATGGAAAACGGAGCTACACGCCAGGATCTTCTGCTCAATATCGGAGGAGGGATGGTCTGTGACACCGGCGGATTCGCAGCCGCCACTTTCAAACGCGGCATGAGTTGCGCCAACATAGCGACTACGCTGCTTGCAGCCGCCGACGCTGCGGTGGGTGGGAAAACGGGAGTAAACTTCGGTGGCGTGAAGAATGCTGTAGGAGCGTTCGCAATGCCTGTTTTCACCGACGTGCTTCCTGAAGCGTTCGCCACTCTCCCGCGGGGTGAACTACTCTCGGGCTACGGAGAGTTGCTGAAGATGGCTCTCATCGGATCGGCCGGGATGCTCCGGCATCTTGTCAGCATAAATCCGGATCAGACCGATTTCGACACTCTGGCCCGGCTGGCGCGTCAGGCAGCCGCCATGAAGATGGAGATTGTGGAGAAAGACCCTCAGGAGGCGGGATTGCGACGCATTCTGAATTTCGGACACACAGCCGGACACGCCATTGAAAGCCTCATGCTACATCGCGGGAAAGGTGTGGCCCACGGCGTGGCTGTGGCATGGGGGATCGTAGTGGCCATGGTGCTGAGCCGGATGATCGCCGACGGATGCCGCGACGATCTCTATACGGTGGCCAACGCGATAGTGAGACCATTGTTCGGTCCGCTGCCGGTAAGCTGCGACGATTATCCGGAACTACTCTCACTGATGCATTCCGACAAGAAAAACACCGGCCCGGACTCGGTGCGATTCATTCTGCTTGAATCTCCGGGCAATCCGATCCGGGATGTGGATGTGTCCGACGATGATATCACCGCAGCCTTCGACATAGCCCGCGACATGCTGTCCTGACATCCGGACCATTACCAATTAAACTCCCCCGGACTTTAAAAGCCCGGGGGAGGATTCGTCTGGTCAATACGGTTCAGACCACTATATTGACTATCTTGCCGGGAACCACAATAATTTTCTTCGGAGTCTTGCCGGCCAGCCATTTGGCCGCACCCTCGGCTTCAAGAGCGGCTTTCTCCACATCCTCCTTGGAGGATCCGGCAGCCACTTCGACCGTATAGCGGGCTTTGCCGTTGAAGCTGACAGGATATTTCACGCTGTCTTCCTTGAGATATTCCTCATTCCAGATCGGCCATTCGGCATCGGCCACGCTTCCGTCGTGTCCGAGCATGTGCCAGAATTCCTCGGCGATGTGAGGTGCGAATGGTGAGAGCAAACGGGTGAAAAGATCCATAACCTCGCGATTGACGGACTTTAGCGCCGACAATTCATTGAGTGCTATCATGAAAGCGGCCACCGAAGTATTGAACGAGAACGTCTCTATGTCGCCGCTCACTTTCTTTATAAGCTTGTGGATAGCCTTCAATTCCTCCTTAGTGGCAGGTTTCTGTTCAGATTCCATCGCCCGCTGGAAATGGTTCCAAAGTTTGCGGATGAAGCGGTTCACTCCGTCGATCCCGTTGGTGTCCCACGGCTTGGACTGCTCCACCGGACCGAGGAACATCTCATAAAGACGCAGGGTGTCGGCTCCGTAGCGCTCCACAATGTCGTCGGGATTGACCACGTTGAACATCGATTTTGACATCTTCTCAACGGCATAGCCGCATACATATCTGCCATCCTCCAGGATAAACTCGGCGTCGGCGAAATCGGGACGCCATGCACGGAAGGCATCCGTATCGAGTATGTCGTTGCTGACCATATTGACATCCACCCGGATCGGCGTCGTGTCATAGTCCTTGCGCAGACCATGGGAGACAAACGTATTGCTGTCTTTTATGCGGTAGACGAAGTTCGAGCGACCCTGAATCATCCCCTGGTTGACAAGTTTCCTGAAAGGTTCAGGCTCGCATACCAGACCGAGATCGAAGAGGAATTTGTTCCAGAAACGTGAATAAATCAGATGGCCTGTGGCATGTTCGGCTCCACCGACATACAGATCCACATTGCGCCAGTATTCATCGGCCTCCTTGCCTACGAGCGCCTTGTCATTGCGGGGATCCATGTAGCGCAGATAATAGGCCGACGATCCGGCGAAACCAGGCATGGTGCAGAGTTCGATAGGATAGCCGTCAGCCGTTTTCCAATCCTTAGCCCGGCCAAGCGGAGGCTCCCCGCTCTCAGTCGGAAGATAACTGTCCACTTCGGGGAGACGCAGCGGAAGCTCGCTTTCATCCATCAGACAGGCCACTCCGTCTTTATAGTAGATGGGGAAAGGCTCGCCCCAGTAGCGCTGACGGGAGAAGATGGCGTCGCGCAGACGATAGTTGGTCTTTATGCGTCCGATCCCTTTCGCCTCTATGTATTCCTTTGTCCTTGCTATGGCTTCCTTGACCTGAAGTCCGTTAAGATCGAGTTCCGGTCCGCAGGAATTGATCATGATCCCCTCCTTGGTTTCAAAACACTCCTCGCTCACATCGGCACCCTCGATCAGGGGGATCATGGGAAGATTGAAATGCCGGGCAAACGCATAGTCGCGCGAGTCATGAGCCGGAACAGCCATGATGGCGCCGGTGCCGTAGCCGGCAAGCACATAATCGCTCACATAGACAGGGATCTCTTTACCTGTCAGCGGATTGATAGCGTATGCCCCGGTGAACACACCGCTCACCTTCTTCTCTATCTGACGCTCACGCTCGGTCTTGTGCTTCACCTCGTCGAGATAAGCCTCCACCGCCGGGCGCTGATCATCGCTGACGAGCCGATCCACATATTTTGATTCTGGAGCGAGAACCATGAAAGTTACCCCGAACACCGTGTCGGCTCGGGTTGTGAATATCTCGAGATCGAAATCCTTCCCGACAACGGGAAACCTCATCTCGGCGCCTTCGCTGCGGCCTATCCAGTTACGCTGCGTCTCCTTCAGGGATTCCGACCAATCGACGGTCTCCAGATCGTCGAGAAGACGGGGAGCGTAGGCCGACACGCGCAGACACCACTGGTTCATCAGCTTCTGCTCCACTGGATAACCGCCACGCACGCTCAGCCCCTCGCTGACCTCGTCGTTGGCCAGCACGGTGCCGAGACGTGGACACCAGTTGACCATCGTCTCCCCCTGATACGCCATCCGATAATTCATCAGACGGTCGCATTTTTCTTTTTCCGACAGGGCATTCCATTCATCGGCTGTGAATCTCAACGGCTTCGACACAGCCGGATTGATCCCGGCAGATCCATGTGCCGAGAAATGATCCACCAGGTCGGCTATCGGCATCGCCTTGTTGAGATCAAGATCGAAATAGGAATTGAACATCTGCATGAACGCCCACTGGGTCCACTTGTAATACTCCGGATCACAAGTCCGGATCTCCCGGTTCCAGTCGAACGAGAAACCGATCTTGTCAAGCTGCTCACGATAGCGGGCTATGTTGCTCCTGGTCGTAACCTCGGGATGCTGACCGGTCTGTATGGCATATTGCTCGGCGGGAAGTCCATAGGCGTCGTAACCCATCGGATGAAGCACATTGAATCCCTGCTGACGCTTGTAGCGGGCATAGATATCCGAAGCGATATATCCCAGTGGATGACCCACATGCAGCCCCGCTCCGGATGGATAAGGGAACATGTCGAGTACGTAGAATTTCGGTTTATCCGGATTCAGTTCGCAACGGTAAGTGTTGTTTTCACGCCAATGCTTCTGCCATCGGCTTTCTATCTCCTTATGATTGTAGTCCATGCTGTATTTGGAAAAGTCTCCGTAAAATCGCGGCAACGCCGCGCACGGATGATGTTCAGTTTGCAAAATTACAAAAAATCCGGTAAACATCAAATCGTCGCGCCACCAGCCGACATAAAGACAGCTCTGACTCTTAGTCAGTTTCAAATTGAGGCCGCATATCAGAAACCGGGACGTATGAACAAAAGCAAACAGGAACCGGCGATGGCCGCGATCCCTGTTTGCTTTTGTATTTATTCCCTACGCCGTCAGGCTTCGGTCCTGACCGGGCTGTCGGACGGAAGAAGTCCGCAGGTGGTAAGCGTGATCCGGATCACGCTGGCGGGGTCGAAGCCCATGCGGCTGCAGTTCTGTCCGAACATGGAGAATGCCGACACATAAAGCTCAACCGATTCCTCTGCATGCATTCCCACGAGAACCTCGCCTACCGGCATCCCGGCAAACTCACGTCCGACGGTGATCTCCTCTGGCATGGGAACGGCCACGTCTTTTCCCTCCAGCGAGGTCATCTTCATGGCCACTTTCACGCGGTCGCCATCCTTAAGAACGGCTCCTGAGCCCGCTTTGAGTACTTTCCCGTAGACTCCGGCAGTCATCTTCGACGCGCCAGCCTTTTTGGCCGCCGCTGCCACAGCTTTCTCCGCCGCCACGGAATTTTCCTTGTCTTTCTTCTCACCGATGGTCTGGAGTATCTGCTGAAGCTTGCCGTTAACCTCCGACGGATTCACAGCCGAGTCAGAGCGCAGTCCATACGCGAGAGCGTTCCTGATGATCTCCGGATCAAGCTTGACCCCGAGTTCCTTCTCCAGCTCACGCATACCCATCGCAAACTGAAGTCCGGTCATCACTCCTTCGAGATACTGCTCATCCGAACCCAGCGAAAGCCCTTTCTCAAGACCCGACATATACTGATCACGTCCTTTGTCGGACAGGGCGACTGAATCGCCGGTGTGGCTGCGCCAGTAATTGTCGGCATACATAGCGCCGTAATAATAACTGAGCGAATCGGCCTGCGACGCGCCTTTATAGTCGCTGAGCGGTTTTCCGCCACCCGATCCCGAGCAGCCGGCCACGACAAACGCGCCTGCTATCAGCAAGCCTGAAAATATTTTCTTCATCGTACTGAATCATTTTGAACCGCAACGCTGTCTGCCATCTCCTGCTGCGGCTCGACATTGACCTCAATGGTCTCTCCTGTCGGCTCCACATTGTCGAGCGTGCGGCCTTTGCATGAAGCGAAAAGAGCCATGACAGCGATACCCGCTGTCATGGCCGCAATAGTTCTGACGGTGATCCTCATCACTTGTTGATGCTGATGAGTTCCACTTCAAATATAAGATCTGAGTTCGGGGGGATCGCTCCAGGAGCGCCCTGTTCGCCGTAGGCAAGAGCCGACGGGATGTAGAACACGGTCTTTCCACCGGTCTTCATCAGCTGAAGGCCTTCGGTCCATCCGGGGATCACCTGATTCAGAGGGAAAGTGGCAGGCTCACCGCGGACCACGGAGCTATCGAACACTGTGCCGTCGAGAAGAGTGCCGGTGTAATGCACAGTAACGGCATCCGTAGCGGACGGCGACTCGCCGCTGCCCTCTTTGACCACGGCATATTTCAGTCCGGAAGCTGTCTGCATCCATGTGGAGTCAGACGGTGTGTCGCTCTTCTTGCTCTCATCGTTGAAGAAAGCCTGGTTGTAACCGGCGGGAAGGCTGTCGGGAGCGGCTGCCTCGTTTTCTATGATGGATTCGGAATTGACCGAATCGGATTCGGCTGTCTTGTTGCCTGAGCATGAAGCCAGGGTAGCCGCTCCGCCGAAAAGAGCTGCGGCAGCCATAAGGCTGAATATCTTTTTCATTGCAATTGCAAATTGGACGTTTACTTTTTGATCACCTTTATAAGTTCCACCTCGAAAATCAGAGTGGCATGAGGCGGGATGGCGTTAGGAATGCCCTGAGGACCGTAGGCGAGATCCGACGGGATAAAGAAGCGGTATTTCGCCCCTTCCTTCATGAGCTGCACGCCCTCGGTCCATCCGGGGATAACGCGGTTCAGAGGGAAGGTGGCCGGTTCGCCGCGGTTTACAGAGCTGTCGAACACTGTGCCGTCGAGAAGTTTGCCGGTATAGTGAACTGTAACCTCATCCGTTGCTGAAGGCTGGGCGCCGGTTCCCTCTTTCTCAACTATATACTGAAGACCGGAAGCTGTCTCTTTCACACCCTCCTTGCCACGGTTCTCGTCGAAGAACTTCTTGGCCTCCTCCTTGACTGCGGCAGCCATTTTCTCCTGCAATGACTGAAGATATTCGTTGATAAGTTTATGAGCCTCCTCGGGTTCCATCTCAGACTTACCCTCGCCGTAGACTGACTTCAGTCCGTTGACGAAAGAATCGAATTCGAGCGTAGCCACGCCCATGCCTTTGAGTTGCTGACCCATTGCAAGGCCCCATGCATAACTTAATTTGTCCATAATATTTTGGGTTTTATTGATTGTTTCGGTTTTGTTAATCTTTATATAAACGCCCGGGAGTCTCCTTTTGTTGTGCTGGCAAGACTAATCAGACCCAGCATCAGTCAGTTATTCTCCAGAATATGCCGGAAAAGCGACCATCCGCGGGCATTCCCGTATGCTCCCGAAAGATCAGGGGATACCACGAGCCGGCACTGTTCATATCTTTCTTTTTCGTCGGGATCAAAAAGAAAACTCTCGCACTCGAACCCTGGCGGAACCGGAGAATGAACGCGGATCCAACCCAATGACGTGCATCCGCTGACAAGAAGCTCACCCAGGACGGCGCACGATCCGGGCAGATCAATCTCTTTCAAGGATTCGCAGCCCGAGAATGCATACGATTCAAGCTCCTTGACAGAATCCGGGATAACAACCTCCTGCAACGACGAGCAATTGCTGAAAGCATTGTTGCCGATCCTTTCCAAAGTCCGGGGAAGATCTATTTTCCCGATAGAGCTGCAATAAGCGAAGGCAAGCGGTCCGAGTCTCCTTACATTTCCAAGGCTCACCTCTCTCAGTGAGACACACCATGCGAATGCATAGCGTCCGATCTCCCGGAGTGATCGGGGAGCGGCAAAAACTTCGAGACTGTCGCAGCAATAGAATGCGTAATCACCCACTGCCACACACCTTGAACCGTCTTCGAATCTCACCCGCTTCAACCTCCGGCAACCGGCGAATGCGGATTCCGGTATTTTCCTTACATCACGCGCTATGACCACCTCCCGGGCAAGCGTATCCAAACGGCTGAAATCACTCACGGGCACTTCGGCCGACATCCATGAACCGGAGCCGACCACAAGAAGCAGAATCACCATCAACAGTTTCATCCCGCAAATGTAGCTAATTTATTTTTAGCAAGGAGGCGTTTTTATAAAATTTGCACGGTGACAGAACCAACAGGCTCATTGTTGAGTTATACTGATAGAAAATGGCATCAAGTCCATTCCTCTTTGATTTTTAACATTTTAAACCGACTACGATGAAATCAGCAATAGCAGCGGCATTCATGCTTGTAATCTCAGCTCTCATTCCGGCTTCCGCATCAGCTTCCGGAAGCGAATCGCTTCTGTCCGACACAGTGCGCACCGAGACCGCCCCGGCTGTAAGGCTCTCGATGCCCCTCGCTCTGACTGCCCGCGATTTCATCACAAAGATATACGGTTTCATCGATCCACGCTGCACACAGGCACAGACCGTGGAGGCTGCACGCAGAATCGCCTCTGTGATCCCCGAAGCCGACGAATTCGGACTGTGGCTTAACGCCGACAACGGCTACGCTGTGAGCTACTATGGAATGCAGCCCGACGTGGAGGCAATGGCTCAGTTCGATGGGAATCAGGTGAGCAACTACGGCTTTTTCTTCCTGTTTCCATACTCTCCGGGAGAGCGTGAGAAAGCCAATTCGCGCCAGACTGAATTCTGTTCGAGCCTGTTGCAGGAATTGCATGATCTGGGGCTCTCCATCAGGCACGACACCGGCTCCGACGCTATTTTCGAGGCCATCGGCGACTTTGCTGGAAATTCGGTGGACATACGTCTTATCGAGGAATTTATCGCGCCCGACGGAGAAAACACCGCCGACGCAATGTCTGCAGCGGTCGCTTCCGCTTCCGCCGACAAGGAGGGCCGGTTCATCGTGGTCCTTAACGTCGAACCGGGAGCTTTCTCCGCGGCCGACGATCTGGCGGCGATCGAATAGGATTAATTCAATCCCGCCGCTTTTCCCAATCCACGCCACTTTTATATGTCAGATTCCACACCACACTTCCCGAATTTATTGCGCAAGACGCTGAAAACGGCAGCTATAGCATCAGGCTGCCTTTTGGCTGCAATATTCATTATGGCCGTGGTTCTGACCGTATTCCTCACTCCGGGTAATCTCACCCGTATAATAAACCGTGAGGCAAGCGGTTATTTCGACGCCGACTTCAAGGTCAGCAACGCAAGATTCACCCTCTGGACATCTTTCCCCCATTTCTATATCGAGATCGACTCTCTGCGCATCACATCGCGTACGCTCCGAGACGCCTCCCCGGGAGTCAGAAGTCAACTTCCAGCCGATGCCGACTTCCTTGCCTCGACCGGACGTCTGAGGGGATCGGTCAATATTATCAAGCTTCTCACTGGTTCGGTATGGATCCGCGATCTTGAGATAGACAGACTTAACATTAATCTTGTGGCTCTCAACGATTCGGTCAACAACTACAATATCATTCCCCGTTCGGCCGACAAAGATTTCGGCATTCCTTATTTTACCGCACAGTCAATCAGGCTAAGAAACCCACAGCCGATACGCTTTTTCAGCGCCGCCACAAAAACGGAAGCCGTGGCCCATCTCAGGAATGCCGTAATGGTGCGCGACAGGGAAGACCGCGACAAATATCGCATCAGGATCTCCGGAGTCGCCGACGCCGACGTCAGGAAAGTCAAGATCCTGTCGGGGTTCCCGTTCGGAATGAGCGGAAACGTTCAGCTGAAATTCCATCCTTTCAGAGTGGCGTTCAGTAATTTCGCCATGAATCTCGGCAACACACGGGGCCGGCTCGACATGGATCTCGATCTTGGAAAAAACATGCGTGTCAATGATCTGAATTACCAGATACAGACATTCGACATTTCCAGATTCCTGAAATTCATCCCGGGAATCGCCATTCCATCCGTCAGCGGCCTCAGCGCGGATCTTTCAGTCAACGCTTCCGCCCGTCTCACAGAGCCATATTCACCCTCGGCTTCCAGTCTGCCTTCGTTCGAGATATGCTTCAACATCCCTCAGGGATCGATCTCCTATTCCCTCTCGGACAGGCGATCTTTCAGCATGGTTCATTCTCCTGTGGCTGCCAGGTTTGCATTTGATGGAAAAAATGTCGGACGGAGTCATTTCGAAATAGCCCCGATGACCCTGCGCTCCGACGCTATGATTATTCAGGCTGCGGCTGAAGTGGACAGTCTTCTGTCCCACCCTGAAATCAAAGCGAACGTGTCCGTAAAAGCGAACCTCGGCCGAAGTGGCATACTACAGGGAATATCGAAATCTTACGCCTTGTCCGGGAATCTGAACGCCGATGCCAGCATAAGATTCCAGCTCGACCAACTTTCATCCCCCTCATTGAAAAACATCGAGATAGACGGCTCACTGCTGTCCGATGCATTGGAGATCACTTTACCTGATCAGAACATACGGATTTCCGGGAAGCGGATCCGCGCCGATTATTCAGGACACGCCGAACTGCTCTCACATGAGACTCTGTCGGGAAGCAAAGTTTCGGCTTCGGTTTCCATCGGGAAAGGATCTATAAAAGGAGACAGCACGGACATGGAGATCGACCGGCTGAGAATCGATGCCGCTTCAAAAGCCGTGGATCTGAATATGCTCCAGGATGAGACAAGAATCCCCTACACTCTCCGGCTCTCGTCCGGAAGAATGTCGCTATCCGACAGGCCGGATTCACTGGCTGCGCGGATAGACGGTCTGTCCATAAAAATGACGGCGGACTGCATCGGCCCATTCCGTCCGGGGTCGTCGCTTCAAGCCGATATCAGAACCGGTGAATGCTCTCTTACCAACCCCGACGCTTCAATCGGACTCAGCAAGCTCAACATCGGTCTGGACACAAAACGATTCAGGGGAAAAACTTCCATGAAGAAAGAAAATGCCATAAAATCCGGGACAACATACAGCCGACAGGAATACCTCGCATTCCAGCTGCCTTCAAATGCCCGGAATACACTTGACTCATGGCAGGCAAAAGCAAACATCAAGACCGGAAACGGATCCATCTCCGTTGCCTCATATCCCGTTCCGATTCAATTCTCCGATCTTGACATATACTGCGACACAGACAGTCTGAATCTCAGAGATGCATCCGTCAGATCAGGGAAATCAGCGATGAGACTGAATGGTTATGTCTCAAACATGAGGAAAATACTCACAGTCAGCACTCCGCAGAGAATTCCCGCAAAGCTCAATATCGAGATCGACACTCTCGACTTCAACCATATCGCCTCTTCCTACGAGCAGGGACAGATCAGCCGCCACGGACAACAATCCGTTATCCCCAGAAGGCCGGACACAATACCGGCCTCCGACACGATGACGATGCTTATTCCCCGGAATCTCAACATCGACATCACAGCCTCGGCCAAAGAGACGGCCTACACAAATCTCCGTCTATACGACCTGTCGGCAGATCTCGGCATACACGGAGGCAAAGCCACAGTTAAAAATCTGAACATCGCTTCCGATTTCGGACATGCCTCCCTCAATCTCACCTACGACACGAGAGATGTCTCACGCCCATCGCTGAGTGCGTCAGCCGGAGTGATGCAGATCGATGTGGTCCGCTTCTTTGAGAATTTCCATTCGCTTATCGAGATGATGCCCCAGATGAGAAACCTGTCCGGCGTCATCTCAGCCGAAATCAACGGAGGAGTGGATTTCTTCCCCGACATGTATCTCAACCTTCCTTCTCTCCATGCCGACATGGCGGTGCAAGGCAGACAGCTGAAAGTACACCAGAACAAGTTCATCAGACGGATCACCCGGATGATGCTGATTCCCGACAGCCATGACATCCACATAAGGAACATGGACGTCCACGCTTCGGTCCACGACAATCTCCTGGAGTTGTATCCATTCAATTTTGAATTCAGCAATTACCGTCTGAGAATGGAAGGACTCAACAATTTCAACGGCATGATGTATTACCACATCGGTATTCCGGGAAATCCCATCCACCTGCCATTCGGAATCAACATAACCGGCCACTTTTCCGATCCACATCTCAGTTTCGGCGGAGCGACGTTCAAGGAGAAACATGCTTTCGACATCACAGGACGGGTAATGACGTCAAAAAAGATCAACGTAGTGAGCGAGATGAGATATTATCTCCAGGAATTCATCCACAAGGCGGCTGTATCGGTTAGGAAACAATGATTCCGCTTCCCGGCCTCACCTGCGGATAGCACCGGATACTATCGCACTTTCCTTGACAGGAACCGAGACCTGCTTGCCGTTGATGGTGAGAGTTACGGAACATTTGCGGTATACCTCACACTGTGGAAAGCTCAACTTATAGACAGCAATCCCATTGTTCAGATCGCAATTCATTGACCGGGACTCATATTCCCTGCCGTCATTGTGGAACACGGCTTCCGTAAGCCTGACTGAATCCCCTGCCTTGTCGTCGGCAAGCGTGACTATAACGTTTTCTCCTTTGAAATCTATGCTCTGGAACCGCACCTTTGCCTCAAGCGACAAACAGCACAGAGCCAGCGTAACCGCGAATAATATTCCTCTTTTCATGAGTATTGGTATTAGGTTTATTTAAAGAGTTGCTTACCCAATATACCGGAAACACCACGATATGTTACAATCCATACGCACATATTCTGCCGAAAGGCGATTACGAACGCGGGGCGAAACACCGAATGCTCCGCCCCGCCTGTATCAAAGGATTGTATGTCCAACCCTTTCCAATTTTACTTCATCGCTACTTTGAAAGCCTTGTCGGCCACACGCACCACGTAAACGCCCGACTGCAGGCCTGTCGGCTGGCAACGCATTCCGGAAAGTGTGTAAACCTCGAACGAGGCAGCGCCTTCCACGGAGATCTCGCCGTTTTCGGCAATCACTCTAACTTCCGTGCCGTCGGCAAGGATTCCATCCACGCCATTGGTTACCTTATCGAAGAATATGGTCTTTGAATTCTCCACGGCGCGGTCGGTTACGTTGTCGGCATTATAGTTGGCCACATAAGCCACAACCTGAAGATACTTCGTGTTCCAGGTTTTATCAAGAGGGAACTCACATTCGTAGACATAGTCGTCTCCATCGAATTTCACCTCGTCTCCCCATGTTGAATTGATGGCGCGCTTCACGTGCTGCTGATAGTAAACACCCACGGCACCAGACTGGCTTCTTGCCTTAACGGCGTTCTCCGCAAGCTGAACCACCACGCGGGGATTCTCAAGATTGAAATATGCGGCATCTTTCTTGCCATGCACCTTGACTTTCACATTGCCGGTCTCATTGACATACTCCGCATCGATATCCACGCTCAGTGTAGAAGGAATTGCCGCTGCGGTGAGCATCATGTTTTTCAGATCGGCCGGAGTGTTGGGTGTGCTGAACACCGGGGTACTCGGAGTGCCGGAGATTTCCACTGAACGGTCGATCATGAATGCCGGAGCATAAGTGGAGCCGCCGGCGTTGAAGAACTGCACATACTCGTTGTCGGCCGGAAGAGTCAGCCAGTCGGTATAATAGCCTGCATGGATTGTCAGGGCAGAGGCGCGATCATGCATCTGCTTGTCGAATGTCTCGAGAGCAGTGGCAAGTCTCGAAGCCGCGGTCGGACAGTTGCCGCAACGCTCAGTTGTGAATTCCTCCACAAGAATAGTGCGCGGATAGCCCTCACCCTCTCCGAAAACTATGACATTACCCTTGGCCTCGGCGTTGGTGATGGTGTTTGCCACACCGTTTACCTTGTCGATCTTGAAAGACATTTCCATCGGGCCTTTTCCTTCGGCTTTTGCCGCGGTGATCTCGTAGTTGCCGAATTCACCGAATGCAAGAGGCTCGGGAAGAGTTACGTTGACCGGAGTCTGGGTTGTCCCGATCGTGATCATGCCTCCCAGAGTCTTCACGGGAGTGGTTCCGTTATTATGTACTGTAAACGAAACGGGCACATCCTGATTCTGATAGAATCTTTTCAGGAAAGATGCGTCGATAGTTGCGGCGTCAGCCTTGATGTCGCCTTCGAGAAGAAGCTCGATGCAGAGGTTGCCGAGTCCGGAAGTGGATATCCATTGGGTCTTCGATCCGTTCATAACGCCGACGAAAGTTCCGTTGGGATCATGCACGGCCACTCCGTCGTTGACAACCGGGAAATCCTTTGCCGTCTTGGTGGTGCATACAAAGCCATAATAAACAGGCTTTCCTGCCTCGATCGTATACGGCGTATCGAACTTGATGTCGGTCGATGTGAAACCCGTTGCCGGCAGCGTACCTTGTGCATCCACTATGAATTCCGCAGTCTTATTAATATCCTCGGAAAGGAATATGACGGCACTCGGTATTGAGTTGACCCAGTTTCCCTGCGATGACTTGGAACCATCCACCGGTGAGGCTATGCGCAGACCCACGATCTTCACTCCAGCGAAATAAGAAGCCCATTCTTCCGGAAGATATGCGGCCTGGACGATCGTGGAATTCGCCTGACCCAAACCGTTGGCCGAGGAAATACCATGTGAATACCCCCAGGCCAATGTCGAGGAGGCTCTTGTTGCCACTGAAGCCTTGACAGGTTTGTCAAGTCTGATTGCTCCTGCGCTCATCTGAGGCTGGGACACCTGAGCCATAGCTGCTGTGGCCAGCATCGCAGCTGTGGCTGTGAGTAAAAGTTGTTTCATGAGATAATTGTGTATTAATCTATTTATGCGCAAAGATAAGGTGAATTATCGTCAATTCCAAATAATTAACATCTGTTTTCCTGCAATTTCATGTTTTCATACACTTTGAGCCTGTTCAATAAATTTTCAAACGTTTCTCAGACCCGTCGGTTACGATGCGGCACTACTGATCTCAGATAAACAGAAATGCCGGGGGATCAGGTCTTTACAGACAGATCCTTCCGGCATGGTTTTCTATGATTCCGGTTGCGGTACCGGTCGATTCAGTTTATTCCTTGCACTTGGCTGCGATGTAATGGCGGTTCATGCGGCCGATGTTGTCGAGCTTGATATTCTTCGGACATTCAGCGGCACATGCGCCTGTATTGGTGCAGTTGCCGAAACCGAGTTCGTCCATCTTGGCCACCATTGCACGCACGCGGCGGTATTTCTCCACCTCACCCTGCGGAAGAAGAGCGAGCTGGCTCACCTTAGCGGACACGAAAAGCATTGCCGAGCCGTTCTTGCACGCGGCCACGCAGGCGCCGCAGCCGATGCAGCTCGCGGAGTCCATAGCCTCGTCGGCATTCACTTTCGAGATAGGAATTGCATTGGCATCCTGAGCGCCCCCGCAGTTGAAGCTTACATAACCGCCGGCCTGCTGGATCTTGTCGAATGCGTTACGGTCCACCATGAGGTCTTTGATCACGGGGAACGCAGCCGAACGCCAAGGCTCCACGGTGATTGTCTCGCCGTTGGCGAAACGACGCATGTAGAGCTGGCAGGTGGTGGCGCCTGTCGCGGGACCGTGAGGATGACCGTTCACGTAAAGCGAACACATTCCGCAGATTCCCTCGCGGCAGTCGTGGTCGAAGACAATCGGCTCCTCTCCGCGCTCCACGAGCGTTTCGTTGAGGATGTCAAGAGTCTCCAGGAAAGAAGTGTCGGGCGTGGTCTCGACGTCGCTGTAAGTCACGAATCCGCCCTTAGCCTTAGGGTTGGCCTGACGCCATACCTTAAGATTGACTTTCATTATGTTTTCTTCCATTGTTTTTCTGATAGATTGGGATGGGATCTCCCCGGCCTCACAGGAGGCGGGGATCCCCCAAAGCGTATTTATGACTTATAGTTACGTGTCTGAACCTTGATTGCCTCATAGTGGAGCGGCTCCTTGATGAGGGTCGGGGCTTCGGTGTCGGAGCCGGCATAGTCCCAGCAGCTGACATAGAAGTAGTTTTCGTCATCTCGTTTTGCCTCGCCTTCCTCGGTCTGGTATTCCTCGCGGAAGTGGCCGCCGCAGCTTTCGTTGCGGTTGAGAGCATCGTAAGCCACGAGTTCACCCATTGTGATGAAGTCGCGCAGACGGAATGCCTTGTCGAGTTCCACGTTCATGCCGTCCTGTGTGCCAGGCACGAAAAGATCCTTGTTGAATACCTCGCGGATACGCTTGAACTCGCCGATGGCCTTTTCAAGACCCTCGCGGTTGCGTGCCATGCCGACATATTCCCACATGATGTGGCCGAGTTCCTTATGGATAGAATCGACAGAACGTTTGCCCTTGATGTTCATCAGGCGGTCAAGTTCAGCCTGACATTTGGCCTCTGCCTTGTCAAACTCGGGAAGATCAGTCGAGAAGCGGGGCACTGTGATCTGGTCGCTGAGATAGTTCTGGATTGTGTAGGGAAGCACGAAGTAGCCGTCGGCCAGACCCTGCATGAGAGCGGAGGCGCCGAGACGGTTCGCGCCGTGGTCGGAGAAGTTGCACTCGCCGATTGCGAAAAGACCCTTTACAGAAGTCTGGAGTTCGTAGTCGACCCAGATGCCACCCATTGTGTAGTGGATAGCGGGGAAGATCATCATCGGGTTGTAGTAGCAGTCATCGCCGTCCTGACGGGCAAGCTCGCCGGGATTGACGTCGGTGATCTCCTCATACATGTCGAAAAGGTTGCCATAGCGCTGGCGCACGGTGTCGAGACCCAGACGGTTGATCGCCTCGGAGAAGTCGAGGAACACGGCCAGACCGGTGTTGTTCACGCCGAAGCCTTTGTCGCAACGCTCCTTGGCGGCACGCGATGCCACGTCGCGCGGCACGAGGTTACCGAATGCCGGATAACGGCGTTCGAGATAATAGTCGCGGTCTTTCTCAGGGATATCCGAACCCTTGATCTCGCCTTTCTGAAGACGGCGTGCGTCCTCGATTTTCTTGGGCACCCAGATGCGGCCGTCGTTACGGAGCGACTCGGACATAAGGGTAAGTTTCGACTGCTTGTCGCCATGCACGGGAATACATGTCGGATGGATCTGCACAAAAGCGGGGTTTGCGAAGAGGGCGCCCTTGCGGTAGCATGCCATAGCCGCGCTTACGTTACAGCCCATGGCGTTGGTCGAAAGGAAGTAGGCATTTCCATAGCCGCCGGTAGCGATAACCACGGCATGGGCGGCGAAACGCTCGAGCTTACCGGTTACAAGGTTCTTGGCGATGATGCCGCGTGCGCGTTCAACACCATCCTTATCCTTGACCAGCACCACATCGTGCATCTCGTAGCGGTTGTAGCTCTTAACCTTGCCGAGCTGGATCTGGCGGTTGAGCGAGCTGTAGGCGCCGAGCAGGAGCTGCTGGCCGGTCTGACCTTTGGCATAGAATGTACGCGACACCTGGGCGCCACCGAACGAACGGTTGGCGAGCAGACCGCCGTATTCACGGGCGAAAGGCACACCCTGGGCCACACACTGGTCGATGATATTGTTGGAGACTTCAGCAAGACGGTAGACGTTGGCCTCACGGGCACGGTAGTCGCCACCCTTCACGGTGTCGTAGAAAAGGCGATAGACTGAGTCGCCGTCGTTCTGATAGTTCTTGGCTGCGTTGATACCGCCCTGTGCTGCGATCGAGTGAGCGCGGCGGGGGGAATCCTGGATGCAGAAATTGAGTACGTTGAATCCCATTTCGGCAAGGGTCGAGGCTGCTGAAGCGCCGGCGAGGCCTGTGCCGACAACAATCACATCAAGGCGACGCTTGTTGGCGGGATTGACGAGTTTCTGGTGAGCTTTATAATTGGTCCATTTTTCAGCGACAGGACCCTCCGGGATTTTGGAATCAGCCGGATTCATTACTTTGACTTGTTCTTTCATTTTATTTCCGTATCGCTAAAAGGTTAGTTTCTGGGTTGGGGCATAGCGGGCTGGGCAGGCTGGGGATCGCCTTCCTCGAGATAGTTGAAGAGGGCGGCCATGCGTGCGAACATCTCGGCCTGCTTCTTCATGTCCTCATACTGCTCTTTGCCGTTGGGGATGCTCTCGAAATAATTCTTTGTCTGCTGGTCGTTGATCTGGATCTTGAGCTGTTCTGCCTGCTGCTTGGCGGCGGGAGAGATCTGCTCGTAAGGCATCATCTTAACAGCCTGTGAGATCTGCATCGCTTCGGGACCGAACTCTTTCTCGATCATCGGCACGAGCATCTCCTTGTACTGGTCGCGAAGATCGGCATTTTTCTTATAGAAATCCTCGTTGGCCTTGACTGTGAACACGATGGCCTGGGCTATGAAAAGAAGCACCACGATCGATGACCACCATGAAGCCACTTTCTTCAGGCGGCAGATCCAGGCGTTGTTGTCCCAGCCGATCGACTGGAACATCGACCAGAAACCATGGTTCATGTGGAACCAGAGCGCGATGAAGCCGATGATATACACGATCGGAGTCCATACCAGAGAGAATGCCTCCTGGATGAAGAGTGTGCCGGCAGCCGGAGGAATAGCGCCTTCGATTCCGGCGATCTCGGCCATCTGCATCTTGGCCCAGAACTGGATCATGTGAACCACAAGGAAAGCGAGGATGACAAGGCCGAGAACGAACATGTTCTGCGACGACCATTCCACAGTCTTGGGCTTACGCACCACAGCGTAACGGTCCGAGCCGCGGGCAGCGCGGTTCTGCATCGTCAGCATGACAGCGTAGATGATGTGGATGAGGATGAACACTGCCAAGACGGCCGATGCGGCGAGCGCATACCAGTTGGCGCCGAGGAACTCGCAGATGGAGTTGTAGGCGACGGGCCAGACAATGGCTATAGAGTTCATCAAACAATGGAATGTGACGAATAGGACGAGGAAGGCACCGGTAAGCGCCATCACGAACTTACGTCCTACAGATGAGTTTGATAACCACATAGCAGTTTTGAAATTAGTTTAAGTTGTTAGTATTGTGTTTATTAGTTTTCATGGCAACATCACGTCCACACCGGATATGACGAAGAGACCCGGATGTGCGGAGCGTAATCTGCTGCAAATTTATGACTTTTTGGTCAGACGGCAAAATAAAAAACGCCGCCCAGTTCCCAAATTACAAAAAAATGTAAAAGGCTTTCGAGGGTGTTTGGAAATAATTGAAAAACGCGCGCTTACTTTCCGACCGCAAGACCGAGATTACGCATTGTGAAATTGGCAAGCATGCGTTCACGGCCCGCCTCGCCGAGACGGATCCGCAGTGCGCTGTCTGTCGACAGTCTGCGCAGGGCTTCGACCCATTCCTCCACGGACCGGCACACGATCGCCGTCTCCCCTTCCGCAATATAGGGACGCAGCGCCGGATTGTCGCTGCACACCACCGCTTTACCCATACTCATGGCCTGAAGCGCCACAAGTTGTCCGGACGAGACTGCGGCATCGCGCAAGGGGATGGCTACAGCAAGCGAAGAGGCCATCTCACGCTCCATATCCTCTCCGAAACAATCTCTGAGGATCTCTGTCCTGCTGAATCCGCCGGCATTCTCTTCCGGACACGCTATCCGCAGACCAATTCCGGCCTCCTCGGCTGCCTGCTTGAGAATGTTGTAATCGCGGTTGCTGCGGCCGGCTGAGAAAATGCAGGACCCTGACGCGGATCCTCCTGACTTCACTGACGGGAGAGGGATCCCGAGCGGGCAGAATCTGAATTTCCCGGCCGCCTCAGGGAAAATACGGGCGTAATCGTCAACCTCGTCTGGAGAAAACACTATGATCTCCTTTACCGACGGCGAGGTGATCCCGAACTTTACAAGGCGATGGAAAAGTTTTCCGGCTATTCCTGACTTCGGCCTGTAGATGAATGTCATCACCGTTATCGGAAACCGACGGCGCATGAGTCTGGCATAGACGGCGGTCATGACGCCATAGAATTGCTGCCATGCCACCACAGACTGAATCCGGCGTGTGGTCAGTAGAAATACCAACGGAAAAAGGAAATAGTTTGCCATCCTGCGCCATTTGCTGACGCTTGCCCGGCCGTCGGCCACCCTGGGGATCCACTTTCTTCCTGTGGCTTCGGCAAGACCTTCCTCAAAATCGGGGTCGCCGGGACAATCGTAAAGAATGAAGGATGCCATGCAGTCAGGATTTTATGGATTGGCCGAGTATACGCCGGTAGACTCCGGCTGTCTTCCGGGCTATGACATCCCAGTCATAGTCCGACAGATCATATCTACGTCTGGACGGCGGCAGATCAAGCTTGCGTCTCAATGCCGCCACCAAGTCTGAGCGGTTCCCGGTGGCGAAGAAATCTTCCTTCGCGAGCTGGGGAAGCCTGTTGGCCGGTATGTCGCTGACCAATACATCAAGATCATAGCTCATGGCTTCAAGAAGCGATATAGGAAGCCCCTCGTGGGTGGACGGGAGACAGAAAAGGCGCGCGTGGGTCAGAAGCTGACGCAGCGGCTTTCCTTTGACGAAACCTGTGAGGACAACTCCGGCGGCACGGGCTTTACGCTTAAGATTTTCCGAATACTCATCGGGCATGTCGGCGTCGCCGGCTATGACAAGCTTCACACCCCAGGGAGCCAATTCCCTGAAGGCCTCGATAAGCAGATGGAAATTTTTCTCTTTTACAAAACGTCCGAGAGCCAGCACATATTCACCCGACTTTACGCCCCATGAATCAAGACAATCCGTTTCCGGATCCCGGTTGGCCTCGGGCACACCGTTGAATATCAAATCAGTGTCCGTCCGTCCGTATCGCGAGGCAATGGTGGTTCTTATATGATCCGATATCACAATGAGGGCATCGGCATGGCGCGCGCCGAGTCTTTCCCCGAGCCTGAGCATGAATTTCGCGACCCGCCCCCATTTCTCACGGTCATAGTCAAATCCGTGGTGGGTAACGACCACTTTCATCCCCAGCATCCTGGCGACAGGCGTAAGCAACGCCGGGCCTATGGCGTGGATATGTATTATGTCCGCGTTCATCCTCCGCGCACGTGCCACGGCGCGGGCTGTATGAATTATCGCTTCGAAGGCTTTCTTGCGTGGTGTGGGAAGATCGACAAGCCTGACGCCACGGAAAGAGTCCATTCCTTCCGACCCGCCTACGTATGATGCCCGGCGGAAAAGGGTTATCTCTGCTCCGGAAGCGGCTATACGCGGAAAAAGCTCCTCGCAATGAGTCTCCACCCCTCCTTGTATGGATGGTATTCCACGTGTGCCGGTTACTGCGATCTTCATATCAGGAATGTGGATGTAACGATGTTTGGGCAGCGTGTGTCAGATGTGCCGTCAACGCTGCTTCTGATCATTGTTTGCCATGACCGACTCTCTTGTCTGCGCGTTCAGCACAGGCTTGAGTCCGACAAGCGAACGGGCCTTGTTGGCTATCACCCAAGAGGCCGGCTTGAGGATGTTTTTCTTCATCACAGGACTGACCGTGCCCACCATCCAGCAGTTTTTGGGACAATTGGCCACATGGCGGCGCACTTCGTCGGCTTCCGGAGAATTCCATATCTCCTCGAATCTCTTTCCGGAGCGTATGTTACCCATCGAGAGTTTCCATTTCCCCTCCTCCATTCCGTTGCAGGGATAGATCTCTCCGTATGGATCAAGGAAGCAGTTCACGCTTCCTGCCTCGCAGGGAAGCAGGCGGCGTCCGCCGTTGACGTAGTTGATCAGTCCCATATTGAAGTATGCGCGGAACCAGGACTTGGGATGCGGCTCCTTGAGCTGGGCGTCGATCAGACGCATGAAGTTGTCGGTAACTTCCCGCGCGTTGGTGATCACATTGTCGTATTTATGGAAGTAGAACGAATTGTGGAAAGCGGCCGTGGCGAATTCCATCCCGAGTTCCTTTGAAAGGGAATAAAGCTCGAGCATATCGGAACTGTTGTGGTTGCTGACAGTGATCCCGAATCCTATATCCTTGACGCCCATTCGTTTGAGTTCACGCAGTATTCCCAAACCCTTGTCGAATCCCCCTGAACGTCCGCGCAATTCATCGTTTTTGTCGCGCATTCCCTCTATGGAGATCCTTATCCCTATTTTCGGATATTTCTCGGCAAGCGATATCACCCGGTCGTCAAACCATCCGGAAGTGGATATCACTATGCGCGGCGATTTGCGGAACATCACATCGATTATCTCCTCAAGATCCTCACGCACAAACGGCTCTCCGCCAGTGATGTTGACAAACTTGAAATCCGGAAGCATCTCAAGTTCCCGAGGCTTGATCTCCTCTGAAACCTGAGTCGGATTCTTCCAGATGTTGCACATCATGCATCGCATCGGACAGCGGTAAGTGGTGATAATCGATATGTCGGTCGGCAGTCTATACATTATTTCATTCTCCGGCAAGGGAGACTATGCGGGATGGAATGGATAGAGGAGAATTGCTGTAAGCATGCTTACTCAAAAATAACGCCAGTCAGCGACTTTTTATTGCCATTCCGCTACACAAAAAAATCAGTCTCGGCTTAAGAAACTCATTATCCTGCCATTATATCACCACAAGTGATCTTCAGTCCGCCAGACGGAAGGATTCAATTCTTTCCCGAATAAACATCCATCAGCAATTCGTAGTGCCTGTCGCGGCTGAAACGGGCGATGGCCCGTCGGGCTATCGAGCCGCGGTCGAACGGACGCCGGTGGCCGAACCCACGGAATATCCCCGTAAGCTCCTCGGCGTTGCCCGACGTGAACGTGATGCCATCCGGGCTGTCAAGAAGCTCCGGAATCCCCCCTATATCCGCACCGATCACAGGAGTGCCGCAACATAGCGATTCTATCACTCCGAGAGGATTGTTCTCATACCATTCGGATGGAAGCACCGAAGCTTTGGCCTTACGCAGCAGCCCCACGACTTCCTCCCGGTCGAGATGACCGAGAAAGACTATATTTCTGTTTGATGCGAACCGCCGCTTCATCCCTTCAAGAAGCGGACCGTCGCCGGCCACACGCAATTCCACACCGGACTCAGCCGCCGCGGAAAGCATCGTCTCTGTCCCTTTCTCATCGGAGAGACGGCCCACATAGCAGAAATAATCATCAGGACATTCCTCCACCCCGCACCGCGAGATCAGATCGAGCTTCACAGGATCAATGAAATTGCATATAGTGGCCAGTTTTCGGCGGGGAAAACCACCCTCCATCATTTTGTTGCGCATGAATTCGCTGGGGGCGATGAAGCAATCGGTGAAACGCTCCATCCGTTTCCTATTCCACACCCGGGCCTCGATATCGGCCATGAGGCTCTGCAAGGTGCTTCCTTTCATGCATCCATGACGGACCACCCCGAGTTTCCCGCCAAAACAGTCCTCGCAGTTCTCTCCTGAAGGACGCCGGCAGGAATAAGCCGGACAAAGAAGCTTGTAGTCATGAAGAGTCCACACCACCCGTATGCCACGCCTGTGGGCCATTTCCCCCACTATCGGAGAGAGATAGGAATGGATATTATGGAGATGCACCACATCGGGACGGAAACTGTCGAGAACCTTGTCGACAGACTTTCTTATGTCTCCATATCCGAGAAGCCGCTGCAGCGCGCGCCATTTCGACACCAGCGATCCCCCGAATTCCACCCGGGAAGCATAGCCCGACGCATCGGCACAAGGATCGTTATGCGGATAATCCATCGCGAAGACCTTCACGTCATGGCCGCGCTCGGTCAGAAGCCTGCGTGTGGCCATCGCCACGATGCAGTCTCCGCCCCGGGGATAGAAGAATTTATTTACGATCAGGATCTTCATTGCTTGTCTGTGTTGACACGAGGATATCTCACCTTAGTGAATATCCCTCCGAGCTGGAGCATCGGAGCGCCCGGGGTGATATTCCCGAGATTATCCGTGTAGCTCCATCTTGAACAAAGAAACGACATATAATAGTATATGATCCCGAAGATTATGATATTCATCGAGGTATTGTAGAAAAGCACCGCCACGAGCATCGACACAAGGAAACCATACATCTGGCGGTTGCGGTTCCGCTTCTTCGGCATGGATGCCGGACGGTGGAACAGCACGATCATGGCTGCGATAAGCCACACCACTCCGAGTGCGCCGCATTCCAGCACCAGCATCTGGAGCGTCATCGCGGTGCCCTGAAACAGCCACTTGTATTCCCCTCCAAGATCGGACGGGTCATCTTCCGAATGCCCCTTTAGGATCCCGACCCCGTTGCCGAATATCCACACACCGTCGCGTTTCTGATCCTCCATGATCCAGGGAACCGCCGCCATTTTGAGTCCGCGCTGGAAATCGACCTCCTCGTCGAAATCAGTAGCCTCATACGCCAGCTCCATCATCTCGAGATCCGCGGCATCACCGAGTACATACCAGTCGAGATATTCGAGACTGAATGTATCACGCGACTGCACCTTGTTGCCATACAATGAATTGTAGACATAGATGAAAGCCCACATTGCCACGGCCGTTACCGGGATCATGATGGCAAGCGTCTTGAGTGTCCGCCTGTTGAGCGGCATGAGAAAGACGAAATACATGAGCATGAACAGAAACGAGGATTTCGTCTCGTTCAAGAATGACGGATACAGCAGAAAGACGAGGATCCAGTTGCAGGCTATGTTGGTGAAATAGCCTTTCGACATGTCCCACCGCCTTATCATGAGATAGAACGAGATCATATATATCAGCTCCGAGATGATGCCCGACTGGAACACTCCGAGCGACCCGCCTCCGTAGTCCCAGCCTCCCATAGTAATGAGCTGATAGATCATGCACGGCCCCTGAAGCCACAGGAACAGATAGAGCGAACGGTCCATAAGTTCCATGAAGTAGTCGCGTCTGGCTTCCGTGGCCATGGCGTAGCGTATGATGGGGAGCATGAAGAGCAGCGGGACATAGAAGCGGATTCCGTTGATCCAGTCCGACAACGGCCGTTCGTTGACAATCACGGTGCTGACGAAAGCAAGCAGCACGAACGAGCCCGCCACAGCCATGTCGGCCCTGTTCTTCAGACACAGCACGCCTCCGAGCAGAATGAAGGCCAGCTCAAACAGGGGCATCAGGCGCCCGTCGGCCGACTGGAATGCCTCGTATGAAAACAGGAGCTGAAACAGGAACGGATACGCTCCAAGCAGCCACAGCGAGAAAATCAGCCACAGAATGACCAGTTTTCCCTTAGAAAAATAGACCCGTGATTCGGTGTTCATCCGGTTGAGATATGATGCGGACAGTGGATCTGTTCAGTCTTTCTTGGTCTTGCGGGTGCGCGCGGCCTTCATCATGGAGCAGAGTCTCATCCAAAGCATCAGTCCGGCATAGGCCACGACCACCGATCCGAAAGCCGCACCGATAAGCACCATTGATTTTTTAGGCGAGGAAGGATCTGTGTCGGGATATGCCGCATCCACAGTCTTGCCAACCGTGATGTCGCGGGAAAGTTTCAGCTCGCTCTCCTCGAGTTTCTGAAGCAGATAGGCATAGATCTGATTCTTGATCTTCTGATCGCGGTAGAGCGACAGAAGGTCTTTTTCCATCGAAGGATAATCCGCGATCCGGCTCGATGTGGAGGCATCCGAACGCTTCATGTCCGCAATCGCGATGTTGGCCGCGGCGAGCTGACGCTCGAGCGACGAGATCAGATTCGAACGCATGGCGTCTATCTGCGCTGACAGCGTCTTGAAAGCGGCATTGTTGCCTCTGGCGTTCTCCTGAAGGCGCAGACGCTCCATGACGAGCTTGTTGTACTCTTCAAGGGGTTCTTTGGGCATATCGGCCGCAAACGGGATGAGAGAATAGCGGTTTGACTCGGATTTGAGGAAGTCGATCACCATACGCAACACCGATGCCTGCGTCTCATATTCTATCACACCTGACTCGGCAAGCTGTTTTTTCTTGAAAATATACTCAGCCTCGACCTCGGGATCTACAATTCCATTGGTGCGCTTGTAGGATTCGATGCTCTGCTCGCTCGTCTCAAGTTCGGAATAGAGTTTCTCAAGTCTGTTCTTGATGAAATCCACTGCCGCCTGTGCCTGACGGCGGGTGTCGGCAAGACTGTTCTCATTGTAGATCTCCACCAGGCCGTCGAGTACGGCACAACCGCGCTCGGTGTTGACATCCTTGTATGAGAGAAGCACAAGTCCGGATTTCTTGCTCGGGGTCCTCGCCTTGATATTCTTGGCGAGACTCTTGACCGTTACGTTGGGACTGGAGATTATCACACGCATATTGAGGTCATCCTTCCCGGGCTTGAAAAAGGATGTGGTCGAAACCCTGAACGTGCCGTAAGGCGTGCGGACATCGGCCGGCAAAGCCACCCCTTTGCGGGAGTAGGTTACATCTTTCTTCTGCTTGACCTCTATGTCGGCCTTGGATCCGTCAGGGCTCACCTTGATCTCGAACTTTGATGTAACCGAGATCGTGTCAAGTATGCTTTCGGGGATATAGACCATGAGCGGAGAATCATTGAAATACGTGATTCTCTGAGCCATAAATTCCTTTTTCGACGAATACTGTTCATTGAGTCTCAATCTCTTGATCAGTTCAATCTCGTTGCTGTGGCTGCGCATTCGCACGATTTCATCCTCCACATATTTTCCTCCGGCTCCCCCGATGGAGAATGAGGCCATCAGCGAGCCGAGACCTCCGAGATTGCTCTTGCCAAGATCGTCGTTGTCATTGAGTATTATCTTCGCGCTTATGTCATAGACCGGAGCCTTGACCTTGACATAGATCACGGCCAGCGTGATAAAAAAAGCGAACGAGACAAGATAGACCCACCAGTATCTGGTGAAAGATTTCACTGAATTGGTGATGTCTATTCTGCTCTTCTCCTGCTTCAGGCGTTCGTTGGTATCCATGATTGATGGTTTTGAATCTGGCTGGGGGTTATCATTTGTTGATCACAAGCGCGATCACGAGCGAGGTTATCACGGAGATGCCGCTCACCACAGCTGAAATCACACTGACCTTATAGGAATTGTTCTGATTGTAGTCTGCCTGGCCGGCACGCGCCGCCGACGGCTCGACATAGACCACATCGTTCTGTTTCAGATAGAAATATGGAGACGAATGGCTTTTGGAATCATTGAGATTGAGCTGATGGTAGGTTACCTGTCCGTTTTCACGCCGCCACACGGTAACACGGTCGCGCTTGCCGAAGACGGTCATGTCGCCGGCCGACGCAAGCGCGTCGAGAACCGAGACTTTCTGGGTTTCGAAACGGTAACGGCCGGGCTGAAGCACCTCTCCCATCACGTCGACATTGAAGTTCACAAGCTCTACCCTCACGAACGGCGCCTCCACGTCGGCGGCGATGCGGCGTGTGAGATCCTCGGCAAGCTGGGTGGTTGTCATTCCCTCGACGTGAATGCGTCCGAGTACGGGAAACATTATGTCGCCTTTCGAGTCTACCTTGTAGGTCTGCCTCTGAAGGGAGACGTTACTGTTCTTGATATCCGACGACATGGCTACATTGTTGAATCCCAGATTATAGACGGCTGTGGCCTCGGGCACTTCCGAACTGACGTTGATGAGAAGCTCATCTTCCGGTTCGATCTTGATGTCGATGGTCGGGATCGCTATGGCACCGTCTGTGGTCGATACATCACTGAAATACGCGAGATTGGACGATTTGCAGCCTGCAAGGAGCAGACCGATGGAAATCAACAGGAATAGCTTGGCTGTAATTTTCATGAGTTTCGGTTTGTCTGAATTTCGACACACGGCATGCCGCGTGTCAGGAAGTATAACGTCTCTGGTATTGGAATTATTGCGCGGACTCCGGTTTGAAGCGGAGTCCGCCGGCCGCAGAAGCCGAATGGATCAGCTGTCAGCGGTTGCGCATTTGTTCAAAATAAAAGTCGAGTACATCTTTTGCCGCTGTGAACGACGACTGCTCGTTGTTGAGGACCCGCAGCTCTTTCTGCTCGAGAAGCGCCCTCACCTCAGGCTGATGATAGAAGTTGCTGCGGAGATGCTCGTTGATCGTCTCCACCATCCAGTATTTGGCCTGCTGCTGGCGTTTCACGTCAAAATAGCCGGTGCCTTTCACATATTCGAAATAGCGGTCTATCATATCCCAGACCTTGTCGATGTCAATTTCGAAATATCCACTGTAGGTCAGCACTTCCGGCACCCATTTGCTCGGCGTGGGCGGAAACAGATGGAGCGCGTTGCGGAATTGGGCTGCGGCAAGCTTGGCGCGGTCTATGTTGTCGCCGTCGCATTTGTTGATGACGATTCCGTCGGCCATCTCCATGATTCCGCGCTTGATTCCCTGAAGCTCGTCTCCTGTACCGGCGAGCTGGATAAGCAGAAAAAAGTCCACCATCGAGTGTACCGCTGTCTCGCTTTGTCCGACACCGACGGTCTCCACAAAAATCGTGTCATATCCTGCGGCCTCGCATAGCACTATTGTCTCGCGTGTCTTACGCGCCACACCACCGAGGGATCCGGCCGACGGGGAAGGACGGATAAAGGCGTCTTTCTCCTGCGACAGTTTCTCCATGCGGGTCTTGTCTCCGAGAATCGATCCGCGGGTGCGCTCGCTCGACGGGTCGATAGCAAGCACGGCGAGGCGATGCCCCTGACGAAGCACGTGGAGTCCGAACACATCGATCGATGTCGATTTGCCTGCACCGGGCACTCCGGTGATGCCGATACGGCGCGAAGCTCCTGCATAGGGCAGGCATTTCTCTATCACTTCCTGCGCCAGGGCCTGATGCTCGTCGGCCGTACTCTCGATAAGGGTTACGGCCTGGCCCAGGATGCTTACGTCGCGCTTCACTATTCCCTCAACATAGTCGGAGGCCGTAAGCACGCGGCGACGGCGCGGGCGGAGTTTCAGATATGGATTGACTGTGGGTTGCGACGACACGCCGCTGTTCACTTGAAGTCCCTTATACTGGTCATCGTTTTCAGGATGTTCGAGCTGTGCCATGATTCTATTATGGTATTCTTCTTATCTTTGTTTTTACTTATGGACTAATCATTCCTTGATTCCTGCTATCCTCACTATCGTGAGAGGATGAACCGGATCATCGCTCACTATCTGGAGATTGATCACAAAAGGCCCGGGATCCCGGCCGTCGAGACGAACGGAGCCTTTGCATTCACCTTTCTTGCCAGGTTTCAGCGCCACCGGATAACGTTTCATCGTTATCCCCTCTCCCTGCATACGTTTCAGATGGAGATTGCCGCGGCCGGTATTGCTGACCACAAAACCGAAGTCCGCCCGGTCGCCTACCGTGCCGAGATCCACATGCGAGGGAGTCAGCGAGATTGACGGTGCGTCGGCGAGATCTGAAGCACCCGGGCCGGATGCATCGGGGACAACGTTGGCCCTGAATTCCACAGTGGTCCGTGCCTGATCGGCGCGGGCTGTATCGCTCACGATCTCTATCGGATAGACCACCGTACCCGGCATCTCACCCTCCCGGCTGTTGAAATATACGCTGAATGTAACGCCGTCGCCGGGAGCCACCGCACGGTCCGAGATACCGAGACTCAACGATCGCGACGGATGGTTCCAGGCCGGATAAATCGTGTCCGGACTCTGATTATATCCCTGCAGGAACAGATGGCGCGCAGTGCCGTAGCGCACGTCGCCGGCAGCCAGAATCCGCGACGAGAGCCTGAGAGGGCCGGCCTCGACAGGATAGGAAGCGGTAAGCGTCTCCGGCGCACCGATCACTGTTCCCCGGATTGTGATGACCGTCCGGTCATTGTCCGCACCGGTATAGACTTTCACAGTCTTCTCAAACCGGCCCGGACGTCCCGCTGGATTGTATGTGAAACTGACCGTGGCTGTGTCGCCCGGCTGGATCGGGCCGTCGGTATAGTCGGCTCCAGTACATCCGCAACTCGGACGCACCTGATTGATCACCGTCGGCTCGGTTCCCGTGTTGACAAACCTCACACTTCCGGTCTTGGGTCCGGCCACCTCTTTCATCGTGCCGAAATCATAGTCCGTGGCAAGCCACTTGATTTCGGCATTAGCACAAATGGAGGCCAACGCAAGAAGCAAGGCAACGGTCAGCAGACGATCATTCCTCATTTCTTGGGAGCCACACGGCCTTTTATCTGGATCTGGCTTTTCGAAGGCTTGCCGTTGGTGTAGACCGTGGCCGTCTTGTTCAGGCTTCCGGGACGTCCCTGCGGGAGGAACGTGATCCTTATCTTCCCTTTCTTTCCGGGCGCTATGGGATTTTTTGGATATTCCGGGCGGGTGCAGCCGCACTGGGTGCGGACATCGCTGATAACGAGATTGCCGTTGCCCTCGTTGATGAATTCAAACTCATGGCTGACGGGACCGCCGTTCTCGTCGATGAGACCGAAGTCGTATGACCGCTCGGTAAACTTTATCTTCGCGTCGCCGCCTGACTTCTTGCTCTTTGCTCCGGCTGGAGACACTGCCATGATGAGCGCCAGTCCTGCGACCGACAATATCTTCAAAAGTGTTCTCATGATTCTTTACGTTTTTATATGGTTTTGCCTGAGGAAGCATCTGCTACGAAATTGAAACATCCGGCATGACCCGCTGGTTCTCGACGCGCTCTCCTGTCAGGCATAAAAGGGTCTGCAAAGATAGCTATTTTTTGCCACAGGAAACGCTATTTGACCACCGTAACATGGAAGCATCCGGTCTTGCGCTCGAATTTCACCAGACAGCGCCCCTGGCTTCGCAGATCATTCAGGACTTCGGCAAGGAGATTCTTGAGATCCCCGTCGTGAAGAGTGGTGGAATTCCCCTCGCGATGGAAGCGTGTGTAGGAAAGATCGAAAGTCGTGCCGAACTTATGGGTGGAAGAATCGGTAGCGTTCACGTTGACACGCCTGAGTTTCTTGACCGTCGAGGCTGTGCGCAGAAGCGACGTAACGCGGATCCTGTAGCCTTTACGCCCGCGGGATTTGAGCGAGTCCTTGAAATTGCGTCCTATGTCTTCGAGAAGCCGTCCGGCTTCAGGCACCAGAAAAGGCATCGAATGTGTAAGTGTGTCTACCTCGTAAAGATCACACGACGTGATGTGCCGCAGCGGACGTCGTGTCCGGTAGGCTGAGCGCAGATCCGTGATAGGTTCTATGCCGAGACGCTCGGCATGGACATACTGGTATTTGTTGCTGTCGTTGAACAGCTCGCCGAGCGGGCCGATGTTGTTGACCGCTATTCTGCCTGAGACTCCGGGACCGGGATTGTCCGCCGGCGATTGTTCCGGCTTCACGCGCCGCTCCGGCTTCGGGGAAGCGACAGCCACTGCCGGCTCAATGGTGTCGGCAGGAAAATCCTCAGCGCCGAATTCAGCTATGCTGCGGGTTTCCCCGCCACTGGAACAGCCTCCGGCGGCGAAAGCAAGGAGCAGGCATATAAAAGCTATTGGTTTGGACTTCATTACGTCTGTCTGGTGTTTCTGGAATCCTCCGCTTCCGCGGAAACAGTTTCTGAGCGTCGGCAAAGATAGCAAAAAATCCCGGTTCAGACAAACGCGCGTTCATGTCCGGCGCACGGCCCGCGAACGGGCGAAACGCCCGGATATCCAGCCGCTGGCTATCCCTATGAGCAAAACAGGAACGGCTACGGCCACCATGTCCGACAGTTTGACCCGTACCGGATATGCGCTGATTATCAACGACCCCGGATCCCCATTGAGCTTTATGATTCCGAAATGCTGCTGCAAAAGACACAGACCCACACCAAGCAGTATGCCGCCGGCTCCTCCTGCCAACGCCACGAAAAGGCTTTCCCAACGGAACACTGACGCTATCCTGTCCGGACCGAACCCGAGACTGCGCAGCGTATGGAGCGAGGACTGCTTTTCAAGCACGAGCATCGAAAGCGTGCTGATCAGGTTGAACGATGCTATTAGCAGGATAAAAAACAGTAGCAGAAACGTAACCCATTTCTCTATCTCGATCATCCTGAAATTGATCTCCTGCTGTTCAAGCCGGTCCTTGACCACAACCTCTTTTCCCAGAGCCGACTCTATACGGGACGCGACATCACCGGTCGAGGCTCCTGCCGAGACCTTGATCTCTATGGCCGACGCCTCGTTGTCGTACTGGAACAGTCCGCGGGCCACATCGATAGGGACTACAACCATGTTTTCATCAAACTGAGCCTGCTGGGCCTGGAACACACCGGTGAAACAGACTGAATCCTGAAAAAACGAAGAGGCCGGATTGGCCAGGTTCACACGCCCTTCACGGCGCGGGGCAAATAGAAGCACCCCCTCGCCAAGACGGGTGGCGCCGAGCTGGACGGCACTCCCGATCGAAAGCACTGCCCCGGGCACAGCATACGTATCCGTCAGCCACCCGCTCCCCTCATGAAGCAGATCCCGTATCGATGTAAGCCGGACATAATCGTCGGGGACAACGCCTTTGAGCGTAACAGGCATCTCACGCGTGCCGCACAGCGCGAGGGCATTGTCAGTCAGCGTAGGCGTGGCGATCGCCACGCCCTCCAGCCCCCCGACAGTCTTTAGCATTCCGGACACATCGTCAAAGACCTTTCCTTTGGCGGGAGTAACCGATATGTCGGGCGACAGCGAGTCGAGTTTGTCGGTCAGCACATCGCGGAACCCGTTGAAGACAGAAAGCACACAGACGATCGCCGCCGTGGCCACTGCCACACCGGCGATCGACACAGCGGCTATCGCACTCACAGCCGTATGGGATTTTTTCGCACGCAGATAGCGCCAGGCTATTCTGGCGGCAAGATGATTGTTGCTCATTGGCAGTTCACTTCTCCTTACTACGGAAAACAGGGATCGCCGCGGTCAGTCTTCCGGATCGGCGCTACCTTTGATCGGATCCGACGCGAGCAGACGGTCGATGTTCTCGATATAATCGAGCGAGTCGTCCAGATAAAACTGCAGATCCGGGCATTTCCGGAGTACCTGCTTCACGGCCTGGGCCAGCTCGTAGCGCACGGTTTTCGACTGGCGTTTGATGTTTTCAAGAATTTCGTTCGACTTCTCCGGCGGAAATATGCTCAGATAGGCCTTGGCTATGCTGAGATCGGGGGAAACTCTTACAGCGCTCACGCTGATCAGCACTCCGCCGGTCTTGGCCGTCTGACGGCGGAAAATCTCACTGAGTTCCCGCTGGATCAATCTTGATATCTTTGCTTGTCTTTTTCCTTCCATTTTCTTTAGCTTTTGGTTTCTTTTCTATAGAACGTTTCCGGCACAGGATGGTTTCATCTTTCGCCGGGCATTTTGAGTCGTATAAGCGTCAGTCCGTCCCTCAGAGGCAGGATCACCTTCTCGACACGGACGTCGGCCGCCACAATATCGTTGAATTTTTTCACCCCCATAGTCTGGCGGTCGCACCGGTTTTCGTCAGCCACATGGCCGTCCCAGAGCGTATTGTCGGCCACGATGTAGCCTCCGGGACGAAGCATCCCTACCGCCATACGGTAATAATCCGGATACTCACGCTTGTCGGCATCGATGAAAATAAGATCGAAGTCCTTACCCAACCCCGGCGCCACCTCAAGCGCAGCGCCGAAATGAAGATGAATCTTTTCCCTTATCTCGTCCGGAGCATTCAGAAGATGCTCTTCTATGAAGTCGGAGAGTTCGTCGGAGGCCTCGACTGTATGGAATTCGGATCCGGGAGGCATCCCCTCGGCGAAGGATAGCGCCGAGTATCCGGAAAACGTGCCGAGTTCAAGCACCCGCCGGGGTGAGATCATCCGGGCAAGCATCTTAAGAAACCTGCCCTGGGCATGTCCTGAACACATCCTGCCGTTGATCAGCGACGTGTGCGTGTCCCTGTCGAGACGCGAGAGCCACGCCGGCTCCGGATCTATATGTCCCTCTATGTAATCTTCGAGATCCATCATATATTCCTCGACTGCACAAACCATTCCACGGCCGCCTCATAGCCGAAAAGGCCGAGACCCGCGACGACCGCCACACATGCCGCGCCGGTTACGGTCTTGCGGCGTTCGGCCTCGCGCGCTGCCACATTCGAGATATGCACCTCCACGACAGGAAGCGGTATGGCCGCTATCGCATCCGCTATCGCAAGCGAATAATGCGAATACGCCCCGGGGTTGATCACGATCCCGTCAAATCCCTCGTCGCCATACCCGGCCTTATGCAGCCGGTCGATGATCTCTCCCTCGGAATTGGACTGGAAATACTGGATCCCGCAGCCTTTTGAAGCATACCCCGATTCCAGGACTTCAAAAAAGCTCTCGAAAGAGCGACTGCCATATATCTCCGGCTGCCGTTTGCCGGTGAGATTGAGATTCGGACCGTTTATTATCAGAAGCTTCATGGTTGGTCAAGGGCGTGTTTGGATTTAACACACAATCAATATTAAACTTAGGGAACACTAATTTTCAAAAACATCCGCATTAGTCCGGAGGTTTCAAAAAAACGTGGAGTAGAAGAGAGCTGATCCATCAGTCATGCGCTATGCCGGGAGTGATCGCCATTGCAGTGAATATCGAAAAAGAGCAGCAGGAAACCGAAGTTTACTCTGCTGCTCTTCCTCTCTCCTCGGCGGTGCGGACGGGACTCGAACCCGCGACCCCAGGCGTGACAGGCCTGTATTCTAACCGGCTGAACTACCGCACCATTCTTTAGAGGTTCTCTTTACTCGTTACCGTTGTGGCTCGTTTGCGAGTGCAAAGTTAGACACTTTTCCCGGTTCCACCAAATTTTTCGATGAAAAAATTTAAACTTTTTTACGCCATCTTCCCGACATATTAACGTTGATTATTGATATTCAAATTATTATGCCGTGAAAAATTTTTCTTGTTTTTTTCACTTCCGACCCCTAAAAACAACAATCCCAAACAGAATCGATGGGGATTTTCACTAAATCCAACCATGCGGAGGCGACATCAAGAATCCACACTTTTTCAAAAACAACAACCGGGAGCGAACGCTAAAAAGCATCACTCCCGGATTTTTCCGACCGTATCTTTATCAGAGATTGCTTATCTCTTCTGGCGTTATTACAACCTCCTGCTTCTCGTCTGTCCCGGCCTTTACATAAATATATTTTATTCCAAGTCCGGATTCACGGAGCATGCGGCGCGTCGGACGCGGCAGGGATAAGAGGATTCTTTTCCTCGTCGTCTCATCCTGCTGCACCTCGAATTCCATATTGGCAGGATACTCGCATGTATAGATCAGATAGCCGTCCTCAAGCGCGACACCGGTCATTTTCAAACCGTCCTGCATTTCGACAGGGAACGTGGAGTTCAGCTGTTCCACCTGCTTTCTGAGATTTTTCATCGCCGGAGACTCCTCAGCAGCCTCCACATTGTCTTTCTTCTGACCGGAGGTCTCGTCCTTCGACCCCGAACATGACGGCAGCAACACAGAAGCCGCCAGCAACATGCCCATTGTAACTGTTCTGATAATTTTCATTGCCATTATTATTTATAGGGTTGACATTTAGAGCTTGTTTAACAACATACCGAGCATACCGGCCACTCCATACGCAGACGGCACCCACGGGTGATCCAGGCCCACTCCGACATAGCGGAAAGCCTGAAATAAAAAAAATGTGCGGATGAAATTCCATCCACACATTTGTCGGGGTGACAAGATTCGAACTTGCGACCACACGCCCCCCAGACGCGTACTCTAACCGGGCTGAGCTACACCCCGTAGGCGGCTTTATCAAGACCAACCGGTATCCTTTCCTTGGGGGCGAGCCGCCGGATAAAATCCTTTGGATCTCTTCATCTGGAAATTCCAGATCTCGGATACGTTTCACTGAAAACCGCAGCTTTCAGCAGGGGTGCTTGATTAAAGCGGTGCAAAGTTACGATCTTTGAAATTCATATCCAAATTTTACGGGCATTAAATCAGTAATTTTAACATTCTTTTACTTTTAGTCATACTCACCACCTCCTACATGCCACAATAGAGCTTAGGCCCCGCACCAATCCTATCCCGACAACGCAAATTAGATAGATTCACCTCTTACATGACATTACACTGAATAATACTGCATGGTTAACAAATATTTTGTCATTTTTTTACCCATCAGTTTTGGAAGTTCCTGTTTTTTTGCGTAATTTTGCCACGGTAATTCAACCAATCTAATTAGCGATAAATTTAAAAAATGGACAAGATAGATAATCTCGACAAAAAGATTCTCAACATCATCATGGAAAACGCCCGCATCCCTTCGAAAGATGTGGCCGTCGTTTGCGGAGTATCACGCGCCGCCATCCACCAGCGCATTGCACGGCTTGTTGAAATGAAGGTTATCACAGGATCCGGCTATCACGTAGATCCATGCACATTAGGCTACAACACCTGCACATATATAGGAGTACGCCTCCAGAAAGGCTCGATGTATCGCGAAGCGGCAAAGCTCCTCGCCGAGATCCCCGAGGTTGTGGAATGCCATTTCACCACAGGACCCTACTCGATGCTTATCAAAGTCTATGCCAAAGACAACCAGCATCTCATGGATCTGCTCAACAATAAAATCCAGCATATACCCGGCGTTACTGAAACAGAGACACTCATCTCTCTTGAACAAAGCCTCAACCGCCAGATCAAGGTCAATGTCGACAAATCGGCGCCGAACCGGAAAAAATCCTGACCGGAACATCCGTAACTTTGACAGACACACGACAAACGGCGGAGCGGCTATCGGAGTTGCTCCGCTGACCTGTAATCCCTCCCTTATGCTTTTACTCTCCGGACTTTACTGAACCGGACAAATCCCAACAGATGAAACGCAACACTCTTTACACTGTCCTGGCCGCATTGCTCATTGCATTGGTGGCTGTTCTTTTTTTCTATCCCGACGACATTCAGGGGAACGTGCTGCAACAGCACGACACCATACAGGGCCTTGCCAACGGACATGAAGCGAGCCAGTATCAGGAAACAAGCGGCGAGACAACACGCTGGACAGACGCGCTTTTCGGAGGAATGCCCACTTTCCAGATCGCACCTTCATACGCTGCATCCGGATGGCTCGGCTGGGCAAACAGCATGTTCGGACTGTGGCTTCCATGGCCGGCGAGCCTTCTTTTCAGCATGATGATAGGCTTCTTCATAATGTGCCTCTGCATGCGTTTTAGATGGACAACATCGCTTTTCGGAGCCGTGGCATGGGGATTATCCACTTATTTCATAATTATCATCGGCGCCGGCCATATCTGGAAATTCGGCACTCTTTGCTATATTCCGCCGACCATAGGAGGAATCGCCCTCTGTTACCGCGGCAAGTATCTCGCAGGAACCGCCCTCACAGCCCTTTTCGCGGCTCTTCAGATCCTCAACAACCACATCCAGATGTCATACTATTTCCTGTTTGTGGTCGCATTCATGATAATCGCATGGCTATTCATCGCCATCAAGGAAAAGACTCTCGCAAGATGGGGCATCGCCACAGCATGCATCGTGGTGGCAGGCGCACTGGGTGTGGCGGCCAATTCCGCCAGCCTCTACAACACTTACGAATATTCAAAAGAGACCGTGCGCGGAAAAGCCACCGACCTGAAAGCGGAAGCATCCGACGAGGCCACAGGAGGGATGGACCGCAACGCAATAACCGCCTGGAGCTACGGTGTGGACGAAACATGGACACTGCTTATCCCGAATGTAAAAGGAGGCGCCACCATAAAGCCAGAGGGCGCGCAAAACAAGCTGCTCTCCGTAGCGGACACGGACAAGGCATCCGATTTCTATCTGTCGCCCGAGGAGGCACAGTTTCTCCAGCAGTGGCCGCAATATTTCGGCGATCAGCCGATGACCAACGGCCCTGTCTACACCGGAGCCTTTGTCCTCGTACTCGCCATTCTGGCTCTCTTCGTCGTTACCGGCCCGATGAAATGGGCACTTTTCGCCGTCAGCATACTCGCGATCATGCTCTCATGGGGACACAACTTCCAGCCGCTGACCGACTTTTTCATCGACAACTTCCCGATGTATAACAAATTCCGGGCAGTGTCGAGCATTCTGGTCATAGTTGAATTCACCATTCCGCTATTGGCCGTGATGTGTGTCAAAAAGATTCTTGATGACGACGGATTCCTCGCACGCTATAAATGGACTTTCTATGCCGTAGCCGGCACCTGCGCGGCTGTATGTCTTATCGGATGGATGGCCCCGTCGGTATTCGGCCAGCCTTTCAGCGCGCAGGAGACACAGCAGCTCTCCGAAGCAGGAGCGTTCGCGAATCCCCAGTATGCCAACGTCATCGCAGCCATACGCGACTCTCGCCTGTCGCTCGTAAGCGCCGACTGCCTCAGATCGCTGGCGTTCATCGTCATAGGCTCGCTCGTGGTGTGGCTCTACATCCGCAAGGCATATACGAACAAGACTCTCATGGTGTGTGCATTGACAGCAGTGATACTCATAGACCTTTTCTCTGTCAACAAACGCTACGTGAACTCCGACAACTTTGTCGAACCCGAAGAACGCGCGGCCGTATTCACCCCCACCCAGGCTGACAAAGCCATACTCGCCGACAAGACCAACTACCGCGTTCTCGACGTGAACCGCTTCGGAAGCGCCGAGCCTTCTTATTTCCACAAGACCATAGGAGGATACCACGCGGCAAAGCTCACACGCTACAATGACCTGATCGAGAAGCAGATCGCCAAGAACAACATGTCGGTTCTCAACATGCTCAACACAAAATATGTCATCTCAGGCGACGCCGAATACATGGAGAATCCCGGTGCCCTCGGAAACGCATGGATTGTGGACAGCATTGCGTACGTGGACGACGCCGACAAGGAGATGGCGGCTCTCGACTCCCTCGACACAAGACATGCAGCCGTAGCCGACAAGATCTTCGCAAACACTCTTGGACAGGCCGCCCCGAAAATGGCCGGAGACACCATCTTCGAGACCAAATACGCACCCAACCGGCTGAACTACCGCTACCGGAGCGCCAAAGGCGGAATAGCCGTCTTCAGCGAGATATTCTTCCCCTGGGGATGGACAGCCACCATCGACGGCAAGGAGACCCCCATCGGAAGGGTCAACTATGTGTTGCGAGCGCTCAGACTGCCGGCAGGCGAACATAACATACAGTTTGAGTTCGATCCCCAGTCGGTAAGGGTAACGGAACGCATCTCCGTCGGATCCATTATCGTGATCTATCTCCTCTGCGCGTCGGCAATCGCCGCAGCGGCCATTGCCCTGATGCGCAAAAGAAACGCAAGCAGACAGAAAGACTGACCCGGTCTTTCTGTCCGCCAATCCCCTCGCTCCCCGCCTATCTTCTTATCTTCTTTCAAACTGAATCCACAATGTTCTCGATAGCAGACGCCTACAAACGGGCACGTCATTCCCGTGGATATGGAGTCCACTCCCCTTTCGCTTTCAAAATCGTGGAATTGCTCAGGCTCAGACGCAAATACGCATTCTATGCCGACGATGAGATCTCGGATCTCGCCATTGCGGAGGGTGGAGTCAGGCTCCGCAGGGAAGCCCTGCGTTTCCACCGGATCTGCGCCATGAAAACGGGTGGGACAATCTTCATCGATCCGGACGCCCCGAGATCCATCGCTCTGGCCGCCTTGCTGGCTTCGGCCGACGCCCGCGTAACCAAAGATCCCGACGAAGCCCGCAAGGCCCGGACCGGATATTTCATGGCGAAAAACACCACTCCTGCCCAGCTCGTGGAAATCCTTCGCAGCAATTGCGAGACAATCTGGCTAAACGGTTTCTCCGAACCGCAGATAGGGGAAGTGGTGTCTTCAATAGAGACATCCCTCGTGCTTCTCGGCACTCACAACTCGATCCTGTTCAAACGCGACGAGATGCATCCCGTATGCTACACCGTCAACCTATGAGCAGCCATCCCGTAAGAACCATTCCGTCCGACGGCGACCTGCTGCGCGATTTCTCTGCCTATCTCAAGCTGGAGCGCGGACTTTCGGTCAACACAGCGGAAGCATATTTCCGCGACGCGACCCATCTGCTCGAATTTCTACAGTCTGTGTCCACCCCCATACAGGAGGCGACGACGGCCGACATACATGAATTTCTCGCAACGCTTCACGAAATAGGCATCCAGCCCCGATCCCAAGCCCGGATCCTCGCCGGCATAAGGTCTCTCTTCAAGTTCATGAGACTCGAACGCTATATCGAGTCTGACCCGAGCGATCTTGTGGAAATGCCCGCCATCCCCGCCCATCTCCCCGAGGTGCTGTCTGTCGATGAGATAGACTCGATGGTAAAAGCGATAGACCGCGGCAAATCTGAAGCTCTCAGAAACCACACCATCATCGAGATCCTTTATGGAAGCGGAGTCCGGGCAAGCGAACTCACCGAGCTTCGTATCAGCCACATAAATTTCAGCGAGGGCTATATGCTCGTCGAGGGAAAAGGGAGCAAACAGCGCATAGTCCCTCTCTCCGACATAGCCCTGTCACTTATCTCCGAATATATTCCGGAACGCAACAAGCTGAATGTCCGCAAAGGGAGCGAAGACATATTGCTGCTCAACCGCAGAGGGGCAAAAATGACAAGGGTGATGGTGTTCTACATAGTCAGGGATCTTGCGGCCGCGGCCGGAATCATGAAAAAGATAAGCCCCCACACGTTGCGCCACTCGTTCGCCACCCATCTTCTGGAAGGGGGCGCCAACTTGCGTGCCATCCAGGAAATGCTGGGGCATGAATCGATCGCCACCACCGAAATCTACGTCCATCTCGACCGCACCAGACTCCGTTCCGAACTTCTCAACCATCACCCCCATTTCACCTCTTCCTACGAGAACATGTCTGACACATTTTCATCGGGAAACACCCGATAGGAACGAGCCGGCGGATGCGTCAGCCGCGGGCAAACGTATGCGTCATATTTGTCAATCCGTATTTTTTGCTTATCTTTGCAGAACAATGAGCGGTTGCAGACTGCGTGAACAGACGTCAACAGACGGATTTACACACAGATATCCGCAACCGCCGCCAGGACATCATGCAGGGAAACGATGATTTTTCGATGTCGGGATTGCCGCCAGCCAATGGGACTGACGACCGCGGAGCGCGGCCTTTAGTGTGGGTAGCGGCTTTCACAAAGAGCAATGCGGAGCGAACCGCCGCCGCCGCTTTGCGACGCGAGGATTATTCCGTCTACATACCGTCGCGCAGGGAACTGAGACAATGGAGCGACCGGAAAAAATGGGTGGAAGTCCTGCTGATTCCAAGGGTCATATTCATCCACACCATTCCCCAAAAGCTCAACGACCTGCTGCGGAATCCGGCCATCACCTCCCTGCTCAAGGCTCCGGGAGAGAGAAAACCTGCTGTAATTCCGGCTTCAGAAATGGAGAAACTGATGTTCATGGCAGGAAATTCGGACCGGACGATCGAAATCTCAGCCCCGAGGATACTGCGTGGAGAAGAAGTGGAGATCGTGCGCGGTTCGCTTAAGGGTCTCCGTGGCCGGGCAAGCCAGGATGCCGACGGACTGCGGAGAATCTCAATTCTTATCGACAATCTATGCTGCGCCTCGGTGAGCGTCCCTCTTTCAGACCTGGAAGCCATAACCTGAACCACTACTGTCAGGATATACTCATAATTATCAAACAAGCCATCAACCAGACATGAACCTTTCCTTTCGTTCTCTCATAGCGGCCCTCATAGCCGCAGCCGCCGTCGGACTGACATCCTGCACGCCAAAAAATGTGGCATACTTTCAGGATGTGGACCAAAGCGTCATGAAAGTTGACCTGAAAGCAACCCAGTTGAAAGTGCAGCCCGAAGACAAGCTCTCGATCATCGTCCATTCAAAAGACGACCAGCTGTCGAAGCTTTTCAACCTCCCGGTCGTATCCACCAACATCACCCAGGCCGTACTCACCACCGACGTCAACACCATCCGCAACGACGGCGGTGTGAAATCCGGCGTGTCGCTCTACACCGTCTCCCCTGAGGGGACGATCGACTTCCCGATCCTCGGCACACTCAAGGTGGAGGGGATGACCCGCTCGGAACTGTCAGGATTCATCAAAGGTGAGCTTATGGGGCGCGATCTCGTGAAGGATCCGATCGTAACCGTGGAGTTTGCCAACGCCGGGGTCAGTGTACTCGGCGAGGTGAACCATCCCGGAAGGATGGAACTGAACCGCGACCACATCACGATAATCGACGCCCTGGCCATGGCCGGCGACATGACAATCAACGGACAGAGAACCAACGTACTCGTACTCCGGACTGAAAACGGCGAACGCAAAGCCTACCGTCTCGACCTGACCGACACGCAGCAGGCCATGAATTCACCGGCGTTCTATCTGCAACAGGGAGACGCCGTGTATGTCGAACCCAACGACTACCAGAAGCGCTCCACCACGACCAACGGCAACAACTTCCTCTCGACCGCGTTCTGGATCTCCGTGGCATCGCTGCTGACCACGATCGCCGTGCTTATTTTCCGCTAATCCACACCCCTGAAACAACGGACATACTTTATCAACAAAATGGACACGAATCCTAACGAAATATCACTGACCGAGGAGCGATCGTTCTCCCCGACAGATTTTTTCCGGCTCTGCATAGGCAACTGGAAATGGTTTCTCATCTCGGTCGCGGCGTTTCTTGTCATAGGCTATTTCTACATCAAATGCCAGAATCCCATCTATCAATCGTCGGCCTCGGTTCTGATCAAGGAACAGTCATCATCGAGATCCATGATGGATGTCTCGCAGGCTTTCTCATCGATGGGTCTGGTCAACAGCAAGGTGAGTGTGAACAATGAGCTTATAGCTTTCACATCCCCCTCGATCATGTATGAAGTGGTGAAACGCCTCGGGCTCGAAGTGAGCTACACCACCAAAGGCACATTCCACGACAACACCCTCTACGGGAAAAATCTTCCAGTGCTGCTCGGATTCAGCGGTCTGCCCGAGAACGGTCTTGCCGCGCTCGACATAACGCTCAATCCCGACGGCCGGATGATCCTTCACGATTTCATCTCATACACCGACGGGGAGAAGAAAAAGCTCGACTACGAGGTCAAGACCGACTGGAATCTCAACACAGTCAAGACCCCGGTAGGCGACATCACCATCCGCCGCAACCCGGCTTTCGCCGGAAAGATCGGCAAGCCGATGGAGATCCACGTGTTCCGCAACGGTCTGCAACAGAGTGTGAACCGGTATTGCTCCTCTGTAAAGGGAACACTCCACGACAAAATGGCCGACGTGATAGATCTTCGCGCCACTTCCGTGTCGCCGGCTATGGCAATCGACATACTGAAGACAGTGATCGAGGTCTACAACGAAAAATGGGTCGAGGACAAGAACATCATAGCCCACGCCACATCCGACTTCATCAACGAGCGTCTGTCGGTGATTGAGAAAGACCTCGGCATAGTCGACGCCGACATATCCGACTTCAAGAGCCGCCATCTTATCCCGGATGTGGAACAGGCCTCGCGCATGTATCTCGAGAAATCAGTAAAGAATGAGGATGAGATGTATGAGATCAACAATAAGCTCATGATAGCCCGCTACATGCGTGATTTTCTCAGCAATCCGGCCAACAGCACTTCCGTGCTTCCCGTCAACACCGGAATCGGGGATCTCAACATAGAGAGCCAGATCGGGGAATACAACCAGATGCTGCTGTCGCGCAACAATATCGCGGCAAACTCGTCGGCAAACAATCCCCTTGTCAAGGACTACGACGCTTCGCTCCGAGGCCTCCGTCAGGCCATCGTCAAGACCGTGGATCAGGTGATCTCGGCCCTGAACACATCGCTTTCCAACACACGCGACGCACGCGGCGAAGCACGCGAACAGATAGCCTCCAATCCTGATCAGGCGAAATATCTGATCTCGGTGGAACGCCAGCAGAAAGTGAAGGAATCGCTCTATCTTTTCCTGCTCGAAAAGCGCGAGGAGAACGAACTCACGCAGACGTTCACATCCTACAACACCCGCATAATCACGGCTCCCACCACACCGATGCTGCCTATAGCGCCTAAGAAAAACATGATTCTTATGGTTTCAGCCATCATCGGCCTCCTCATTCCGGCCGTGGCTCTCTATCTTTCGGTAACTCTCGACACGAAAGTGCGCCGGTCGAAAGATCTCGAATCCCTGCCGATCCCATTTGCAGGCGAGATCCCGGGCGAGCAAAGTCTGCGCAAGCGCCTGTTCTCACGCAAGCAAAAGCGTGAGGAAGGGAGGACCAAACCCGTGGTGGAACATGGCAACCGCAACGCCATCAACGAGGCCTTCAGGGTGATGCGGAGCAACCTCGACTTCATGGGAGATTCGCGCCACAAAGCGAAAGTGCTGATGCTAACATCCTATTTCCCAGGTTCGGGAAAATCGTTCATCTCGCTCAACCTCGCCATGACCTACGCCATCAAGGGCAAAAAGGTGTTGCTCATCGACGGCGACCTGCGCCACGGCTCCACTTCGGCCGTGATAGGGAATCCCGAGGAGGGTGTAACCAACTATCTGGCGGAAAAGACCGACGACTGGAAACCTCTGGTGGTTCCGACACAATTCGAGAAGAATCTGTCCATCATGCCGATCGGCCACAAGGCCCCCAACCCCGCCGAGCTGCTTGAGAACGGACGCTTCAAGGAAATGATAGCCGAAGCGCGTGAAATATACGATGTGATCATCATCGACTGCCCGCCGGACACAATCGTGGCCGACCCGCAGCTGATCGCCGATGTGGCCGACCGGACAGTGTTTGTGGTGCGGGCCGGAAGATTCGACAAAGCGCTTCTGCCCGAGGTGATGCGCCTCTATCAGCTTAAAAAATACAACAGCATGAGCATCGTACTCAACGACGTGCGCCAGACTTCCTCGTCGCCCTACGGATATTACTATGGCTCAAGCTACTATTACTACTCAAAATAGTCTAACCGTGTGGCCTTTCAAACATCATAGATCCATCCGTCAGACCGGCATGCTCTCCGGAATGACAGACTGGCATTCCCACATCCTGTTCGGAGTGGACGACGGAGTGCCCGACGTCGGGGAGTCGCTTGAGATCCTCGATGCGTATGCCTCTTTCGGGATACGCCGTGTGTGGCTTACGCCTCACATAATGGAGGATATGCCCAACGCCACCGATGATCTCCGACAGCGTTTCAACCAGCTCAGGGAGGCGTATTCCGGGCCCGTGGAGCTGCGGCTGGCCGCCGAGAACATGCTCGATCCCCTTTTCGAGAAGCGCCTTGAAGAGGGGGATCTGCTGCCGATCGGAGACCGTGGCGACCATCTGCTTGTGGAGACCTCGTATGTCAACGCGCCATTGCGGTTCCGCGAACTTCTGAGGGAGATAAAGAGCAAAGGATATTTCCCGGTGCTTGCCCATCCGGAGCGCTACCGCTATATGACAGAGGACGACTACAGAAGTCTGCGTGCCGAGGAGATCCGCTTCCAGACAAATCTGTTCTCGCTTGTCGGCATCTACGGACAGGACGCCGCCCGCAGGGCGTCGTGGCTTCTGCGTCAGGGAATGATCGACATCTGCGGATCCGACATACACAAAGCCTCGATGCTGAGGTTTTTCGAGGAGAAGATCCGCGCCGACAAGGATCTCGGCTCGCTCGCCTCGCTCTCGACACCACAGACACATCCCTGACACACAAACCCATAAACCACATCTGACATGAAAATAGCGATCGTCGGCACAGGATATGTAGGACTCGTCTCCGGAGCCTGCTTCGCCGAGATGGGAGTCGACGTAACCTGCGTCGATATTGACAAGGATAAGATCGGCCGTCTCCGCAAAGGGGAAATCCCAATCTACGAACCGGGACTCGAGGAGATGGTGAAACGCAACGTGGAGGCTGGAAGGCTTCATTTCACCACTTCCCTGCCAGAGACGCTGCCCGACGTCGAAGTAGTGTTCTCAGCCGTAGGCACCCCGCCCGACGAGGATGGCTCGGCCGATCTCAGCTACGTCCTCGACGTGGCGCGGGAATTCGGACAGAACATCGGCCGCTACACACTTCTGGTAACAAAATCCACCGTTCCGGTGGGGACAGCCGCCAAGGTCAGGGAGACAATCCGCATGGAGCTTGAGAAAAGGGGTGAGAAAATTCCTTTTGATGTGGCTTCCAATCCCGAATTTCTCAAGGAGGGAGCGGCGATCAAGGACTTCATGAGCCCTGACCGGGTAGTGGTCGGCACCCAGAGCGAACAGGCCCGCAAGGTCATGGAACGCCTCTACCGCCCGTTTATGGTGGTCAGCGACAGGATGATATTCACCGACATTCCGTCGGCTGAAATGATAAAATATGCGGCCAACTCGATGCTCGCCACACGCATTTCGTTCATGAACGACATAGCCAATCTCTGCGAGCTGGTAGGGGCCGATGTCAACATGGTGCGCAAGGGGATCGGATCCGACACCCGCATAGGCAAGAAATTCCTTTATGCCGGTTGCGGCTACGGAGGCTCATGCTTCCCCAAAGATGTAAAGGCGCTTATCAAGTCGGCCAGCCAGGCCGGCTACGACATGCGCGTGCTGCGTGCCGTGGAGGAGGTCAACGCCTCGCAGAAAGAGATCCTTTTCAAGAAACTGCTGAAACACTTCGACGGAGATCTGAACGGGAAACGCATCGCTCTCTGGGGGCTGGCATTCAAGCCCGAGACCGACGACATGCGCGAAGCGCCGGCACTTGTACTCATCGACCGTCTGCGCGAGGCCGGAGCCGCGGTCCGGGTATTCGATCCGGTGGCTATGGATGAATGCCGGAGAAGAATCGGCGACCGGGTGGAGTATGCCACCGACATGTATGACGCGGCCGTCGATGCCGATGCCCTGCTCCTTGTAACCGAATGGAAACAGTTCCGCATGCCCTCCCTGCCTGTGCTTAAACGCACGATGAAGCATCCCTTGATCGTGGACGGGCGTAACATCTATGACGCCGAGTATCTCCGGGAGGCAGGATTTGTCTACGACAAGATCGGCTGACGCTATACTGACGCAATAAAAGCGCTAACACCACGCAATTGACTTTCTCCATCAAGACATTATTCAGCCGTCTGAGCAAGAGCCAGCTCGCACGCGACTCGCTGTGGGCCGTGTGCGGCAACGGACTTGGCTACGGGTTGCTTCTGCTGTCGGGAATCGTCATCGCACGTTTCCTCGGAAGGGATCTCTACGGCGAATATGGGCTGGTCAAGACCACCATGCTCTACATAGCCGGCTTCGCCACATTCGGGCTGGGCGTCTCCTCGACAAAATTCATAGCCAACGCGCTCGTGTCCGAACCACGGAATATCAGAGCCATCGCTCAAGAGGCAATGCGGATAACGCTGGCATTCAGCGCGGCGCTCGCTGCGGCGATGTTTCTCGCGGCCGAACCGCTGTCTGCTTTCCTCGGCACTCCGTCTCTATCGCAGGCGTTCAGGGTACTCGGACTGATCATAGTCTGCAAGGCTCTGAACACCACCCAAAACGGCATTCTCGCAGGCTTCGGATGCTTCAGTCTGATCGCCCGCAACAACGTAATCTCCGGAGCGCTCATGCTTCTCTCATGCGCCCCTCTGACATGGGGATTCGGACTTGACGGAGCGTTCGCCTCGCTGCTTGCGTCGCAAGCCCTCAACGTCATTCTCAATCATGTGAATATAAGGAAGAAGCTACGCTCTCTTAAGGATCAGCGCAGCTATAGATGCAGAAAAAAACTGATAGCATTTTCTTTCCCTATCGCGGTGCAGGAACTCAACTACACGCTCTGCAACTGGGGGGCGGTCATTCTTCTGACAAAATTCTCATCCGTCGGTCAGGTGGGCATATACACCGCCACCTCCCAATGGATCGGCATAATAACTTTCATCCCCGTGCTTCTCAACAATGTGATCCTGTCGCATCTCAGCGCGAGTGTGGGAAACAGGGACAGACATTCCCACACACTGAGAACAATGCTGGGAGTGAATCTGATCAGCACCCTTGTGCCGTTTGCGGTCATATCCCTGCTCGCAGGATGGATAGCCGGTTTCTACGGCCCGACGTTCAAGGAGATGGGAGGAGTGCTGCGGGTGATGACGATAGCCACTATATTCATAAGCTGCTCCAACGTGTTCTATTCGGAACTGATAGCACGCGGACTCAACTGGCTTCTTTTCGGATGCCGCGTGGCGCAAGACGCCGTCCTGCTCCTGCTCTCATGGTGGCTGCTGACATCGGACGGCGCAATCCAGGGAGCCATGGCCTACGCCATCGCGTTCGACGTGGCCGCGGCGGTATTCCTTATATCGCTCTGGCTCTCCTCTTCCCTACAAAAAACCGACTCCGCCCATGCCTGTTGCTGACAAGACCCGATCCAGCGTGGCTGTCGCCCTATTTATATCGGCGACGCTGCTTTCCATCCTATCCCAGATACCCGGGATCGTGGAGAGCGGCATGGATTTCTACCTCAAGCTGACATGGATCGCACCATTCGGATGGATGCTGTTCAAGCATCCGGGGGAATTCCTGTCGCGGCGGCTGCGTTTCTTCTATATCCCGACCGCGGTTTTCGCGGCATATTGCCTCACCATGCAACATGCCACAGGCGACCGTTTCGTCGGGCTGGATCTGTATAACATTTTCATCGCACTTTTCCTGACCAGCACTTCCTACGTCTTCGCACGCAACTATATGTCTGAAAGCATTATGCGCCATCTGGCCATCGCCATCATGGGCGCAGCGGCAGCCGTCGGCGTGTATGAATGCGCCGTCTATTTCCCGGAAGTGAACTATTCGCTTCTGACCAACGGATATCCATTCAGAAACTCCGTGGCCTTCATTCTTCTGAGCGCCCTGCTGTTCGGCATATTCACGCGAGAAGAGGGCAGCCGCCGGCGTCAGGTGTGGATATGGATCCTGGCGGCTATTCTGTCGGTGTGCATCTTCATGCTCCGCTCGCGCGCCGTCTATCTGTGCTTTCTTTTCTCTACGGTATACTTCATAACGACGCTCCGCGAGAAACGGAAGCGTATATTGGCAGCATGCATCATCTTAGCCCTTTCTCTGGCCGTAATCATCATCGGCCCGCTGAGGGATTTCGTGATAAACCGCATGCTGTTCGCCTCAAGACCTATTGACGACCCCGACCTGTTTTTCTCAAGACGGCTGTCGCTCATAGGACTCCAGCTCTCAACGATGGGCAGCAATCACTGGATAGCGGGAAAGGGTTGTGAATATCTCGACTGCTTCCCGATCGCGGCCATAATCCAATACGGCATCATCGGAGGAGGAATCCTCATCTCGCTTGTATGCCGTGTCGGTGTCATGACCATGCGTCCCAGCGGCACGATCGGGCGCATCGCTTTCTCCCTGTTCTGGATCGGCGCCATCAACTGCCTGTTCGAAGCCAGCGCGCCTTTCGGCCCGGGAGTGAAGTGCATGCAGATATGGATTGCCTTCGGATTCCTTATCGCAATGAAACGAACTGAAAAGAGATGAATCAGCGTAACATCCTCTATCATCCGTTTACGGGCGACCAGACAATCATCGACAAATTTCTGGGAGCGTTCGGGATAATGCTCGCGATGCTTATGGCCATCGTCCCGATGAGCCGCATACTCGGCTTCATTCCTGATTCAGACGCAGCCTACTATGCCATACTGATGACCGGATCAGCCTATTCGCTAATCCGGTTGAGATCTCTTTCCGTACCGGCTCTTATTCTGCTGGCCGTATGCTCCATAAGCATTCTCGTCGGCTCGCCCGACGAACTGTTCTCCCCTTGGGTGAGACTTGCGCTTTTCACACTCGTGATCATGAGTGTGTTTCCTCTTTCCCAGTCGCGCCCGCTCATTGTCTACCGGGGAAAGATAGCATACTACACCTTGTGGATCCTCGTGGCCGTTGCCATCGGTTCGGCGATATGCTATTTCTTAGGGCTTAACTTCATGAGATTCGAACAGAACTATTCCAATGTGGATCTGTCGGAGGCCGGAACATTCGGAGGGCTTACAACCCACTCCATGATACTCGGCCCGCTTAGCGGCGTAGCGTCAGTCTACATGACCTGCAAGCTCATGAAACCCGGACAGAACATGCCGAGGATCATCGCAAAGACAGCGTTGCTCATCGGCTGCGTGGGAGCATTGCTGCTCAGCGCATCCCGCGGATCGCTTGCCGCGGCTGTCGGAGGAATAGCCGTCGCCCTGTTTCTCAACAACAGACACAAGTTCTCGAGCATAGCCAATTCATTGATCATCCTCATTATCATCGCCTTCGCTTTCGCACCGCTCTACATGCCGCTCGCTTCCGGAATGATCCAGAAGCAGGAAAACAATCTGAATGCCGGAAGCATGTTCGCCTCCAGAGAGGAAAAATGGGGAAACCGGATCAACGAATTCTCAGCGAATCCTGTGTTCGGAATTGGATTCGCCTCCATGGATATAGCCAACACAGACGACTATAATCCGGCCAACGGCATCAACGAGCCTGGAAGCTCCTGGCTCGCGGTGCTTTCTATGACCGGAGTGGCCGGACTGATCGTGGTCGGATGGATGGTACTCGGCACTTTCTTCCGCCTATGCAAGATCGCCGGGCCGACTAACCGCGACGCGACGCTGATAGCGGCGCTGCTGTCCGTTTTTATTGTGCATTTTGTCATCGAGGGGTATATCTATGCCGGAGGAAGCTATCTCTGCTATCTTTTCTGGCTGCTTCTCGGCAATGGATATTCTCTTGCAAGACTGGCAAAAAGCCGTCGGTCGAATAAGAAGCATAATCTGCCGCGCCATCCCAATAACCTCAGAGTGCGATGATAGTCTTCCTATCCAATTTCCTCAACCACCACCAATACCCCGTCGCTGCGGAGCTATTCAGGATCACCGGCGGCGACTACCGCTTCATCGAGATGGAGCCGATCCCTGGATCGTTCATCAAAAAAAGCGGTAAACCCGATTTTTCCAGGCCAGAGTGGCTGATAAAGGCCTGGGAAAACGAGGATGCCCGTCAGGCAGCGAGGGAGGCCTTCATACAGGCAGATGTGGCGGTCTACGGCGGGATCTATCCCTACGAATGGATAGACAGGCGTCTTGATGCAGGACGGATCACATTCGAATACGGCGAACGATGGCTCAAACGCGGAATCCTCAATATTCTTTCCCCACGGCTCATACGCCATTTCTGGCATTACCACCGTCATTGGCACGGAGCGCCGCTTTTCAGACTGAACGCAGGGGCTTTCGCGGCGGCCGACATGAGACTCTTCCGGTCATTCCCACTCGGTATGTTCAAATGGGGATATTTCACGGACGTGCCTGAGTATGACACGCCGGCACAGCTGCATAAATCAAGAGGAGGGAAGACGCTCAGGATAATGTGGTGCGGCAATCTGATAAAACTGAAACGCCCCGACATGGCCGTCCGCTTTGCGGAATCACTCGCGAAATCCGGAGTAAAATTCAAGATGGATATTTACGGAGCGGGCGAGATGAAAGAGTCATTGGCGGATACAATAAAGAGACTGAACCTCGACAAAGAGATAACCCTTTGCGGAAACCTTCGCAATTCCGGGCTGATGCAGAAAATGAGCGAGGCCGACATCTTCCTCTTCACCAGCGGCAGGCGTGAGGGCTGGGGCGCAGTGGTCAACGAGGCCATGTCCCGAGGATGCGCCGTCATCGCTTCCGATCAGACCGGATGCGCGCCCTGGCTGATCAAGGATGGACACAACGGGATTCTTTTCCGGAGCGGCGATCTGTCGGATCTGATCCGCAAATCGGCAGAAGCGGTCGAGAATGCGGACGTGAGGATGTGGCTCGGATTCAATGCCTACAGAACCATCAGGGATATGTGGTCGCCCGCCTCGGCCGCGCAAAGATTTGTAAAACTCTCAAATGCCGTAAGAGAAGGCGACCCGATTCCTTTCAACGACGGCCCCTGCTCCCCCGACTGATGCTGAACTATATAATCAACCTCATCTTCATGATTCTGCCCCCTTCTCCCGCAAGGATGGCGGCTTTCAAACGATTCCTGCTCCGGCAGGCCGGACATTCAGTGGCCGACGGCGTCAGGATGATGCGTGTGCGCGTTCAGGGGACACGGCTCAGTGTGGGAAAAGATTCCTTCATCGGCGACGAGACCATGATAGCCGGAGCCGCAGGAACCACTGTCAGGATCGGACAGGACTGCGACATATCGTCGAGGGTAACGTTCGCCACCGGATCACACAAGATGAATCCAGCCTCTACAGTGAAATGCGCCGGGGATGGATATGGCAAGGACATCACGGTCGGCGACGGCGTGTGGATAGGGGTCGGAGCCACGATCCTCGGAGGCAGCCGCATCGGACACGGAGCTATGGTGGCGGCCGGAGCTGTGGTGGCATCCGACATACCTGAATTCGAGATATGGGGCGGAGTCCCGGCAAGATTCATCAAAAAGAGATAGATCCATGAAATCCGGCAGACTGATCCAGATCAACACCGTGGCTGCTTCCGGCTCTGTAGGCAGGATAGCGGACGGAATAGGGGATCTCGCGATCGCCAGCGGATGGGAGTCATGGATAGCCTACGGGCGCAACCATCCCCGCAGCAGATCGGGGCTGATCCGGATAGGATCGAAGGCGGACTCATGGCGCCACGGGCTGATCACCCGCCTGCTCGACCGCCACGGATTGGGGTCGGCCGGGCCGACCAAGGAATTTCTGAGACGCCTCGACCATCTCAAGCCCGACCTGATCCATCTCCACAACATCCACGGATATTATCTCAACTATCCCCGGCTTTTCGACTGGCTGTGCAGCTGGGGAGGCCCGGTCGTATGGACATTCCACGACTGCTGGCCGATCACGGGCCACTGTGTCCATTTCGACTTCGCCGGCTGCGGCCGCTGGAAAAGCTCATGCCACGATTGTCCGGAAAAGAACTCGTATCCGGCATCGCTATTTGCAGACCGCAGCCGCAGGAACCATGACGACAAGAAACGGGCCTTTTCCAAAATAAAGGATCAGCTCACGCTGGTATGCGTCTCCGACTGGCTCTCCCGGACAGTCAGAGATTCTTTTCTCGGAGACTCACGCATTCTGACCATCCGGAACGGGATCGACACCCGGGTATTCTCACCCGTAGCACCAAAGAAGAAAAACATGATTCTCGGCGTGGCAAACGTATGGGACAAGCGCAAGGGACTCGACGACTTCGTCAGGCTGCGCGAACTGCTGCCGCAGGATTTCAAGATTGTATTGGCAGGGCTTACCCCCGCTCAGATAAAGAGCCTTCCGGACGGAATCAGAGGGATGGGGCGCACCGAAAGCACCCGGGAACTCGCCGCTCTCTATTCGGAAGCATCGGTTTTCGTCAACCCGTCCAAAGAGGAGACTCTCTCGATGACCAACATCGAGGCGCTCGCATGCGGCACCCCGGTGGTATGCTACGACTCGGGAGGAATGCCCGAAACCCTCGGACCGGACACGGGCCGGATCGTGGCCCGCGGCGACATATACGCCCTCCGCGACGCAACAGTCGAAATCTCACATCTGAGTTCTGAAAAGCTCTCCGAGACTTGCCGGCTCCACGCCACGCGGCATTTCGACAGGAATGAACGCTTCAAAGACTACATCGACCTTTACAACGACACTCTGTCCGGCTCCCACTCCCGGGCACATATACGCGAATAATTGAAAATATCCATCATCACTCCGACATTCAACAGCGGATCCACGATCGGGGATACGATCGGTAGCATCCTCTGCCAATCCCACACAGACTTCGAGCATATCATAGTGGACGGAGTGTCGTCTGACAACACACTTGAGACAATCAGGAGCAACGAGTCCCTTTACGCCGGCCGACTGAGACTCATAAGCGAACCGGACAAAGGGATCTACGACGCCATGAACAAAGGGATAGCACTTGCGACAGGCGACATAGTGGGCATTCTCAACTCCGACGACTATTATTCCTCGCCCGATGTCCTGGAATGCATCGACAAGGAGATGACCCCGCAGACAGAGGCTGTATTCGCAAACCTGCACTTCATCAACCCCGCGGACGGACGCACCGTGCGCTTCTGGAAAGGCAGCCCCGCCAGGAGTTTCCGTTCCGGCTGGCATCCGGCCCATCCCACATTCTATGCGAGACGAGAGGTTTTCTCCAAACTCGGAGGATTCCGGACAGACATGCGCATCGCCGCCGACTTCGAACTGATGATCCGTTTCATCGAAAAGAACCGCATCTCCACCCGATACATAGACCGCGACTTCGTTACGATGCGCACCGGAGGAGCAAGCACCGCAAACCTGCGCAACATAATCCGAGGCAACCGCGAGATCATACGCGCTTTCAGGCTGAACGGGATTCCGGTCTCGCCGGCGGTCTATCCTCTCAGACGCCTTTTGCCAAAAGTCGCCGACAAAATCAAAAGCGCGCTCGATAACAAAATGTCAGACTCATAATTCACCATCTCCATTCACCATTTCTTGCCAAGCGACAATAATCCTTTTTTAACTTCTTAATTTACAGAACACCCGGATCATTTCCGGTGTGATTCACCTCTGATCTGAAAATATGACTCATAACAACAATGCTTTTTTTTTGCATAACCGGCATCAAAAAGGCTCGCCAATAAGAAAAGGATATGCCGTACCCGACGGAATCACCCCGATAGGTAAATTCTGCAAACGGTCTTTCGACTGTGTCGCTTCGGCGGCCATGATCCTTATATGCTCACCGCTCTACGTGATCTGCTTCGCAGCCATAAAATGCGAGGATGGCGGACCGGCTTTCTTCAGGCAGGAACGCATCGGTCTCGGAGGAAAACCGTTCTACATATACAAATTCCGCAGCATGAGATGCGACGCCGAAACCAACGGACCCGAGCTTTTCAAAGGAAACGACGACAAACGCCTGACCAAAGTGGGCAAATTCCTGAGAGACCGCCATCTCGACGAACTTCCTCAGCTCCTCAATGTATTGACAGGAGACATGGCCTTTGTCGGCCACCGTCCCGAAAGAGCTTTCTTCATCGAACAGATCATGAAACACGATCCGCGCTACGAATCTCTCTATCAATGTCGCCCTGGCGTAACATCGATCGCCACCCTGCGCAACGGATACACCGACACGATGGAGAAAATGCTCCGCAGACTTAAATACGACCTCTTCTATCTCCGCCACCGCTCCTGGCTATGGGATCTGAGGATACTCGCAGACACATTTTTTAAAATCATAGGGGCCAGGAAATTCTGAGAACGTGAAATCATGATGAGTCCACGCTTCCGGATCCAAGTCCCCGCCACTATATAGAAACTGAAATGAAAACCGCTCTCATAACTGGAGTTACGGGTCAGGACGGCTCGTATCTCGCTGAATTTCTGATCGAGAAAGGCTACGACGTGCATGGTGTGATCCGCCGCAGCTCCGTAGATTTCCGCGAGCGGATCTCCCATCTCGAGGGTAATCCGAATTTCCATCTCCACTATGCCGACCTTTCCGACTCGATGAGCCTCATCCAGGTGGTAGGCAAAGTGCGTCCCGACGAAATCTACAATCTCGCAGCCCAGAGCCACGTGCAGGTATCGTTCGACGTGCCTGAATTCACAGCCAACGTGGACGCCGTCGGAGTCCTGCGCATCCTTGAGGCAGTGAGACTCTGCGGCCTGACCGACAGATGCAGGATCTACCAGGCCTCGACCTCCGAACTCTACGGCAAGGTGGAAGAGGTGCCGCAGAATGAAAACACTCCGTTCCATCCCTACAGTCCATACGCCGTGGCCAAGCTCTACGGCTACTGGATAGTGAAGGAATACCGCGAGGCATACGGCATGTTCTGCTGCTCGGGCATTCTCTTCAACCATGAAAGCGAGCGCCGCGGAGAGACGTTCGTAACCCGCAAGATCACTCTCGCCGCCGCCCGCATCGCCCAGGGCAAACAGGAAAAACTTCTGCTCGGAAATCTCTCCTCTCTCCGCGACTGGGGCTATGCCCGCGACTATGTGGAATGCATGTGGCTCATACTCCAGAACGAAAAGCCCGAAGACTTCGTGATCGCCACCGGAGAACAGCATTCTGTAAGGGAATTCGCCACTCTCGCCTTCCGGCGCGTCGGGATCGAGCTGCGCTGGGAAGGGGAAGGCGCCGACGAGAAAGGGATCGACTCGGCGACAGGAAAAGTGATCGTGGAAGTCTCCCCCGATTTCTACCGACCCACAGACGTGGTCAATCTCTGGGGTGATCCCTCGAAAGCCAAACGTGAGCTTGGATGGAATCCACAGAAGACCTCGTTTGAGGAACTGGTCAACCTCATGGTGGACTCCGACATGAAAAAAGTGGCCTCCGAAAGCGCATCGGATTATGTCAAGATGAATCTTGAGGAGTATCTCGAGAAAGGAATAGTGAAATAACATGGAACTTGATTCTAAAATATATGTGGCCGGACATCGGGGCATGGTGGGATCCGCGATAGTCCGCGAACTCGAACGCCAGGGCTACACCAACATAATCACACGCACCCACGACCAACTCGACCTTACCGACCAGGCCGCCACAAACCGCTTCTTCGCAGAGGAACGCCCGGAATTCGTCTTTCTCGCGGCAGCGAAAGTCGGGGGGATAGTGGCCAACCAGTCGGCACTGGCCGATTTCATGTACCACAACATGATGCTGGAGATGAACGCTATCCACGCCGCGTGGAAAAACGGTTGCCGCAAGCTCCTTTTCCTCGGTTCATCTTGCATCTATCCCCGGATGGCGCCGCAGCCGATGCCGGAAAGCTGCCTGCTGACATCCGAACTTGAAAAGACCAACGAGGCTTACGCCCTGGCCAAGATCTCTGGGCTCAAATACTGCGAATTTCTCAACCGTCAATATGGCACGGACTACATATCGGTGATGCCGACAAATCTCTACGGTCCGAACGACAACTACCATCCTACCCACAGCCACGTGCTTCCCGCCCTGATCAGACGCTTCCACGAGGCGAAGGAATCGGGCGCGACAAGCGTTACATGCTGGGGCGACGGTTCGCCGCTGCGCGAATTCCTCTATGTCGACGATCTTGCCAATCTGTGCGTGTTCCTGATGAACAATTACTCCGGTAACGAGACTGTCAACGCCGGCACAGGAAAGGAATTGTCGATAAAGGAGCTGACCGAAATGGTGGCCGCCACCGTAGGATACGACGGAGAGATCCTCTGGGACACATCAAAACCGAACGGAACGCCCCGCAAGCTCCTCGATGTGAGCAAAGCCGAGAAACTCGGATGGAGATATTCCACAGAGCTTAAAGACGGGATCCGGCTCGCCTACGAGGATTTCCTGACAAACCCGATGCGTGCCGAACGCTGAATCCGCGTTTTTTAGACTCCCGGATATGCAGAAAACCACGGATTTTTGCTATCTTTGCTCCCATAAGAGCAATGACGGCATCCGAAGTTTCACCTCACTTTCGTCATTGACAGACCTATCATCATGACTATTAACGAAATACAAGACGAAATAATTGAAGAATTCGATGGTCTGACCGACTGGATGGACCGCTATGCCTACATAATCGAACTCGGAGAGGCGCTTCCTCCGCTGCCGGATGCGGAAAAAACTCCGGCGAACCTGATCGAAGGTTGCCAAAGCCGCGTATGGATCACAGCCGACAAAGACCCGGATGGAAACATCAATTTCAAAGCCGATTCCGACGCACTGATAGTCAAAGGCATAGTAGCCCTTCTTCTCAGGGTTCTGTCGGGACACACTCCCCAGGAGATCCTCGATGCCGACCTCTACTTCATAGACCGCATCGGACTGAAGGACCATCTTTCTCCCACACGAAGCAACGGACTGGTTTCCATGGTAAAACAGATGAGAAACTATGCCCTCGCCTTCAAGACGCTTGAAAAATAATCAAACCTTAATAAATCCAATACCCGTATGTTTGCAAACCAACCCAAAGGGCTGATTCCAGCGGCCCTGAGCAACATGGGAGAACGCTTCGGCTATTACATCATGAACGCCGTCCTCGTTCTTTTCCTTTGCTCAAAGTTCGGCTTGTCGGAGGAAACCAGCGCCCTGGTCTACTCATTCTTCTATGCCGGCATCTACGTCTTAAGCCTCGTCGGAGGTATCATCGCCGACAAAACCCAAAACTACAAAGGCACCATCATCTGGGGTCTTGTGATCATGACTCTCGGCTATGTGGTTCTCTCAGTGCCTATCCTCGCCACTCCCGACAACACCACATGGCTCCTCTCGCTCACCTGCGCCGCTCTCTTCTTCATCGCTTTCGGCAACGGTCTCTTCAAAGGAAACCTTCAGGCTATCGTAGGCCAGCTCTACGATAATCCCCGCTACGCTTCACAGCGCGACTCAGGATTCCAGATCTTCTACGTGTTCATCAACATCGGCGGCGTCCTCGCCCCCTTCGTGGCTCCCATGCTCAGATCATGGTGGCTCGGCGTACACAACCTCGCCTACAACGCAAAACTTCCGGCTCTCTGCCATGAGTACCTGAGCGTTACCGACAACATGAACCAGCAGAACGCCGACAATCTCTATGCACTCATCTCTCAGGTAGGCGGCGACAATTCGGCCGACATAGCCAACTTCTGCTCCACCTACCTCGACGTGTTCAACACCGGCATCCACTACTCGTTCATCGCATCCGTGGCAGCGATGCTCATATCGCTCGTGATATTCATCGCCACCAAGAAAGGCCTCCCCTCGCCCGCCAAGAAAGAGGCTGTGGAATCTGTCAACTATACAGCCGAGGAAAAAGCCCGCATGGCAAAAGAGATCAGACAGCGCATGTATGCCCTCTTCGCTGTGCTTGGAATCGCCATTTTCTTCTGGTTCTCGTTCCACCAGAACGGAACCTCGCTTTCGCTCTTCGCACGCGACTTCGTGGAAAGCGGATCCATCGCCCCCGAAATATGGCAGGCTCTCAACCCGTTCTATGTGATCGTCCTCACTCCGGTCGTGATCGCCATCTTCTCGGCTCTTTCACGGCGCGGCAAAGAGATCTCCACACCGAAAAAGATCGCAATAGGCATGGGACTCGCCGGACTGGCATATCTGTTCCTGACGATCTATTCACTCGTGATGGACTATCCTTCCGCCACTGAATTCCGCGCTGAAGGCGGCGTGATGTCAGGACCGTGGGTTCTCATCGTGCTGTATTTCTTCCTCACCGTGGCCGAACTCTTCATCTCCCCGCTCGGACTCAGCTTCGTCTCAAAAGTTGCCCCGAAACATCTCCAGGGTCTCTGCCAGGGTCTCTGGCTCGGCGCCACAGCCGTCGGCAACCTTCTCCTCTGGATCGGCCCGCTGATCTACAACGCATGCCCGATATGGGTGGCCTGGACCGTATTCCTCAGCGTCTGCCTCATCTCGATGGGCGTGATGTTCTGCATGGTCAACTGGCTCGAGCGCGTTACCAAGTAAGGCATACCATCCTGACATAAACATATTCATGGTTCCGGTCTCAGAGGCCGGAACCTTTTTTATGTGTTATCCCGATTCCCAAATAGTTATCCCGCATGGCTGCCTCTGAGGCAATCATGCGGGATTTCACTTGTATTGTAATTCAGGATCTGTATGACGTGTCAGTCGTTCTGACCGCCGGCGGGCGTGTAGGTGCGCTTGGCCTGCTCGAGATCGAACTGATAGAGTCCGGTTGCGTCCGAACCGATGCGCATCAGCGAGTCGAGGATATCCTGCACGCTGTCCTCTTCCTCCACCTGCTCGGCCACATACCAGTTGAGCATCTGGCGGGTGGCGTAGTCATGCTCTGCCTCGGCGGCCGCATAGAGGGCATTGATCATGGATGTCACTTTCTGTTCATGCTGGAGAGTCTCGGCGTATGCCTCCTGCGGAGTCTCCCAGCCTGCCGGAACCTCGGCGATCGGATCGAGCGAGACTTTGCCGCCACGGCGGATCAGATAGTCGATCATCATGTAGGCGTGATCCATCTCCTCGCGGTGCTGGATCTTGAACCAGTTGGAGATGCCCTTGTAGCCCATTGAGGCGAAGCGGCACGACATCGACAGATAAAGATAGGCCGACCAGAATTCGGCATTGATCTGCTCATTAAGAGCCTTTTCGATAGTTTTGCTAATCATTGTCTTATGTGTATAAGTCTGTTTTTGCGTTGATCAGGAGCCACCCGGACACTCCCCCGCGCGGCTCAGAGAAAGTGGAATGTCTTCAGCATCTCCACAATACGCGCGAGCCGGAGATGCAACAGCGACACCGACCTGCGCCTCACTATTCTTTCCATATTCAGTAACGTCTTTTATGTCTGTTGTATTTTATCAACACTCCCGAAAGATTAATGTTCAGGTCCATTACTTTGCCAAGTTTGAAAAGATTTTCCTATTTTTGCAGAATGAACCGACATCTTGACACGACCGACAGAAAACAGAAGACTCTCCTGCTGACGGGAGCCTCCGGAATGCTCGGACATTACATGTCTGAAATTTTCCACGATTACCGGATCACGACCCTCGGGCGAGGCGACGAAGCCGACATCCAATGCGATCTTTCAGTCGCCACTCCCCGCCTTCCGGATGACCGATTCGACATCGTGATCCACTGCGCCGGATCGCGCGACGAACAACGAGCCAGACAGGACAACACCGAATCCACCCGCAATCTGCTCCGTAGTCTGGAGGACAACAGACCGGGCGCATTCATCCTCGTAAGCACAACAGAAGTATACGGCCGGTCCGAAGGGGAAAACATCGACGAAACCGCTGCCACATTCCCGACTTCCAACTTCGGAAGCTCCAAGCTTGATGCCGAACGGCTCTCGGAGGCCGCCTTCAAGGACACACCCACCGTACTGACCGTGCTGCGGGCGGCTCCCATGTTCGGCGCCGGTCTTTCGGGATGGGCGCAGAGGATGTTTGCAGACGTCCTTGCGGGACGCTACGTGCATCTGAGGGGAAACGACTCACGGCTGTCGGTCGTTACGGCTCTTGATGTGGCCCGTGCGGCAAAGGCGCTCCATCCCATAGGCGGCACATTCAATGTGGCCGACGGGAAAAATCCGACATGGCTCGAACTTGCGGAAGCAATGTCGGCCAACGCCGGACGGTTCCATCGCATGGCAACGCTGCCACCAGCCTGGGCAAAAATCCTTTCCAGGCCTCTGTCGCTTCTCCCGTCGCTCTGTCCGTCGCTCTCGCGACAGGAGATGGAAAGACGCGCCCGAACCCTGACATTCTCTTCAGACAGACTCAAGGAGATCTCAGGACTTAAACTATACGACACGATCGAGGTAATCGCCAGACGCGATCCGGACTATCCCTACGAAGACCAATGAAAAGACTTCTCAAGAACATCACCGGCACGGCCGCATCGGTAGTCAAGATAATTCTCCGCTCAAGAAGTCCGCGAAAATCTCTGCCGACCGACAAAACAAAGTCGATCGTCATTCTCGGCAACGGGCCTTCACTGCGGACCACTATGGATCGGCATCCGGAGTTTCTGCGTTCACGCCAGCTGATGGCTGTGAACTATGCGGCAAATTCCTCCCAGTTCAAAGATCTCAGACCGCATTACTACATAATGACCGATTCCACATTTTTCCAGGAACCGGACGAAGAATCCCCGACATCCATTCTATGGAAAACCCTTGCCGGAGTCAGTTGGCCGATGATTCTTTTCGTCCCTGTGGGACAAAAAGAGACAGCCGTCAGACTAACCGCCCATAACCCGGAGATCACCATACGCACACTGAACCTGACTCCGCTCGAAGGAGCGAACGCCATTATCCACCCCCTGTTCGACAGAGGATACGGGATGCCACGCCCACGCAACGTTCTGATAGCTGCCATAATGGCGGCAATCTCCGAAGGATTCGGACAGATTTTCCTCGCCGGCGCGGATCATACATGGAGCCGCACGCTGTGTGTGGACAGCCAGAACCGCATCTGCACGGCTCTTTCCCACTTCTACGATTCATCGCCTGATGAGGACAAGAAGCCTGTGGCTGTGGAGGCATATAAAGGAAAGCATCTCCACGAGATACTGATGAGCCTCGTGATCGCTTTCAGAAGCTATTTCCAGATCAGGGAATATGCCGACCGTCGCGGCGTCAGCATAATCAACATCACACCTGAATCCATGATCGACGCCTTCCCGAAATGGACTCCTCCCGAAGAATAAGAACTTATTTTTAAATTTTTTTTGAGGGCGTGAACCTATTTCCGGCAACCGTTGTTAAGAAGATGTAACCGGGCTTGAAACCCCGGTTCCGAAAAGAGAAAACCAAAACGGATTTTGAAAAACATACTGCTATAAGCGTTCTGAAAAAAGTTGTTATTGTTGTTTTAATTGAAGAAATCAGGCTGACGTGATGTCAGCCTTTTTCATTTCCGGCAACGCGCGGCATAGTAAAAACACAAATATATTCAATGCAATAATTATGCATGAATTATACACCATACACCGCAGCGCTCTCCAGATTCGCCCCTGCACCCGCCTGCAAGATGCAATCCGCACGCTATATTAGCGTTTTTTACGGGATATGGCTCCTTTTTCAACAAAATTATTGTATGTTCCAATTTTAGGATGTAACTTTGCAGTTACCTTTCGCACGAAACGGCCTAAGATTCTGTATAAATCCGATATCCATGCATCTTTATGCATCCGGATAAAATATCGCTCTCGCCGCCATGCTCCCGCGCGCGAACCCGCACGGCACCGCAGGCGTTGATATTGGAACAACAGACTTTAATTGTAAAAAAAGACAAAACCTAAAAGATATGGACAGATATCAGGAAGCACTCGCTGCAAGCAAAGTTACTGAAAACGACGCTGAGGTTGCAGCCGAAGTAAAGAAAATCGTGGACGAAGCGGGCAAATACGCCTCTCCCGAAGTCTACCAATTCCTTTTCAGCTCCATCGACCTGACCACCCTCAGCACAGAGGACAGCGTCAAGAGCGTCTCGGAATTCACACAACGCGTGAACGACTTCGACAACGACTTTCCCCAGTACCGGAACGTGGCCGCCATCTGCGTCTACAGCAACTTTGCGGAAGTAGTCAAGACAAATCTCGACGTGCCGGGAGTAGACATCGCGGTTGTGGCCGGATGCTTCCCGTCAAGCCAGACATTCACAGCCGTCAAGATCGCTGACGCTGCGCTCGCCGTCGAGGCCGGGGCCAACGAGGTAGACATCGTGTTCAACCTCGGTATGTTCCGCGACGGAAACTACGAGGATCTCTGCGACGAGATGATCGAGATCAAGCACACGATCAAAGACGCCAAGATGAAGGTAATCCTTGAATCGGGCGCGCTCAAGACAGCTGAGAAGATCAAGAAAGCCTCGATTCTGTCGCTCTACAGCGAAGCTGACTTCCTGAAGACATCCACAGGCAAGATCTATCCGGGGGCATCGCTCGACGCCGCCTATGTGATGTGCAAATGCATCAAGGAATACTACGACCTCACAGGCCGCAAAGTCGGCTTCAAGGCCTCAGGCGGCGTGCGCACTACGGAAGACGCGCTCCATTACTACGCCATAGTCAAGGAAGTGCTGGGCGACGAATGGCTCACCCACGACCTCTTCCGTATCGGGGCAAGCTCGCTGGCCAACTCGCTGCTTTCGTCAATGGAAGGCAAAGAAACAAAATTCTTCTGAACCAGCGGATATGGCCGGAGGAAACAGTCGGACCGACAAACGATAAATTCCATACAGGACACGAGGCACGGACCGCCCCGTGTCCTGCAATAATGATTTTATTCACTCCCGTTTTAACCTGATGATACTCAAAAAACTCACCCTGAGTCTGCTCGCAGGCATCGCTGCGGCTCTCTGCGTCCCGGCGGCAAACGCCCAGACATCGCAGGCAGCCAACCGGGGACACAAAGTCTACGGCGTGGCTTTCTACAATCTCGAGAACCTTTTCGACACAATCAACAACAACGGAAAATACGACCTGGAGTTTTCCCCACAGGGAAAGAACCGGTGGGACAGCTACAAATACTGGAAAAAGATCAAGAATCTGTCCTACGCCATATCCAGACTGACAACAAGAAACACTCCCGGAGGACCGGCCGTGATCGGTGTCAGTGAGATCGAGAACATAACGGTGCTTCAGGATCTGGTGAAGGCCGAGGACATAGCCGGCCGCAATCTCCGAATCGTACACCACGACTCGCCCGACAGACGCGGGGTCGATGTCGGACTCCTCTACGATCCGGCACAGTTCAAATGCATCAACGTAACCAACCATTATCTCCACATTCCCGAACTTCCCGACTTCCGCACACGAGACCAGATGTGTGTGTTCGGACTTCTCGGAGGACAGCGCGTGGGAATCATCGTCAACCACTGGCCCTCGCGCCGCGGAGGCGACAAGTCCAGCAGTTGGCTTCGCGAAGCCGCTGCCAAGCTGTCAAAAAACATCGCCGACTCGCTCACAAACCTCTATCCCGACTGCGGAATAATCATCATGGGCGACCTCAACGACGATCCCTCCAACAAGAGCTGCGCGGAAGTTCTCGGTGCCAAAAAGAAAATGGACAAAGTGGCTCCCGGCGGATTCTTCAATCCGTTCTGGCAGAAACTCGACGACGGCTTCGGATCATACATCTACCGTGGCGGATGGGATCTTTTCGACCAGATCATCATCAACTACAATCTTCTTCCCGAAGGAAAATCAAGGCTTGTCTATGACGGCGCCCTCGTGTTCAACAATCTACCCTTCCTCCTCCAGAGCGACGGACAGTATAAGGGCTATCCCTTCCGGACATTCTCAGGAGGCGTATGGACCGGAGGATATTCGGATCATCTCCCGACAGAGATATTCCTCACATTCAAATGACACATCAGACACAACAATAACTTTTCGACAATAATTCAAACCCTTAAGAAATGCGAATAAAAATTTCACTTCTGTTCCTTCTCGCATTCGCGCTGCCATCGCTCGCGGCATCCGGCGTGAAAGGAACTCTGGTCGACGCCGCCACCGGTAAGCCTGTGGCCGACGCCAACATCCTGCTGCGGGACCAGTCCCTCTACGTGATGGGCGGTGCCGACGGTGTTTTCTCTATCTCGAAAGCCGCTCCCGGCAAGGACGTGCTTGAAATCTCAGCCTACGGTTTCAAAGACACGGACATCGAAGTAAACATCCCCGACGGAAGAATCCTGGATCTCGGCACAATCAAACTTACCGCCGACCGCTCCGCTTTCGTCAACACAAGCAACGACGACTATACCCGCGACGACGCCAACGAACTCGAAGACGAGGGCGCCATGCAGGGCATCGGCACAATCCAGGGTGCCACCGACAATATCTACTACCAGGCCACCAACTACGACTTCTCCGCGATGCGTTTCCGCTACCGTGGCTACGACTCCAACTGGAGCGCAGGCTACATCAACGGTTTTGACTTCAACGACGCAATGCGCGGACGCTTCAACTTCTCCGGCCTCGGAGGAATGACATCGAGCGCTTTCCGCAACCGTTCGGTCGAAGTGGGTCTGGATCCCTCATCGTTCGGATTCGGCAGCATCGGCGGATCTTCCAACTTCTCCACCTACGCTTCCGAATACGCTCCCGGATTCCGTGGAAACTTCTCCTACACGAACTCCAACTACATGCTTCGTCTGATGATGCAGTATTCCACCGGACTCAACAAACACGGATGGGCTTTCTCGGCATCGATAATCGGACGCTACGCTCCGGAGGGTGTGATCAAAGGCACTTTCTACAATTCAATCGGATATTCGCTCTCGCTTCAGAAAGTATTCAACGACAAGCATTCGATCAACCTCACCACATGGGGCGCACCGACTCAGCGCGCCACCAACACAGCCGCCACCCAGGAAGCCTACGACCTGGCAGGAACCAACCTCTACAACCCGGCATGGGGCTACCTCGACGGCAAAAAGAAAAGCTCGAAGATTGTGGAATCGTTCGATCCCGCAGCCTTGATCAACTGGATCTGGAAACCCCGCATGGGTACGACAGTGAACACAGGCGTCGGATTCCGCCACAACGCCTACTCCTCCTCGGCGCTCAACTGGTACCAGGCTTCTGACCCGAGACCCGACTACTACCGCTATCTCCCCTCGTACTACAACCCCGCCAACGTATGGAGCGGAAACTATCTCGAGGATGGCGAGAACTCCCCCCTCTGGGACGCATACGAGACAAACTATCTCTACTACCGCGACCTCTGGAAAAACAACGAGGATGTGCGCCAGATCAACTGGGACGCGATCTACCGCACGAACCTGCTCAACCGCACCAGCTACGACCGCAACCCTGACATGATCGGCCAGTCAAGCTACATCCTCGAAAACCGCCACAGCAACATCACATCATGGATGTTCAACTCCTACATCGACCACCGGATCAATGACTTCATGACCCTCCAGGGCGGAATCAGCTTCAACTACAGCGACGCGCACTATTACAAGACAATCCGCAACCTCCTCGGCGGAGAATTCTGGAGAGACATCGACAACTTCTCTGAGCGCGACTTCCCCGGAAACCCCGAGATTCTCCAGAACAACCTCAACAATCCGAACCGCAAGGTGAAAGAGGGCGACAAATTCGGATATGACTACCACATCCGTTCCGTTACTGCAAAGGCTTGGCTCCAGAACCAGATCAACACACGCCACTGGAATGTGAACTACGGTCTTGAACTCACCTACACCAACTTCATGCGTTTCGGCGAGATGCGCAACGGCCGCGCTCCTGAAAACAGCTACGGAGCCGGCAAACGCCACACTTTCGACGACGCCGCCTTCAAGGCCGGCGCCACCTACAAGATCAACGGCCGAAACTACATCACTGCCCACGCCGCCTACGGCACAAGAGCCCCGCTGCCTGACTATTCCTACATCTCGCCCCGCATCAAGGACACTTCGATCCAGGGCCTCAAGTCAGAGCGTTTCCTTTCAGCCGACATCGCCTACAACTGGAACTACTCACGCTTCCGCGGAAGCATCGGCGCTTTCATAACCGAGATGTGGAACGGAGTGAAGCGCAGCGGATTCTATGACTACCAGCTCAACACGTTCATGAACTACGCCATGAGCGGAATCCAGACCCAATACCGCGGCTTCGAACTCGGCCTCAGCTACAAGATCCTCCCCTCGCTCACGATCTCCGGTGCCGCTACGATCGCAAGCTACCGCTACAAGAACAATCCTCTCGGTGTGCGTTCCTACGAGAACGGATCCCAGGAAGATGTTACACGCCGCGTCTACCTCAAGAACTACCATATCGGCGGAACTCCCCAGCAGGCCTACAACATCTCCCTCAACTATGCCGCTCCCAAGAACTGGTTCTTCGAACTCAGCGGCACATGGATGGGAGACGCCTACATCGATCTCGCACCCACTCGCCACGAGGAGATGCCTGACCTCTACACCGTCGTAACCCCGGCTCCCGGACAGACCTACGAGCAGGCCATCAAGGAAAAGATCGGAGAGATCACCAAGCAGGACAAACTCAACGACGCCTTCGTCCTCAACCTCTCGATCGGCAAGCTCATCTACACCAAATGGGGCGCCCTCAACTTCAACCTCTCGGTCAACAATCTGCTCAACAACCGCAACATCCAGACCGGCGGCTATCAGGAGGGTAAGTTCGACTACACCAACTACGACGTTACAAAATTCCCCAACAAATACTATTACGCCCAGGGCATACGCGTGTTCTTCAACTTCGGCATACGCTTCTGATCCCGGCGCAAGTATCAATCTGAAACATATCAAGACTTAAGAAAATGAAGAAAATATCATTATATCTTTCAATGCTTGTATGCATCCTCGCCGGACTCGCATCATGCAGCGAGGACTATGCCCAGCCCCCCGTCATCACTCCGGAGGGAGGACTCGGCGACGGATCCGCAGTAAATCCATTCACAGCAACCCAGGTGCTGAACGGAACAACCGTGCGCCAGGGATGGGTTACAGGCTACATCGTCGGATGGGTCAACACCGGAATCAGCAATGCGCTCGACAGCCAGACGGCCACATTCACTACCCCGGCCACTGTGGCAAGCAATCTCCTGCTCGCCGCGTCGCCCGACGAGAAAGACTTTGAGAAGTGCATCCCCGTGCAGGTGCCGACTGGCGACCTCCGCGCCGCGCTCAATCTCAAGGACAACCCCGGCAATCTCGGCAAGCAGGTTACACTCAAGGCAAGCACCGAACGCTATTTCGGAAAGAACGAGGCTCTCAAAAGCCTGACTGCCTACAAATGGGGCAACCAGGGTGATTCCACCGAAGAACCCGACACCCCCGTTACCGGTGGAAACGGCTCCGCCGACGCACCTTTCACGATCGGACAGGTTCTCGCCGGACAGACAGGCAACGGCGTCTGGGCCTCGGGCTACATCGTTGGCTTCATCAAATCCAACCCTGACGGCGCAAGCTCGCTCAACGAGCAGTGGGCCACATTCTCGGCCGACGACGCCCAGCCTTCAAACATTATGCTGGCCGACAGCCCGACTGAGAAAGACTACACAAAATGTACCGCTGTCAACCTCCCGACAGGAGCCATCCGAGCTGCAATCAACCTCAAGGACAATCCCGGCAACCTCGGAAAACAGGTTACTGTCAAGGGCGACCTCACGAAATACTTCGGCGTGAACGGAGTCAAGAACCTCACGGCTTTCGCCTGGGGCGGCAAAGGAGAGGAACAGGGTTCCACCACTCCTTCGGGCGACGCGATCTACAGCGGTCTCGAGGAGGGCGCAGCCTCGATCGACTGGACATTCGACAACATCAACATGCCTTCGTCGCTGACCTACATCTGGTCGTGGAAAGAATACAACGGCAAACACTATCTCAACGGATCGGCATTCGCAAGCGTTGCCGTCGAAGCCGAAGCGATAGCTTATTCGCCGGTGGTGGATCTTGCAGGCTACAGCAAAATCTCCCTCACATTCGACCACGCTGCCAAATTCCAGACCACACTCCGCACACTCTGCGGATTCGTGATCCGCGAACAGGGAACCACCGAATGGAAATCCATCGCCATCCCCACATGGCCTGACTCCGGCGCCTGGACATTCGTCTCAGCAGGAGTGATCGATCTCTCGGCCTATGCCGGCAAGAAAGTCGAGGTAGGCTTCAAGTATGGCTCCACTGCATCCGGTGCCGATACCTGGGAGATCAAGAATCTCAAAATAACCGGCAGCAAGTAATCATCACCTTTCAATCCAAAGACAAAAAAACCGATGAAACTAAATAAAATCTTTTTTCTCGGAATCGGAGCGCTGGCGTCAATGACGCTGGCCTCCTGCCAGGCCGACATGGACACCCCGGCGCTGACCGATCCCGTGCCGACCGTAGAGGCCAACACCACTATCGCCGAACTCAAGGCCGAGATGTGGAAAGAGGACACAAACTATGCCACTCCGCTCGGATACAAGGACGAGGCCACCAAGACTCCCTACATCATCAAGGGACGCGTGATCTCCTCCGACGCCTCTGGCAACATCTACAAATCGATGTATATCCAGGACGAGACCGGAGCGATCACCCTCTCCATCAACCAGCCCAGCCTCTACACGAGCTATCCCTGCGGACAGGAGATCGTGATCAACCTCGCCCCGAGGGAAGTGGGCGGAGCCGAATCGGAACTCAACTACTACATCGGCAAATATGCCGGTCTTGAACAGATAGGCGGTCTCGGCGTCTACAACGGCACCCAGCAGGTGAGCTTCATGAGCTACCAGCTCTTCAAAAACGGCGTGCAGCTCAGCGGAAATCCCCGCACGGACGTAACCTACATTCCTTTCGGATCCGACTATCCGACCGACGGATCGATGTATTGCATCAAAGCCTCGATAGCCCAGATCAACGGCTGCAACACCCCCGAGACAATCCGGGCCATGCAGAGCCAGCTCGTAGAGCTTCAGAATGTAAGATTCGAGGATGGCGGCAAAGAGACTTTCGCTCCCTACGAGGCCAATGCGAGCCGCAATCTGATTGACGCTACAGGACAGACCATCATAGTCCGCAACTCGGGCTACGCTTCGTTCTACAACCAGACCCTCCCCGAGGGCACAGGCAACGTGCGCGGTCTGCTCTCTTACTTCAACGGTTCGTGGCAGCTCATTCTCCGCTCCACAGCCGACTGCATCTTCGACTCGAAAGGCACCGAATCCGAGCCTTATTCCGTGGAGGAGGCTATCTCTCTGGCCAACACCGGCGCGGCCGGATGGGTGGGCGGCTACATAGTGGGCGCCCGTAAGATCGGCGTACAGACCGTAACATCCAACGACGACATCGACTGGACAGCGGCCGATCCTACCGACAACAATCTCATCATCGCACCGACAGCCGACACCCGCGACTTCACAAAATGCGTCATTCTCCCTCTCGCCCAGGGCAGCGACCTGCGTAAATACGGCAACCTCGCCGACAACGCGTCCAACCTCGGCAAACAGATCAAGGCTTACGGCACATTCGCCTCGACCGACGGAATGATCGGCCTGACAGGCAACACCGGCGCGGCCACTGAGTTCTGGATCGACGGCCTGACAATCGGAGGCGGCGACAATCCCGGGACCACAGGCGACGGCACGAAAGAGAATCCCTACAGCATCGCATACGTCTCCAATCCGACAGGCGCCACACAGGGCGTGTGGATCGAAGGATGGGTGGTAGGCTTCGTCAAGGCCGGCAACCCGCAGGAATGGAAGTTCACCAACGATGTTACAGGAATCGAAGACAGCGGCACAACCGGCTACAGCGGATCCAACATCCTTCTCGGAGCCACAGCCGCTGCCAACACCAAGGAGACCACGATCCCTGTCCAGGTTCCGACCGGAGCATTGCGCGAAGCGCTTGGTCTCCGCCAGAACCCCGGCATGTACCTCAAGCATGTCAAGATCAAAGGCAACATCGAGAAGTATTTCGGTCTGCCCGGTCTCAAGAGCATCACTGAATACGAAGAGATAAACTGAATCTGATAATGATCCCGCCGCTGGTGGAAATCACTTCCGTCAGCGGCGGTCTTTTTATCCAAGACTTTCTTGTGAAAAAAGGCTACGTAATCTTAAAACATACTTTATGAAGAAACATTTACTTATCACTCTCATCCTGGCCACAATATCCTGCGGACTGGCTTCAGCCACGTTCAAGCCCGGGTATTACGACAAGATGGACGGCCAGAAAAAGGAAAGCCTGAAAGCGGCGGCTAAGACATGCGTGCAGACCCACACCAGACTCGGCTACACTGACCTGCCAAACTACTGGCAGTATTCCGACGTATATCCCGACCTTTACAACGGCTGCAAACGCTGGTGGGACATGTATAGCGACAACATCTATCTGATCCGTTCCGGACAGAACGGACTCACAAGTTTCAGGGCCAACAAGATGCAGCGCGAGCATTCGGTGCCCAAATCGTGGTGGAAGAAAAACGGGGATGTGGAATACACCCCGGCCTACAGCGACATGTGGAATCTGTATCCATCCGACGGCCCTGCAAACCAGGCCAAGCTCAACTATCCTCTCGGCATCTGCAAATCCACCACTTTCGACAACGGAGTCAGCAAGGTAGGACCGGCCGTTACCGGCTACGGCGGCGGATCGGGCAATGTCTTCGAACCGGCCGACGAATACAAGGGAGACTTCGCACGCGGATTCTTCTACATGGCTCTGGTCTACGACGATCTCCCCTGGGTGGTCAACTACATGTACCGCCAGAACACATGGCCCACACTCCAGCCCTGGGCTTACGAGATGCTTCTCCAGTGGGCGCGCGAGGACCCTGTCGACCAGAAGGAGACCGTGCGCAACGACGAGGTTGAGAAATATCAGGGCAACAGAAACCCGTTTGTGGACTTTCCCGAGCTTGCGGAATATATCTGGGGATCGAGAACCACCGAGACTTTCTACATAAAGGAACAGGGCGGAATCGTAACTCCTCCCGTAACCGGCGATCCGGAGATCGTGCGTCCCGTCAACGGCACAGCTCTCGACTTCGGAGAGGCGGCCAAAGGCCACACCGTGGTGATGCCTCTGGAAATAGATGGCAACAACCTCACGAGCGCACTGAGTGTGAGAATATCCGGAGCCGACAGAGGCATGTTCTATATCCCCACGAACACAATCCCCGCAGCGCAGATCAATTCCTCCGACATCTACATGCTTCAGGTGGAATACAGACCGACATCCGTAGGCAAACACACCGCCACACTCCGTCTCTACGACGGCGGACTCGATCTTTCGCAGGATGTGGCCGTAACGCTCCAGGGTGAGGCTTTCGAGGTTCCGACGCTCACAACGCCGGTTGCGCTCCCGGCCACCAACATTTCCGACGACAGCTATCAGGCCAACTGGGAGGAGAGCGAGGAAGTGGTGGACTTCTACGTGGTAACCCGCGTGCGCTACACCGCCGACGGACCGCAGGCACAGACTCTCACATCCGATCTCAATTATCTTCTGATCGAAGACCGCGACATCGATGTGGCCGAGTCCTACACCGTGCAGTCCTCACGCCTCGGCATACTCTCCGAACCATCCAACTCGATTCAGGTAGGAGCCGGTGTAACTGCGGTTGAGACAGCCACCGCCCAGCCTTTCACCATCGGTTCTGTCCCCGGCGGATTCGTGGTCATGCTCGACTCGGAACACACAGGACTGAAAGTGTTCGACATCTCAGGACGCATCGTGCTTGAGCGGGAATCTGTCTGCGGCGGAGAGACAATCATGCTTCCGCAGGGTGTCTACATCATCACGACAGACCAATGCACACATCCCGTAAAACTCGCAATAGAAAACTGACCCTACCACAGCCCGGCAAACATCAAGTCTGCCGGGCTGTATTTCTTTTATATCCGAATTTATCCAGACTGCCCGTACGTGGCAGCAAAAATCAATTATCCATCCAAAAGTTTACCTTATGAAAAAACTTAATCTGATCATCATGTCGGCGGCTGCCGCGTTTGCCGCCCACGCCGCCGATCCGGCCCTGACACTGGCCGGTTCCGGATCGGAGACTGATCCCTACATCGTCTCCACAAAGGCTGATGTGCTGCAACTCGCAGCAGCGTGCAACAACGCTACCGTGGCCAACGCCGGACATTACGCAGGAAAGTATTTCCGGCTCACAGCCGACATCGACCTTGAGAACGACTCCACATTCCTCGGAATCGGCACCGCACCCGAAGGCGTGGCCTCTGCTGCCACCTACGGATTCCAGGGCATTTTCGACGGCCAGGGACACCGTATCCTCAACATGTCGATCGACGGAGTGGCCTACGACGCCGCCGGCAAAGCCATCACCAAATGGGGTGTCGGACAGAGCCGCCAGTTCATCGGGTTCTTCGGACGCCTCAACGACGGCGCCCAGGTTCGGAACCTGATCATCGACGGATCATGCACGGTGAAAGCCGTAAAGGCCGTCGGAGGTGTGGCAGGATATGTCGCCGGAGGAGCGACTGTGGAAAACTGCGTCAACTTCGGCAAAGTGATCTCCTACTACCAGACTTCCGGTGGAATCGCCGGCGAGGTCGTAACCACGGCATCCGGCAAGCCCGCCACCGTGCGCAACTGCTTTAACGCCGGCGAGGTGGTCTGCAACCACTCTATGGCTGGAGGAATCACAGGCCTCGCCACATTCGGCACCATTTCCGGATGCGCCAACACGGGCAAGATCTCCGGCCACCAGATCAACGAGGCGGCCGGAACGCTTGTCCAGGTAAAGATCGGCGGCATAGTCGGAAGCATGGGCGGAACCGCGCTGACCGACTGCTTCAACGCCGGCGACATCTGGGCCGCCAAAGGTGAGGCCGGAGGCATAGCCGGCAATGCCACCAAAAGCTCAGGCAAGGGAGAGATCATGTTCGCTCTCAATGTAGGCGCGGTCGATTCCTACACGAAGACAAACGGAAACATTCTCGGCTCCACAGGCACAGCCGCCACAACCAAGCTGGATGAGATCGACGCCTGCTACTACGACTCACAGATGCTGAACAGCAATTTCCTCGCATCCGGAGCCGGAGCGACACCGGCCGCCGGAGTCTACACGCTCACGACAGCGGAACTCACATCAGGCACCCTGCCGGCTGATCTGAACGGCACATGGAAGGCCGAGAAAGGATTCTATCCCCTGCCCGCCACACTCGATTACGCCGAACTGCGCGACGCTGCCGCCACATATATTCTCCTGCCTGAAAATGAGAACGCAAACTTTTTCAGAGGAACAGCCACGATCAGCAATGCCGTAGCCGGAATCAGCGCGTCGTTCGCCGAAGCCGACGGATGCTTCGAGATAACCGGCAACTCGATCAAGGCCAATCCCGGCGACACGATCGCGACTGCCGTCCTCACTCTCAACAAAGGCAGCTACAGCCGTTCCCTCCCGCTCACAACCTTCGCCATCCCCTTCAAGGGAACCGGATCGGAGGCAGATCCATACGTGATCGCAAACGCCGACGACATCATGGCTCTCGCAGCGATCTGCAACGAAGCACGCTACCATTGGAGCGGCGACCGTTTCAAGATGACAGCCGACATCGACATGAGCGCAGCCAAAGAATTCAAAGGGATCGGATCCGGCGCTGACCTCCTCAGCAACACCAACCCTCAGAAAAACTTCCATTTCGACGGCATTTTCGACGCCGACGGCCACAAGATCAGCAACCTTGACCTGAACACCGTGAAATTCAACGAAGCCGGCGACGCGCTTCCCTACACGGCCGGTTCATACCACAACACCGGATTCTTCGGATCGCTCGGGCAGGGCGCGGAAATACGCAATCTCACTCTCGACGAGACATGCAAGATCTCAGGCATAGGCTGCATGGGCGGCATCGCCGGTGCCCTTGCCGGGAGCGCAGTCATAGACAACTGCCACGTAGGCGCCAGGATCACATCCTATTCCCGCTATTGCGGCGGAATATTCGGATATAACATAGAATACCCGCTGACAATATCCAATTCCACATTCTTCGGATCGATCCATTCAAACTGGGACTACGTGGGTGGCATCGCCTCATGGAACAACCACACTGACGCCAAGATCGTAAATTGCGTCAATACCGGAAGCATCACAATCGACCGCTTCAACAGTCTCGTAGCAGCCAAGGAGCCTGTGAACCGCGCCGGTGGCATCGCGGCCGTCAACACCGGCACAATCGAGGACTGCGCCAACTTCGGCCCGATAATGATCGACGTTGACCAGACAAGCTCCGACATCAACAGCATCGGCGGAATATGCGGACAAACCACAAACTCCACAGGCGTGTCCTCCGTCAACCGTACTTTCAACGCCGGCCAGATCCTCGTGAAAGGCGGTGCGAAGCAGACAAACATCAGCAGCCTCATCGGATGGCGCTACTTCAAGAATGGAAATCCCCAGGGAGATTTCGACGCCAACTATTGCGACACGACGCTCAATGCGGTCGTTACGCTGCTCGGCACCACAACCGGCACAAACGACTACGTATCGCCCGACTCCGCCACCGTGGCCATGACTACAGCGGCGCTCACCGGAGGCAAGGCTATCGAAAAGCTCGCCGGAACATTCACATTCGAGAAAGGCTACTACCCTATGCCCAAAGCTCTTGCAGAAAATGCAAACGTGCGCACGGCAGCCGCCACTTATCTTGTCATTCCCGAAAACCAGTCGATCCGCACCATCTATGCCGGAGGCTTCTATCCTTTCAACAACATGACTGAGATCACCGGCTCTCTCGACAGCGACAAGGGTTTCGAGATCAAGGACAACGGTCTGCTCGCCCTCGCGTCGGAAACAGACGCCGACAACATGCTCCGTCTCTCGGCAGGAAACTATTTCAACATCTATCCGATCCATTCCGTATACCACGAATCCGACGGAACAGAGACACTGGAATATGACGAGATAGTCTCGCAGGAATTCATGACTCTCGACGGTCTGCGCCTCGAGAATCCCGCTCCGGGCCAGATCGCTATCGTGATCACGACCACCGCTTCAGGCCATAAGAGCGTCAGAAAAGCGATCCTGAGATAACCGAGGCCCACGCCACTTTCATTAACGCGGGACGCGGAAGTTCTGGAAACTTCCGCGTCCCGCCCGTATTTTTCCTGCGGCTCAGGAACGGTCGAGGCTGCGGTAGCCTATAGCCTCGGAGATATGGCGGGACTCCACTCCGGGACTGCTGTCAAGATCCGCTATCGTGCGGGCCACGCGCAGTATCCGGTCGAACGCCCGGGCCGACATGTTGAGACGCTCCATCCTCTCCTTGAGCTTCGCCATTCCTTTGGGGTCGGGCCAGGCATACTGATGCAGCAGCCGGGAATTCATCTGTGCATTGCAATATATCCCCTTTTCGCCGGCATAACGCTTCTGCTGTATCTCCCGCGCGGCTATCACACGTTCGCGTATCGATGCGCTGCTCTCCGACGGGACTGAAGTAGCCATCTCGTCGAACGCCACAGGCTGCACCTCGATCTGGATGTCGATGCGGTCAAGAAGCGGTCCGGAGATGCGGTTCATGTACTTTGCCACTTGTCCGGGCATACATGTGCATCGTTTCAAAGGATGGCCGTAGTATCCGCAAGGACATGGATTCATCGAGGCCACGAGCATGAATGACGCCGGATACGTTACGGTGTATTTCGCCCGCGACACAGTTATGCAGCGGTCCTCGAGGGGCTGGCGCATCACTTCGAGAACCTGCCTTGAAAATTCGGGGAACTCGTCGAGATAGAGGATTCCGTTGTTGGCAAGCGATATCTCTCCGGGCTGCGGGCTTGTTCCTCCTCCGACGAGAGCCACGGGCGACACCGTGTGGTGAGGAGTGCGGAAAGGACGTCTGGTCATCAGCATCGCTCCTTTGGCGAGCTTCCCTGCCACGGAATGGATCTTTGTGGTCTCCAGTGCCTCCTGCATGGTCAGCGGTGGCAGGATAGAGGGCAGACGCTTGGCCATCATCGACTTTCCCGATCCGGGAGATCCTACAAGGAGAATATTGTGGCCGCCGGCGCAAGCCACCTCAAATGCACGCTTCACAGCCTCCTGCCCTTTCACTTCCGAGAAATCGAAATCAAAATCCTGCGCGCCACGCGCGAAAAGCTCACGTGTGTTGATCACAAAAGGAGCGGCGTCGCTCTTCCCGTTGATCAGATCCACCGCTTCTGTAAGGTTATCCACGCCGAAGACCTCGATGCGGTTGACCACGGCAGCCTCCGTAACATTGGCCTTGGGCACGATCAGCCTTCTGAATCCGAGTTCCCGCGCCTTGATGGCTATCGGAAGCACACCCCTGACGGGAAGCACAGATCCATCGAGCGATAGTTCTCCGGTGATCATGTAGTCTTTCAATACGGAGCCGTCCACAAGCTCATTTGAGGCAAGGATGCCGAGCGCCATAGGCAGGTCGAACGACGCTCCCTCTTTCCTTATGTCGGCCGGAGCGAGATTGATCACGGTGCGGCGGTGGGGAAACGTGATCCCGCTCTGCGCCAGAGCCGAGACAATGCGCTGATACGCCTCCTTAACAGCAGTATCGGCCATGCCGACTACTGTGAAACTGACTCCGCGCTCCACGACAGTCTCAATCGTGATCGGAAACGCGTCTATCCCCTCTATCGAGGCTGAGAAAACTTTGGTTAGCATCTGTTTGCAAGTGAAAGTGATGGTTCAGTGAGTTTTGGTCATCGTGCCAGCCGGCGGGCGGCCACTGCCGCACGGCCTGCGTCGTCGCCTGAATAATGACGCCGTCCCGAACGGTCGGAGACGATGAACCAGGGGGTGCGGGCCACATCCAGACGCATCGCGATTCCGGATGCCTCACCCGCCGGAAGCCAGGCATGCAGGGCACCGGCTATCGAATCTCCCCGGGCGCGTGTGAGCCATGCCACGGAATCGGGATCGAACGAAATGGCCACCACACGACCTTTGCCGGCAAAATCTTTTCCAGCCGCGAGACGCCGGAGCGTGTCGATGTCGGCACGCGAGGTCTGATTGTTGTTCCGGTTGAAATACAACACCGAAACGGCATGTTCCGAAGGGTTATATTCCACAAGCGAATCGCCCATCGCATGAAGCTTCATCCGCTCCAGTTTCTGCCCCCGTCCGATCTTCCCGCCTGAAAGCACGTCGGACGCCGCCACAAGCTGAATCAGCTCCTCGGAGCGCGTTTTCTCCGGGATTGAGTTCCAAAGTTTCAGAAAATCCTCGTGGTCAGCACGGCGGTCGTAGGTTGTTAGCAATATCAGCGGGGCGAGACGCGAATCCCTGTCGGCGGCCACAAACTTGGCCACGGCGTCATTGATACGCTTAGGATCGCCGGAACACAACGCGGCGAGATTGGCATTGCGCCATTCGGACCAACGGGTGTTGATCTTGTCTCCTCCTATCTGCCACGACTCCGGATCGTCCGACTTCCCCGTAATCTCTATCCGGTCGCCCCGCTCGGCATAGAAGACAGCCGCCGGTGTCTGCCCGTTGCCCTGATAGAGGAACACCAGTGTCGGGTTGCGGGTGATGCACTTGGCCTCGGCCGCTCCGTGTTCCACCGGAGCGAGCGTCTCCATCATGAATCCGGTGCGGCTGTCGGAAGCGTAATAGACAAGGCGGTAGTTTCCGCTCACTTTCGGATCGAGCCTGAATTCGACGGTAAACTCATTCTTGGTGCATGATCCGAGCAGCGCCGCGATCATTGCTCCGGCCAGAAGCCACCAAAGGGACAGTCGGGACATATTCGCGGTCAGAATTTATATGAAGCGCCTACAGAGAGGATATTGTAGGAATTGCCGTAAGTGCTGTTCACATCGGCTCCAACAAGTCCGAACTGCGCGTTGACGGCCCAGTTGTCATTGATGAAATATCTTGCGCCTATATGGAACGAACATGCGAACACTGCCTTCGACTTATATGGTTTTCTATTCCATTCGGCATGGTCAATGTCGTTGTATCCGCCCGACCATTTCCATATCTTGCCGTTGACCGTGCTTTCCTTTGTATAGTCTTTCGACTCGAATCCGCCTACAAGTCCTACGCCCGGCACATAAACCTCGGTGGCCTCATAATTCGACGTGGAGTTGGTCATCACGCCGAAACCGAGTCCGAAAGTGGCGTAGAGATCCAGCTTCGGGATTATGCTGCCGTGAAGCGAGACGGTGGGCATGAAGTCGATATTGTCGCGCGTAACATCGGTCGTGGCCATTCCGGTTCCTTTGCGCGAGCCTGTGTGGGTCTCGGTGGTCCACGACGGGCGGTTATGGTTGGTGGTTTCCTTGCGGATCGTGTAGGAATAAGTGTAGTCGTAGCTTCCCGTGATCAGTCCGGAATATCTTGCACCCACGGCATTGTCGATCTGAAAGCCCACGCCGAGCGAGAAATCACACGAACCGAGCGAGAACAGATTGTCTTTGACGATCCACTCGGCACCGAGCCGCTGGGTGAACATAGCCTTGGATTCGCCGGCTGTCTCGGCGCATCCGACACCGATTCCGAGATCCACTATGGCGTCTCCCTGGGAGAGCTGTGCATGAAGCGGGGCAGCCGACACGGCCGCGATTGCTGCAAAGAGAATGAATTTTTTCATAAAAGTCGGTTTTTGTTTTGGCATGTCTGATAATAAGCAGATCCGCGAATTGAACCAGTAGTCAATCCGCGGACCGTATATTTTGCATCCGGCGTATTCTTGTCCGGAGCGTGACGGTCGGACTTCTGCCGGTCGTGCCGGAGCGCCGCCAAAGATGTTCAGTCCTTATATTTCTTGAGAATGATCGTGGCGTTGTGGCCTCCGAAGCCGAATGTGTTAGACATCACGGCGTTGAGTTCACGCTCCTGTGCTTTGTTGAAGGTGAAGTTCATCTTGTAGTCCACCTCGGGATCCTCGTCGCCCTCGGTGTGGTTGATGGTCGGGGGCACTATCCCCTCCTCCATAGCCTTCACGCTGATCACGGCCTCTATGGCACCGGCTGCCCCGAGCAGATGGCCTGTCATCGATTTGGAGCTGCTGAGGTTCATCTTGTAGGCGTGATCGCCAAAGACTTCCTTGATGGCTTTTGCCTCGCCTATGTCTCCGACAGGAGTCGAAGTTCCGTGGAGGTTGATATAGTCTATATCCTCGGGCTTCATTCCCGCATCCTTGAGCGCATTCTCCATTCCGAGACGCGCACCGAGTCCTTCGGGATGTGTGGCCGTGATATGGTATGCGTCCGCGCTGAGTCCGCAGCCGGCCACTTCGGCATATATCTTCGCTCCGCGTGCTTTTGCGTGTTCAAGCTCTTCGAGGACGAGGGCGGCAGCGCCTTCGCCGATCACGAATCCGTCTCTCGATCCGCTGAAAGGTCTGGATGCGGTCGCCGGATCATCGTTGCGTGTGGAAAGCGCCTTCATCGAATTGAAACCGCCCACTCCAGCGGGGAAGACCGCTGCTTCTGCACCGCCGGCCACGATGGCGTCGGCCATTCCGAGGCGGATATAGTTGAACGCGTCGATGATGGCGTTGTTGGATGATGCACACGCTGAGACGGTAGCGAAATTGGGACCTCTGAATCCGTGGTCGATCGAGATCTGTCCGGCCGCGATATCGGCAATCATCTTCGGAATGAAGAAAGGATTGTATTTCGGCCCTTTCTCTTGGTTGACAGCGTAATATCCCGCTTCCTCCTCAAAAGTGTGGAGACCGCCGATTCCGGCGGCGAAAATCACGCCGATACGGTTCTTGTCGAGACCCTCGTCGTCGAGTCCTGAATCCTTGATGGCCTCGTCGGCGGCCACAAGGGCATACATTGCATACAGGTCGAGAGTACGCGCTTTCTTGCGGTCGAAATGATCTTCGGGTCTGAAGTCTTTCACCTCGCAGGCGAACTGGGTCTTAAACAATGCCGCGTCGAAATGTGTGATCGGTCCCGCGCCGCTCACGCCGTTTTTGGCGTTGCGCCACGTAGTTTCAACGTCGTTGCCGATCGGCGACAATGCGCCCATACCGGTCACTACAACTCTTTTCAATTCCATAATTGCGCTGGAAATTTGGATGTCGTTCTGTTTGATTGTTTTGGCTGTCCAGACAGTCCGCGTCCGGACGGGCCGCGCACTTCAGTCGATGCGCGTGGAGCAGAATGCCGGATCCGGGGCCACGGAGGAAGCACTCGCTATCGGCTTCCTTTCCGTTGCCGCGGTCTATTCTGTCCGTTAAGGAGAGGTTGTCCCGATGCAGAATCCGATTGGTCTGACGGCTGATGCCGTAAAACCGGGAATCCGCTCAGGAAACTATTTTTACTTCTGGTGAGCCTCGATGTAAGAGATGGCGTCGCCGACAGTTGTGATCTTTTCAGCGTCCTCGTCGGGGATTGTGATTTCGAAAGCCTTTTCGAATTCCATGATAAGCTCTACGGTGTCGAGAGAATCGGCGCCGAGATCCTTGCTGAATTCAGCGGCGGGAGTTACCTCGTTGGCCTCCACGCTCAGCTTGTCAACGATGATTTCCTTCACTTTCTGTTCGATCTCGTTGTTGGTCATGATAGTCTAATTTACGTGTTAATACTTAATTTTCTCTGTTTTCAGACTGCAAAGTAAACTATTATTTTTCAATTACGGAAATTTTTTACCCGGAAATGCACAGATTTTTATATTTTGTGCATTCTCACCCGAGTACATCCCGCAGTATTGCCGGGGATTTCATTCCGGCCACCCCGGGGAGATGGATCGAATAGTAGCGCAGCAGCTGGCCGAGGATCTCCTGCCTCTCCACGCGGCTGAGACGCAGACGGCTCCCGGATGCGAACGTCAGCCGGCTGAGAAGCCTCACGGCTCCGGCCGCGTCGCCACGCAGGGTGTCCGGATGGCCCGGCTCCCCGCCGACATACTGGCCGGCACGCATGTCGAACACTCTGCTGGCCGGCCACCCGGATACGTCGGGCATGATCCCTGCGAATGCGGCCAGCGACGAGAGCAGGATCACCGGGAAGTTTGCCACGCTCAGACGGTTGCTCTCCGCATCCAGCAGCTTGAGCGACGAGACCACATAGTCCCACTGGCGGACATCGGGACCGGCGTCGCGGACAAGTTTGCCCAGAAACTCCGCCACAAACATCCCGACCGACATTTTCACCGGATCGGAATAGAGATCCCGCCAGGGCGACGACAGGGAAAGATGCGACAGACGCCATATCTCCCCCCCGGCGCTTCCGGAGAGAGTGGCCTCCACCAACGAAAGCGGCATCAGCGACGCGCGCTTCATCCGCGCCGTGCGGCCGCCGCCGGCGGGCGTGGCCACGGCCAGACGCCCGCGCTCGCGCGTATATATAGAGGTGATGTCGTTCCTGTCGCTGTGTCTCACAGTCCCAAGCACTATCCCCCGGACATCAATTGTCATTCCCGGATCAAACTTTGTTCTTACAATTTTGTTTCTTAGATAAAACTATAACTTAATCTCATTATTATGTCAGACACACCAAAAAGCATCAAGGGCACCAAGACCGAGGTGAACCTTGCCAATTCCTACGTAGCAGAATCCTGCGCATACTCGCGCTATACTTTCTATGCCCAGCAGGCCAAGAAAGAGAATTACTTCCAATATTCCGACATTTTCAACGAAACTGCCGCCAACGAACTCCACCATGCCAAAATATTCTTCAAATATCTGACCGAGGGTGGCGTCACGACCACTCCGGCCAATATCGATCCCGGAATCATCGGCACCACCGCCGAGAATCTGAAAGTGGCCGCCGCCGAAGAGCAGGCCGAAGGCGTGGTGGCTTACCAGAATGCCGCCAAGGTGGCCGAGAAGGAAGGTTTTGTAGAGATCGCCGCACGCTTCCGTGCCATTGCCGAGGTTGAATCCCACCACGAGGCGCGGTTCAACGAAATGCGGGAGCGTATCGAAAAGGATACGGTATGGAAACGTGAGAAGCCGATCAAATGGCAATGTCAGGTATGCGGCTATATCTTCGAGGGCACCGAGCCACCGGCAAAATGTCCGGCATGCTATCATCCCTATCAGCATTTCATGCCGATGGAAGACAACATCTGAGAAATAATATAGACAAGCTCTTAAACCGGGGGAGAAGCTCACCAAGCATCTCCCCCGGAATTCTTTTGCGCAAAAAATCCGATTTTCAATCGTATTTTTAATTAAGAGCTTGTTTAATAATAAATGTGAAAATCCCGGCGGTGTATCTTTGAGATAA
>CAJUSZ010000006.1 GCA_910589425.1 uncultured Muribaculaceae bacterium | reverse complement strand
TCAGACGATAATGTCGGTTTTATCTCCTATAAGGTGTCAAAGATGGGAAAGTTAGCAAATTTTATCCGACCCGCAAAAATATAACCGCCTCATTTTTCAATAATTTTCACAGGATTTTTAGAACCTGTTTAATATCGGGCCATCAGTGCGTCAGTTCCCAAAGATCCGTCGTGAGATTGACCATGAGGTTGGAGGCGCTCTTGTGGGGCATGGCGTAGGCCACTCCAAATGCGAACGACTTGACCTTAAGACCGAGGCCTACCTTGAATCCCGAAAAGAAATTACGCTGGAACGTAGCCATGTCGGTGGCCGTCTTGTAGTCGTAGGAAAGAGCCAGATAAAATTTCTCGTTGCTGTATTGCAGGCCAAAGATAAGATGGCGGAACAGATTCGATATGAAGTTCTGCTTGAGTTCTATCTCCTCGGAATCCTTCTTGTGGGAATAATAAGGCATCTTCCATCTCACAAGGTTGGTAGCCGTGATCCCTATGCTTATCGGAGACGTGCCCAGCGACTGCATGTAGCCGGCCTGGATGTCGAACGGAAGACGGTCATAGGATTTGTCGAAACGCTTCAGCTGCCCGCCCATATTCTTGAACACCAGCGACAGCGAGAGATCTTTCTCTTCATTGTAGTAATTGACGCCGACATCGGCAGCCATGGCGAATGCAGAATAGATCTCATAATTGCTGTAGACCATCTTCATGTTGATCCCGCCGCGCAGACGGTCGGTGAAATCGTGGGAATACGAGCCCTCAAACACTATGTCCTGAGGCTTGAACGATCCCCCTTCGGTTCCGTCGGCTTCAGTCTGGCGGAAACTCCCGTAGTTCAGATAGCGTATTCCGGCCGCCCACGCTCCCCGCTCTCCGGCCGCCATACCGAACCGGACCGACGCGAAATTTGATGTCTGCATGTGCAGCATGTATGAGAAGCCGAGCTGCATGTCCATCTCCTGACCGAGCAACGCCGGATTCTGATCCACAAGAGTTATGTCGTCGTCGATCAGCGCGACATTGGTCCCTCCCAGTGCGAATACATGAGCCGAAGTCGGTATCTCAAGAAAATTATATACCGAACGGCCATACTGCGCCTGCATCCGCAATCCAGGGACTCCGGCTGCCAAGGCAGCCAACGCGATAAGGGTATGTCGAAATCGCTTCATATCTCTTTTATAACGTTCACGCCAGACCCTTATTGTGTAGCCCGCTCTTTCCACCCGCAGACGACAGATCCTAAGTGTAAAAAAAAGTAAAACAACCTTAAAGTTGATGTAATACAACCATCTGAGCTTGGCAGATTCCTTATTTAAGGCTATATTTGCATCGCGATTCAGCGGATCGGCCACGCTCTTTGAGTGTCCGGCCGACACCGGTCCGAGGAATCCGGCCCATCTATAACAATCATAACACCATCCGACGCACCGACCCCATGATATGGCACGCCTATTGCTAACGCCTCTGTTTCTTTTTCCATGCCTGATGGCTGTGGTCCAGCCGGCAACGGCACAGACTTGCAGGATCAACTGCGGCCGGTCCAACGGCCAGACCATCTATAAAGAAGTATATGAATATGATTTCGTCAGCGAGAAACCCGTGTTTCCCGGCGGAAATTCAAAACTGGTCGGATTCATCAACGAAACACGGAAATACCCTGCCGAGGCATATAAAAAAGGGATTCAGGGACGTGTTACATGCTCTTTCGTAATCAACACAGACGGATCGGTAAGCAATATCAAGATCCTCAAAGGGGTGGAATCATCGCTCAATCAGGAGGCCCTGCGCATATTCGCCGCGATGCCTTCGTGGACTCCCGGGAAGATCAACGGACAGCCAGTGCCCGTAAGGGTTATATGGCCCGTGCCTTTCCGCAGATAGAAAACAAAGCATTATCCTGATTTATCACCACTCCAATAGCCATAGCGACAGCCAAACATTCATAAAGTCCCGATATTAAGAGCTTGTTTAATAATAAACGTGAAAATCCCGGCGGTGTATCTTTGAGATAAATTTCTCGTTATGAGGAAGGAGTGATGCGGGCACCATGACATTTTGCAAATATCTCCGAATTATCTCTTGTCATCTGTCATGGACACGCGTTAAAAAAGACGGCCTGCAAACGGATCAAATCCATTGCAGACCGTAAAAACAATCTCCGTCTATCGACGGAACGTCTTTCAGACAAGTGCGACGACAATATCGTCGTCGGTTTCTGAAACAGAGATTTTACCTTCACGACCGAGCCAGCCGAAAGCCGCCATCAGGAAGTCTTTCTTCAGTTTTGTAGCTTTTTTCAGTTCTTTCAGACTCATTGTTCTTGACGGGCATTCTTCGAGAGCCTTATAGACTTCCCCGGCCCATGTGCCAATTGTTTCGATATTCATTTTACCTTAAGATTAAATCATTATTATCTATAATAGAAAAGCGGAGCCACGCTCTGCGTCTTTTAGTTTTAAACAACCTTAACCTCTCTTTTGTTAACCGGCATTAGGGATTATTTGTTAACTTTGCAATAGAATCTATGGCAAAGAAACAGAAAAAAGACAATCCTGACCCACAGCCGGTAAGATTGATCGGCAAAGGCACCGTGGTGCGCAACACAGGCAGCGCATACTCCGTAAGGCTCGACGACGGAAGACTGGCCAATTGCCGCATCAAGGGAAATCTGAGGATTAAAGGAATACGCACCACAAATCCCGTGGCCGTCGGAGACATAGTAACCGTAGCCGAAGCCGCCGACGACGCCGACTTCATAACAGGCATCGAACCCAGGAGAAACTACATAATCCGCCGGGCATCAAACCTTTCAAAGGAATCCCACATCCTCGCGGCCAACATTGACCAGACTGTCCTGGTGGCGACCCTGAGAAATCCGGCCACCACCACCACTTTCATCGACAGATTTCTTGCCACAGCCGAGGCATACGCCGTGCCTGCAATCCTTGTAATAAACAAATGCGACACGTGGGACGACGATGACAGCGAATATGCCTCAGCGATCGCCAATCTATACTCATCAATCGGCTACAAGGTTTTCATCATCTCCGCCACAACCGGCACCGGCATAGGAGAATTGCGGGAATGCCTCCGAAACCGGATCACTCTTCTGGCTGGAAACAGCGGGGTTGGCAAATCAAGTCTCATAAACGCGCTTGTCCCGGACGCGGAGCTGCGCACCGGGGAGATTTCAAGCATTCACCACACAGGAATGCACACCACCACATTCTCCGAGATGATCCCTCTCCCTGACGGTGGAGACCTAATCGACATTCCGGGAGTGAAGGGGTTCGGCACCATCGATTTCAAACCGGCGGAAGTGTCCCATTATTTTCCGGAGATCTTCAGATTCGGACGGGATTGCCGCTACGGAGACTGCCGCCATTGCGGTGAACCGGGATGCGCCGTGGAGCAAGCCGTGGCCGACCATTACATATCGGAAAGCCGCTACACTTCCTACATCTCTATCCTCGAGGAGGCCTCAACCGAGGCCGGTGCCGACAAATACCGCAAACCGTTCTGAAATTGGCCAGGATACAGACTACGGGGACGCCTCAGTTTTTCTGAAACGTCCCCGTTTTCATCGCCGTCTGGTCAACCAGACTCTTACCCTATCAGATTCTCTCCTGTCATATCCGCAGGCTTGGGCAATCCCATGATGTGCAGGATCGACGGCGCTACGTCGGCAAGACGCCCGTCAGACACTTTCGCTTCCTTATTGCCCGACACATAGATGAACGGCACGGGATTGAGCGAGTGAGCCGTATTGGGTGTCCCGTCTTCGTTAAGAGCATGGTCGGCATTGCCATGGTCGGCTATGATTATCGACTCGTAGCCGTGAGCCTTGCCAGCCTCTATCACATCGCGGACACAACAGTCTATGGTCTCGACAGCCTTCTGGATAGCGGGATAAACACCCGTGTGTCCCACCATATCGCCGTTGGCGAAATTGACCACGATGAAGTCGAATTTCTCTTTGTCGATCTCAGCCACAAGCTTCTCCGTAACCTCGTGAGCGCTCATCTCAGGCTTCAGATCGTAGGTGGCCACCTTGGGGGAAGGGACAAGTATGCGTTCCTCGCCCGGCCATTCCGCCTCGCGGCCACCGTTGAAGAAGAACGTAACGTGGGCATACTTCTCTGTCTCCGCTATGTGGAGCTGCTTCATGTTCTGCTTCGACAGATATTCGGCAAGCGTGTCTGCCACGTCCACCTTGTCGAACAGGATGTGGACTCCCTTGAACGAGGCGTCATAAGGAGTCATGCAGTAATACTGAAGCCCGTCGATCGGCTTCATGCCATCCTCCTCATGCTGGGTCAGAACCGTAGTAAGCTCTTTCGCACGGTCATTCCTATAGTTGAAGAAGATCACCACATGCCCCTCTCCTATACGCCCGTCGAACGATGAATTGACTATCGGCTTGATGAACTCGTCGGTTACCCCGTCGGCATAGGATTCCTCCACAGCCTTCACCATGTCGGTGGCCGGGGTTCCTTTTCCATTCACAAGAAGATCGTATGCCTCTCGCACACGCTCCCAGCGATGATCACGGTCCATAGCGTAGAAACGTCCTATCACGGACGCTATCCTGCCGGTCGACTCCGCACAATGCCTCGCGACATCGGCAAGAAATCCGGCACCGCTCTTGGGATCTGTGTCGCGTCCGTCCATGAAGCAATGGATAAAGACATCCTCGAGCTTATAGTCGCGGGCGATGTCGCACAAAGCATACAGATGGTCCAGCGACGAATGTACGCCTCCCGTCGAAGTCAGCCCCATGAAATGGATAGGCACGTTATGATCGCGCGCGTAGGAGAAAGCCGAGACAATCTCCGGATTGGTGCGGATTGATCCGTCGGCTATCGAACGGTTGATCTTAACCAGATCCTGATACACCACGCGGCCTGCGCCGATGTTGAGATGTCCTACCTCACTGTTGCCCATCTGCCCCTCCGGCAGACCCACGTCCTCGCCGCAAGCCATAAGCCTTGAGTGAGGATAATCAGCCATAAGAGAATCTATATAGGGCGTCGGGGTATTAAAAATTGCATCATCCCGCTTATGGTCGCCGAGACCATATCCGTCGAGGATGACGAGCATTGCTTTTTTTGCCATCATATCTTATTTATTGTATTTCTGATATAGAAATGTGAAAATAGATCTTTCGGTTCAAAATTCAGAGTGCGTTTACCACACAGACTCATATCGGGATGCCGTCGATCACGCCGACAATCCCCAATAAGCCGGATGAGAAGAAAGAATAATGGCGCGACCCCGGACAGGGCCGGAATCGCGCTCGCACTTGTCAATATTCAAATGGGATTTACTCTGCTGCAGTGGTTTCGGCCGCGGGTGCCTCCACGGGGGCATCGGCTTTCTTGCGGCGCGAACGACGTGTTGTCTTGGCTTTCTTCGTATCCTTGGCCTCAAGCATACCCTCGTTGAAGTCCACAAGCTCGATCATGCACATCTCGGCATTGTCGCCAAGACGGTGTCCGGTCTTGAGAATGCGGGTATAGCCGCCGGGACGGTCGGCAACTTTCTCGGCAACCACGCCGAAAAGCTCCTTGACAGCGTCCTTGTTCTGGAGATAGCTGAAGACGAGGCGACGGTTCTGCATGTCGTCCTTCTTCGAGCGGTTGATCAGAGGCTCGCAGTACATGCGGAGAGCTTTCGCCTTGGCCAAAGTCGTGAATATTCTCTTATGCATGATAAGAGAGATCGTAAGGTTCGAAAGCAGAGCCTCGCGATGTGCCTTCTTGCGACCCAGGTGGTTGAATTTTTTATTGTGTCTCATCGTCGATTAATCTTTGTCTAATTTATACTTTGAAATGTCCATCCCAAAGGAGAGATTCAGGCTTTCCAACAGATTGTCGAGTTCTGTCAGCGACTTGCGTCCGAAATTGCGGAATTTCAAGAGGTCGTTCTTGTTGAACACCACCAGCTCTCCGAGAGTCTCCACTTCAGCGCTCTTCAAGCAGTTGAGCGCACGCACTGAAAGAGCCATGTCGGTCAGCTTGCTCTTGAGAAGCTGACGCATGTGGAGTACCTCCTCGTCGAATTCCTCGCCGGCTGCCTCGGCGGGCTGCTCAAGCGTCATCTTTTCATCGCTGAAAAGCATGAAATGGTGTATCAGGATCTTTGCTGCCTCTTTGAGCGCGTCTTTCGGAGAAATCGAGCCATCGGTCGTAACCTCGATCAGAAGTTTCTCATAGTCGGTCTTCTGTTCCACACGGAAATTCTCTACCGCATACTTCACATTCTTGATCGGAGTGTAGATCGAGTCGATGGCTATCACGCTTGGATCGGCGCCTTCGAGAAGCTCACGGTTCTCGTCGGCCGGAACCCAACCGCGCCCTTTGTTGATTGTGAATTCGAGCTGAAAGCTTGCCGATGAATCCAGATGGCAGATCACCAGATCGGGATTCAGGACTTCAAATCCGCTGAGCACCTTACCCAAATCGCCGGCCTTGAACACATCGATTCCCGAAACGTTGACTAATGCCTTCTCAGTGTCGGTGTCCTCTACGATCTGCTTGAATCTGACCTGTTTGAGATTCAAGATGATGTTAGTTACATCTTCCTTCACACCGGGGATTGTGTCGAGTTCGTGGGCTACTCCGTCTATTCTGATCGAGCAGATGGCATAGCCGCCGAGTGAAGACAGCAGTATGCGGCGGAGCGCATTGCCCACTGTCTGGCCATATCCCGGTTCCAGAGGACGGAATTCAAACTTTCCGTAAGAATTGCTCTCCTCCAGCATGATGACCTTTTCGGGCTTCTGAAATGCTAAAATTGGCATGGGTCTCTATCCTTTATTATTTAGAATACAACTCTACGATAAGCTGTTCCTTGATGTTCTCAGGGATGTCCTCGCGCTGGGGAGTATGGAGGAATTTACCGCCTTTCACACTCTCGTCCCACTCGATCCAGGGATACTTGCTGTGGTTGAATCCAGCGAGACAATCGGCAATCACTTCGAGCGATTTCGATTTCTCACGGACAGCCACCACATCCCCGGCCTTTACACGATAAGACGGTATGTTGACAACCTTACCGTTGACTGTGATGTGCTTGTGAAGCACGATCTGGCGTGCGGCGGGACGGGTCGGGGCAATGCCCAGACGGTAGACCACATTGTCCAGACGGCTCTCAAGAAGCTGAAGAAGAACCTCACCGGTGATACCTTTGGTGCGGGCCGCTGTCTCAAACAGATTGCGGAACTGACGTTCAAGCACGCCGTATGTATATTTGGCTTTCTGCTTCTCGCGCAGCTGCAGACCGTACTCCGATGTCTTGCGACGACGGTTCAGGCCGTGCTGGCCCGGCGGGTAGTTCTTCTTTGCCAAAACCTTGTCCTCGCCATAGATGGCTTCCCCGAATTTACGGGCGATTTTTGTCTTTGGACCTGTATATCTTGCCATTGTTTTATTCTCTTGTTCTTTGTCTGTTTTCCGTGCTTGCGCGGGTCCTCAGCCCGACTTCCTGGCGCAGCCGCGACCGTCTGAGAGGTAGGTGGTTGGTCTGATTGTTCTCAGACCTCCCGACGGTCTTTTCGCCGGAAGCTTCGACTTCGCGGACTTCACGGGCATCGGCTAAACCGACTTTGATTTTAAAGATTTATGTTATCGTTTAGACTCTTCTGCGTTTCGGGGGACGGCATCCGTTGTGCGGAAGCGGAGTAACGTCTACAATCTCGGTTACCTCGATTCCGGCGCCATGCACGGTGCGGATCGCTGACTCACGGCCGTTGCCGGGGCCTTTCACGTATGCTTTCACCTTACGCAATCCGAGATCGTAAGCAACCTTGGCGCAGTCCTGTGCAGCCATCTGAGCTGCATAGGGTGTGTTCTTCTTCGAACCACGGAAGCCCATCTTGCCTGCCGATGACCAGGAGATGACCTGACCCTCGCTGTTTGCAAGACAAACGATAATGTTGTTGAATGAGGAGTGAACGTGAAGCTGACCCATAGCGTCCACCTTGACGTTTCTCTTCTTGGCTGCGACTGTTTTCTTTGCCATAGTCTATATTATTTTGTAGCTTTCTTCTTGTTAGCGACTGTTTTCTTACGTCCCTTGCGTGTGCGGGCATTGTTCTTGGTGCTTTGTCCACGCACGGGGAGACCGATGCGATGACGGATGCCGCGATAGCAGCCGATATCCATCAGTCGCTTGATGTTGAGCTGGATTTCCGAGCGGAGATCACCCTCCACCTTGAAGTCTGCCTGAATGACTTCACGCACGGCTGCTGCCTGATCGTCTGTCCAGTCTTTCACTTTGATGTCTTTGTCTACACCCGCCTTTGTCAGAATTTTGTTGGCGGCGCTCCGGCCTATGCCGAAGATGTAGGTCAAGGCTATTTCACCTCTCTTGTTTTGCGGCAAATCTACGCCGACGATTCTTACTGCCATTGTATGTCGTAAAAATTATATCGTCTTCGGGTACGGGTTCAGCCCGATTATCCCTGACGCTGTTTTAGTTTCGGGTTTTTCTTGTTGATTACGTACAATCTTCCTTTCCGGCGCACGATCTTGCTGTCGGCGGTGCGCTTCTTGATTGATGCTCTTACTTTCATATCTGGTGTCTGTTTTATTTGTATCGGAAAGCGATTCTGCCTTTGGAAAGGTCGTAGGGAGACATCTCCACTTTAACCTTGTCCCCGGGGAGAATTTTTATATAGTGCATGCGCATCTTGCCCGATATGTGGGCGGTGATCTCATGACCGTTTTCGAGTTCCACCTTGAACATCGCGTTCGACAATGCCTCAAGGATCACTCCGTCGATTTCTATTGCAGCTTGCTTTGCCATAATCTTGTGTAGGTTACTTCTGCTCCTGATCTCAGATATACAACTCGCCCATCGCCTCCTTGATATAGGAGAAGGTGGTAAGCACCTCAGGATTGTCTCCTGAAATGGCTATCGTATGCTCATAGTGGGCCGACGGCTTGTGGTCGCGTGTGCGGCATGTCCATCCGTCTCCCCCTATGACGATATTCTTGCTTCCCATATTGATCATCGGCTCTATCGCGATGCACATGCCGTCTTTAAGCACCGGCCCGATCCCCTTCCGTCCGTAGTTGGGCACTTCCGGAGACTCATGCATACTTTTGCCGATGCCATGACCGCACATTTCTCGCACCACGCTGTAGCCGCGGCGCTCACAGTAGGTCTGCACTGCATTCGCGATATCACCTATGCGTTTTCCCGCCTTTGCCGCTTCTATTCCCTTGTAGAGGGATTCCTTTGTGGTTCTCATCAGCGAAAGCACTTTCTCATCAACCTCCCCGACCGGGAAAGTGTAGCAGCTGTCGCCATTGTAACCATCAAGTTCCACGACAAGATCCGTGCCTACGATGTCGCCGTCGGCGAGAACATAGTCAGAGGGAAATCCATGCACCACAGTGTCATTCACCTCAATGCATAGCGTACCCGGAAAACCCTGATAACCGAGACAGGCCGGACGGCCGCCGTTGTCAAGTATGAATTCCCTGGCTATTGCATCCAGCTTGCCGGTGGTTACTCCGGGCTTTACCCATTTGGCCACTTCTCCAAGCGCGCGCGACGTCAGATCTGCCGCCTTGCGCATCTTTTCGAGTTCTTCCGCTGTCTTGAGATAAATCATCTTGTGTTCTGTTTTGGATTGGCTGGGATCGTCAGTATGAGATCAGAATATCTGTCAGCTCCGGGGAAATCCGGGGATCCCCCGGGCCGACTTGGGTTGAAATCAGAAGTTCTTGTTATTTACATCTTAATTAAAACGCGGAGCTGCCAGTCGTGCGTCCCTTGATACGACCATCCTTCATCAGACCGTCATACTTGCGCATGAGCAGATGTCCTTCGATGATGCGGAGCGTATCGAGAACTACTCCTACGAGAATCAGCAGCGATGTGCCGCCGAAGAACGACGCGAAGCTTCGGTTAAGGCCGCAGATATGGGCGATAGCCGGAAGGATAGCGACGACTCCGAGGAAAATGGAACCGGGAAGCGTGATTCTCGACATGATTGAATCCAGATATTCCACAGTCGGTTTGCCGGGCTTGATTCCGGGGATGAAACCGTTGTTACGCTTCATCTCCTCGGCCATCTGGGCCGGACGAACTGTTATCGCCGTGTAGAAATAAGTGAAGGCGACAATCATCAGGAAGTAGATGAAATTGTACCAGAAGCCATACATATCGGTCAACGCGCCGAAGAATCCAGTCTGGCTGGTGCTGAAGCCAACCAGAGTGATGGGTATGAACATGATGGCCTGGGCGAAAATGATAGGCATCACACCAGCCGCATTCACCTTGAGGGGAATGTACTGGCGGGCACCGCCATACTGCTTGTTGCCCACGATCTTCTTGGCATACTGCACGGGCACCTTGCGTGTTCCCTGAACGAGAAGCACAGCGCCGGCAATGACTGCGAGAAGGATTACAATTTCAAGAAGGAAAATGACGAGACCGCCACCTGCCGAGTTCATCAGACGTCCGGTAAACTCCTGTATGAAAGCCTCCGGAAGACGGGCGATGATACCGATCAGGATTATGAAGGAAATGCCGTTGCCGACACCTTTCTGATCGATCCGCTCGCCGAGCCACATGATAAACATCGAGCCGGCCGCGAGAACGATTGTCATGAAGGCAATTGTCCAGGCTCCGAGATCCACATGTCCGCCAGCTGCCTGAACCTGATATTTGAGGTTCATCAGATAGGCAGGACCCTGAAGCACAAGTATCAACACCGTAAGATAGCGCGTGTACTGATTCATTTTCATCCGTCCGCTCTCGCCGTCGCGCTGCATCTTCTGGAACGCGGGCACGACCATGCCGAGAAGCTGGATCACGATCGACGCCGTGATATAGGGCATGATACCCAACGCGAAGATCGACGCCTGCGAGAATGCACCTCCAGAGAACATGTCTAACAGCTGCATCAGGCCGTCGGATGTAAAATTCTTCAATGCCATGAGCTCGTCCGGGTTGATGCCGGGAAGCACTACATAGCATCCGAAGCGATAGATGATCACAAGCAGCAGCGTGATTCCGATGCGCTTGCGAAGATCCTCTACGCTCCAGATATTTTTTATTGTTTTAGTAAATCCCATTGTGAATATTTATTTTTTGATGACTGTACCGCCGGCTGCAGTGATAGCTTCCTCGGCCTTTTTCGAAAACGCGGGTGCCTCCACTTCGATGGCACGCGAGATCGATCCATTGCCGAGAATCTTCACAAGAGCTTTCTTGGGCACAAGTCCTGCTGCACGAAGATCCTCAACAGTAATCTTGGTGAGATTCTTTGCTTCGGCAAGGGTTTCAAGAGCGTCAAGGTTGAGCGCTTTGTACTCAACGCGGTTGATGTTCTTGAAGCCGAACTTCGGCAGACGACGCTGGAGAGGCATCTGGCCACCCTCGAAACCGATCTTGCGCTTGTAGCCGGAGCGTGATTTGGCTCCCTTGTGGCCGCGGGTGGATGTGCCGCCGTAGCCGGAACCCGGACCACGGCCGATTCTCTTGTTTTTCTTGTTGCTGCCCACTGCAGGCTGCATATTGTGTATTTCCATTGCTTTGCTGTTTTATTTCGTTGTTCGTGTCCTTCCCCGGAACGGCTCGAATGTCAGTTCCCGATGACTTATCCGGGAACTCCGGGCCGCCGCCGGGTAATTATCATTTCACTTCGGTCACTTCTACAAGATGATGCACAGCTTTCACCATGCCGCGGATAGATGCATTGTCCTCATGCACCACGGTGTGGTTCATCTTTCTCAGGCCGAGGGCATCAAGCGTGCGTTTCTGAACGGCAGGACAGTTGATGCGGCTTTTGATCTGTTTGATTGCAATTTGTGCCATTTCTTCTTATTTATTTGCCGTTAAACACTTTCTCCACGGAGATTCCACGGTTCTGAGCCACCTGGGCGGGGCTGCGGAGTTCGCCGAGAGCCTCGATCGTGGCCTTTACGAGGTTGTGGGGATTTGACGAACCTTTTGACTTGGCAAGCACGTCGGTGATGCCAGCGCTCTCAAGCACAGCACGCATAGCGCCGCCGGCCTTCACTCCCGTACCTTCTGAGGCAGGCTTGAGAAGGATGCGTGAGCCGCCGAACTTCGCGCTCTGCTCGTGGGGAATGGTTCCTTTGTGGATAGGAACGCGGATAAGGTTTTTCTTGGCAGCCTCCACGCCTTTGGCGATAGCGGCCTGAACCTCGTTGGCCTTGCCAAGACCCCAGCCGATGATGCCGTCTTCATTGCCGACTACAACTATAGCGGCAAAACTGAACGCACGACCACCTTTGGTAACTTTCGTCACACGGTTGATCGCCACAAGACGGTCTTTCAATTCCAAATCATTAGTCGATTTTACTCTGTTGTTTCTCTGTGCCATGATCTCTATTAAAATTTAAGACCGGCCTTGCGTGCTGCATCGGCCAATGATTTCACTCTGCCATGGAAAAGGTAGCCGTTACGGTCGAACACGACCTCGCTGATACCATTCTCAATTGCTTTCTTGGCGATCGCCTCACCTACTTTGGCGCTCTGCTCAGTCTTGTTGGCAGCTTCGATGCCCTTGGAGCTGGCGGCGCAAAGTGTGTTGCCGGCGAGATCGTCTATTATCTGTACATAGATACCCTTGTTGGAGCGGAATACGCTCATGCGCGGACGCTCGGCTGTGCCGGAGATCTTACCACGGATACGGGTTTTGATTTTATTTCTTCTTGCTATCTTGGATACCATGATTTGCCTTCTGATTTAATTATTTAGCATTGGCCGACTTACCCGACTTGCGACGGATGATTTCGCCGACAAACTTGATACCTTTGCCCTTGTAGGGTTCAGGCTTGCGGAGCGAGCGGATCTTCGCGCACACCTGACCGAGAAGCTGCTTGTCGGAGCTTTCGAGGATGATGAGCGGATTTTTGTTACGTTCCGATTTCGCCTCTACTTTTATCTCTTTGGGAAGCTTGATGAAGATAGCATGTGAATAGCCGAGCGAAAGCTCGAGTACCTGACCGGTGGCGGCGGCACGATAACCTACGCCTACGAGTTCCATCTCCTTCTTGTAGCCTTCCGACACGCCTACGACCATGTTATGGATAAGCGCGCGGTAGAGGCCGTGAAGGGCGCGATGCTCGCGCTCGTCATCCGGACGGACTACGTTTATTACGCCATCCTCAACTTTCACCTCGATGTCGGGATTGATTTCCTGAGAAAGTTCCCCTTTGGGACCCTTCACACTTACTACGTGATCTTTAACCTGTACGGTCACGCCGGCAGGTATCTCTATGGGTGCTTTACCTATTCTTGACATAAATAATACCTCCTGTCGATTAATATACGTAACACAATACCTCGCCGCCGATCTTCATCTCTTTGGCCTGCTTGTTGGTCATCACTCCCTTCGAGGTCGAAAGGATGGCGATGCCGAGTCCATTGAGTACGCGGGGCATGTCCTTGTAGCCAGTATACTGGCGGAGACCCGGACGCGAAACGCGGTGTAGGTTTTTGATAGCGTTAACCCGGTCGATGGGGTCATACTTCAGCGCGATCTTGATGATGCCCTGGGGATTCTCACATTCCTCAAACTTGTAGTTGAGGATATAACCCTGATCGAACAGGATCTTTGTGATCTCCATTTTCATTTTCGACGCCGGAACTTCCACCACACGGTGTCCCGCACGGATGGCGTTCCTCAATCTGGTCAAATAATCTGCTATTGGATCAGTCATTGTTTTGATGTTTAAATTGATTCAGATAATCTGAACAATATTTAATACTCTCGATATGTCTATATATATGTTTATATCTTTGAGCCACAGATAAATGGACAGACACCGCAGCACTTTGGGAAAGCTCCGGACCGAATATCACGGACGTATTTTCCCGAACGCATGCAAGATAGATATCAGCTTGCCGCAACATATCCGCGCCCAAAAATACGCGCAAAGATACAAAGAATTCACCGTCTGTAACTCATATCGTCAACCCGATTTATGATTTTTTAATATATTTTAACACCAAATCTCCGACGATCATTCTTCCTGAAGCGCACTCAACAGCATCACTTACGGCGGATTTACCGAAATTATTCCTTCCACACTGCCGGATTTCGGATTATTTTGACTAACTTTGTAGGCGGGGCAGACGATGCCCTCCACATTTTAGATTACAAAACCAAGAAGCGTTATGCTTATCTTGCAATTGGAAACCTGAGAAATTTTCGATTTGATGCAGGAGATGGCATAGTGGTTCTCACGCATATCGCGTGGGCTGCTATCTCACATCTGCATCACAGGCATTCTCAGGGCCTCCAATTGGACGTGCATAGCCGGCCTGCGCTTTCTGTTTTTTCATCATTCTTCCGTCCGGGCGGGCACGGTAAGCCCATATCAGTCATGGCTGAAAACTTCAACTCATATCTCGATCACATCGACACAGCATTATGGCATGAACTCTGTGTCAGGGAAGGAAAACTGCGCCGCTACGAACGTGGAGAAGAGTTTGTGAGAGCAGGAGAAACGGGGAAATATATAGGATACATAAAAAGCGGCACACTGAAATATTTCACTGTCTCGTCCAATGGAGACGAACACGTGATCGGCCTTGAGTTAGCCGGAGAGTTTGTCGCAGATTTCCCGTTCTCGATATACAACCAGAAATCAAGAGTCTCGATCGTCGCCACTTCCCGATGCGAGATATATTGTCTCCCGGTGAATATCATAGCAGAGCGGATGAAGACCGACCAGCGGATCAGGGACTGCGTGATGCGTTCCACCGAGGCTGTGTTTGCTACCGTATACGACCGCTATCTGGCTCTCCACACCAAGACACCCCAGGAACGCTACGACGATCTCATGAATCAACATCCTGACTTGTTCAGAATCTTTCCCCTGAAGGATATCGCCTCCTACCTTAACATTACCCCGACCCACCTGAGCCGGCTCCGGAAGCACATTGAAGACTGAAAAAGCACTTTCTCAACATTTGTTGAGAATAAACCGCGGGAAACGCTGTAACTTTGCTGCACACAACCGGTTTAATATATGCCGGTATATTCCGAAACTCATCATCACAAAATGCACATGAAACGTCTGACCTACATTTTACTATTGTCTGCCTTGTCAGCAAACACATCGTTTGCCGAGGAAAGACCCAAAGCCTTCATGAAAGCTCAATACACAGCCTGGCACAGCATCATGGACAAAAAGACTGCAAAGCCATTTGTTACCGAAGACAAATATATATTGCAGATAGGCAACGGATCATCATATTACTATGACCCGCAGACTTTCTATGTAGACTCTCTGAACAACGACCCCGTAGGCCGGGTTATGGTCGACCAGATCACCAGAGACGCGCTCCACGAATTTGCAACCACTGGAGCGGATTCCTTTGCAATAATGCGGGAAAAGGGGATAATGAGGGGCAACGGCTACAGGAATCAGAAAGATTTCGTCGGGAAAAACATCACAGCCTGGGACATAGACGGGGGAGACAGATATCAGTATGAGGTAAACATGACCGATCTGGAATGGGAAGTATGCGACTCCACCGAAAACATACTCGGCTATGACTGCAATCTCGCCACAGCAGACTATCACGGTCGCCGATGGAAAGCCTGGTTTGCGCCTGACATCGCTGTTCAGGATGGCCCCTGGCAATTGTGCGGTCTCCCCGGACTCATTCTTAAAGCTGAATCGGAAGACGGGGAATATGGCTTCATAATGACGGGAGTGCAGGAATGCGACGAACAATTCAAGCCCATACTTATAAATCCCGACAGACTTTTTAAGACAAAAAGGAAGAGCTATCTGAAGATGAGAGACTACGCCCGACGCAACCGTTCTGCCCGGATCAGCGCGATGACAGGAGGCAAAGTCAACGTGAAAGCGGACTATACCGGAACCGCTGATTACATTGAAACCGATTATCACGAATGAGACGACAATCAATCATAATCACAATAATAGTTTTCTTTGCCATGCTTGACGTCTCGGCGAAGAAGAAAAATGAGTATCCCCGTGCAGAGATAAAGGTGGAGTACACCTATCCGCACAAGCATCTGAAAACTGATGCCAAAGCTTATGACAGTGAGTATCAGATGGTACTTCTTACCAACAGCAGCTACTCAAAGTTCTACAGCCCGAGAACTGAATTCAATGACTCGCTCAACTCCACACCTTCCGGTAAAAAGATATGGAACCGCATGATGGATGAAGGTGTCAGACGGCATATTGAGACGGGTGATGATTCCATGATACCATACAGCAAAGGTGCGTTGTATGTGTTCAAGTCGGTTGGTGACTCGACAGTAACTGTCTATGATCAATCCAGTATGCTTGAGTATGGTTATTACACGGAGCCGTTGGCAGAGATGACGTGGCAGATCGGCGATTCCACAAAGATAATTCTTGGCTATGAGTGCGTTATGGCCGAGACCGATTATCATGGCCGTCATTGGACAATATGGTTTACTCCTGAAATACCTGTTCAGGATGGTCCTTGGAAATTGTGCGGGCTGCCGGGACTGATACTTGAGGCTACAGAACCCACCGGTCAGCATAAATTTATTGCCACAGGCATAGAGTCGAGCAACCGTGAGATAATGCCGATTTACAGCCCGAAGAAATACGATAGGATGGCCCGTAAGGAAATGCTTCGCGGTCTACGTCATTATCTCACCAATGGTGCTACTATGGTCAACGCTTTTATCAGCAATACGCCGAGCGGCGAGAAGATTGAGATAAAGGATGAAGTGAATGATGCGCCCGACCTGCATGTCGATTTTCTTGAGACCGATTATCACGATTGAATATGAACAGACTGATATTTATACTGCTTTTGTGGGCTGCAACGACAGCATTTGCAAAAGATTATGTCAAGGATACGGAGCCGGCTATCCTTGAAGTGCATTATACTCGTATTGAAGTTACCGATACGACAAAGCGTAATTCTCATTTCTTTAAGGATCCTGTAATGCTCAGAATCGGGAAAAACAAATCCGTTTTTTGCGGCACAAAAAGATTATGGCAGGATTCAATTATGGAATGTGACCTCGCGACTTTCTGGGCCATGGATCAGGCAAAAACTATGAGTGGCAAGCGCGATGACACTCAATTGGCTTGTGGCCACTATTGGAGTTATATCTATAAAAACATTCCTGATGGTCAAGTCACTGAGCGCCTATATTTTGATATGGGACGCTGGCAATATACTGAAGATTGGGAGAAACCGAACTGGGAAATCTGTGATAGCACAAAGACCATATTGGGTTATGAATGTATTGAAGCAACTACTGATTACCGTGGAAGAAAATGGACAGCTTGGTTCGCACCGGAAATTCCCATTCAGGAAGGGCCGTGGAAACTATGTGGTCTTCCCGGATTGATTCTCGAAGCACATGATGCCACCAATGATTATATCTTTGAAGCCAACGGTATTTTGCAGAATCCCAATTCAGAAGTTGGAATTTTCTCTTATGATGACAAAAGTGGATGCACCACAGTAAGCCGCGACAAGTTTTTCAACAACTGGTGGAAATTTAAGCACTCCAATTCGGCTGCTAAAATTCAGGCAGCGTATGGTGTCGGAACAACACCAACTAATGAAAAATCCAAAGTCAACTTCGACAAGGAGGAAACCAATTATCCGCATGATTTATGATGAACCGACTGATATTCATATTGGCATTTGTGTGGGCTACGCTGACTGTCGCGGCACAGGTCAATGTGTCGGGCGTGATTGTGGAGGAAGGCTCGAATGAGCCGCTGACCGGAGCATCGGTGATACTGCGTAATGCCGAGGGAAAGATTAAGAAGTACGCAACGTCAGATGTCAAGGGTCGATTCTCTATCTCCACTCCTGAAATCAAGGGCTATACACTCGATGTGTCGATGATGAGTTTTGCAAAGCAGACTGTAAAACTCGACAGCGTTCAGTTGCCTGTTAAAATCATTATGGAGGCTTCGGCCACAATGCTGAAAGAAGTTGCGGTGAAAGCCGACCGCATACGCGAACAAGGCGATACTATCACCTATACTGTCGGGAGTTTCGCACAGGCACAGGACCGAAGCATCGGCGATGTGCTTAAGCGTATGCCGGGTATTGATGTATCCAACGCCGGCAAAATCCAGTATCAAGGTGAGGACATCAACAAGTTCTACATAGAGGGTTCCGACCTGTTGGGCGGCAAATACGGCATAGCCACCAACGGCATAAACCACGATGATGTTGGTGCCGTGGAAGTGATGGAGAACCACCAGCCGATGCAGGTGCTTTCGGGTATCAGTTTCTCCGATAAGGCTGCTATCAACCTCAAACTGAAGAATAAGGCAAAAGCCACATGGACTTTTCATGGCGATGCCGGAGGCGGTTATTCCTGGCAACCGGACGGTGCCGTGTGGGACGGAGAACTGTTCGCAATGGCTGTCATGCCCGGCTTCCAAAACATCACAACACTAAAAACCAACAATATAGGTGAGGATCTGTCGGCAAGTGCCACTGACTTCTTCGCATCAAGCCGTGCGACCGGACTTAGCCGATATGTCAGCGTTTCGCTCCCCGGAGTGCCAAACCTGAGCCGTAAGCGCACTCTGTTCAACCACTCGGCGCTGGTATCGACCAACTCCCTTTGGAAAGTGAAAAACGGTGAGTTCAAGGCACAGATTGATTATTCATTCAACCGTGTTACGGCTCAGGCTGCCAACATCACCACATATTTTCTCGAAAGCGGCGACCGTGTGATTACCGAGAACCGCGACGGGCGCGACCGCTCACACTCTCTTTCCGGCAAGTTCATCTATGAGGTCAATCAAAAGACAACATTCATCAACAACACACTTTCCACAAATATCGACTGGGATGATGTAAGGCTCGGAGTAACCGGCTCGTTGCCAAACGACCAGTCTGCAAAATTGCCCGACTACTACGTTGCAAATAAGTTCAAGATGATCAAGCGGTTCAACGGCAAACACCTCGTTACGTTCCAAAGCAACAACGAATGGGAGTCGCTACCGCAGACGCTCAATGTATCACTGGACGGCAGTACCCTTAGCCAGCACATCGGCGACCATGCCTTCTATACCCATGAGAGTGCAGCCTACGCTTTCTCAATCAAGGGTGTAACAGTCAGTCTTGAAGGTGGAGTGAAAGGATATTTGCGTTCACTTAATACAGAGCTGCCTGATATGCCGGAAGAGATACCGGGAGAAACTGAAAATGTACTGAATACAAATTATTTCACAGTCTATGCCACCCCGAAGTTTGAATATTGGGTGAAGCGGGTGAATTTCACTCTCAACGCCCCTGTCAGCTTCGCGCACTACACATTTGACAAGGCTATCGCTAACCGCTCGGAGGTCTATTTCTCCCCCTCGCTCAGCATGAACTGGAAACCGAATAACCGCTTTTCAATGACGCTAAGAGGTGGCACAGGTCGCTCACCTATGAATCTAAACATGATTCAGCCAGGCTACATCATGACCAACTACCGCACATTCAAGCAAGGCGTAGATGATTTCTACAACTCTACCTCACAGAACATTTCTGCAAGTTTCGCCTACAAGCATACTCGCCGCGGAGTGTTTGCCAACGCTATGGTTATGCAGTCGTGGTCGCACCTCCCGTACACAATGGCGCAGCAGCTCTATGGTGACTATATCGTCTATTCCTACACCGATGCCAAAAGTGAGGGACAGAATCTGATGGCAATGGGAAGCGTGGGCAAGACCCTCGACTTCATGCGTGGCTCTGCAAACGTCAACGGCTCATTCAACCGTGGGGAGTCGCATCTATTCTCAGAGAACAATGCTGTCAACTCGGTAAGTCTTGGATGGAGTGTCGGTGCAAAAATCAACGGCACTCCTATGAAGTGGCTCAGTTTTGATTATCGCATCGACTTCTCCAAGAGTCAGCTCCGGATGAACGGCGTCAAGAATTCATGGCTCTGCGACATGGAGAATTCACTGCTCATCAACATTATGCCTCACTCAAAATGGGAATGGCGCATAATGGGTGAACACTACCGTAACGAGCTTACATCAGGCACATATAAAAACGTGTTCCTGCTCGACACCAAGTTAGTCTATAAACTCAACAAGCGCATCGAACTTTCCGCGATGCTCAACAACATATTCAATCAACGCACATATAATTACACAACCTACAGTCAGCTCTCCTCCTTCGAGTCGCAACGATGGCTACGCGGACGCGAACTGCTGTTCACAATCTCTTTAAGGAAATGAAAAAGTTACTCACCCTCACAGCAATGTGCCTCGTGGCTATAGCCTCAGTAGCACAAGAGAAAGCTGACATCTTGGTCAGCTATGAATGCGTAAGTCCAAACAAAATGATGAAGCCGGTTACTTCAAGAATGTCATTACTGGCTTCTACGACCAAGGCAAAGTGGTTCAATGACCTGAGTCTCTGGGTTGACTCTCTCAAATCAACACCCGAAGGCAAAGCTCAGTACATGGAGATTCTTAAAAAATCTTGTATGACAGTTGAGCCGGATGGCTCAACAACATGGGATTTAAGTAAAGGTCCGTCTAAAAAAGTTTATACTTACGTTTTCACAAATCTTGCCGACAATGGTGTTACCTTGTACGGAAAATTTGGAGAAGATCAAGGTTTTTATACGGAGCCAATAGATGAGATGAATTGGACTATTGTGGAAGATTCTACCACAACAATTCTCGGATATGAGTGCATCATGGCAAAGAGTGACTATCATGGCCGCCAATGGAAAGCATGGTTCACACCGGAGATTCCTATTCCTTTTGGGCCGTGGAAATTGCGTGGTCTCCCTGGTCTCATACTCAAAGCGGATGCCGATGGTGGATTTTCGTTTGTCGCTACCGGGCTTGAAAGAACTGACAGAATAATCACACCGCTGTACCTACAGGAAGATTACTCTAAGGTTGACCGTTTGAAAGCTCTCGACAATGCGGAATACTATATGAACAATGAAGAAAACATAATGAATGCTCAAGGCCAAAGTGTGAAAATTTACATGCTCGATGACAATGGCAATAAGATTGAAGTGCCAAAGTATGACGGCCTAAAACATAGCATAGAACCTGATTACAAGATAAAAAATGAATAGAATAATCTCCGCAGTAGTAATGTGCTTCTTAGCGATAGTCGCAGCAGCACAAGAGAAAGCTGACATTATAGTAAACTATGAATGTAAATCTCCCGGATTTGAGCGTAAGGAAGTAAAAAGAAATATGACTTTACTTGCCAATGCGGCTAAATCGAAATATTTCAATGACATAAGCCTATGGACGGATTCTCTTAGCTCAACTCCTGAAGGCAAAGCCAAACTTGATGAAATCATACGTGCGAATTGTCTGGTGATGCACCCCGATGGTTATGAATATTGGGACTTGACAAAAGGTCCTGTCAAGAACATATACACATACGTATTCAATGACATCTCATCCGGCTCTCAAACTGTTTATGACGAGTGGACTGATGAACTTCACTACTACACAGAGCCATTGGAAGAACAGACATGGGAGATTACCGCAGACTCTACCGCCTCGGTCTTGGGATATGAGTGTATCATGGCGAAAACTGATTATCATGGAAGAAAATGGACTGCGTGGTTCGCTACTGACATACCGTTGAGTTTCGGGCCATGGAAGTTCCGCGGGCTGCCGGGGCTGATACTGAAAGCAGAGGCCGACGGAGGCTTTTCATTCATTGCCACAGGCTTGGAAAAATCAGACAGAATAATGACTTCTATGTATTCAAAAGGAGAATATTCCAAAATATCAAGAATCAAGGCTCAGGAGGCTCAGGAGTTTTTCGTAAATAATCAGGAAAGTATTTTGAAAGCGCAAAACGGAGGATTGGCAAAAATCACTTACAGTGATGAAAACGGCAATGAGATTAGCGCACCGGTCTATGATGCGCAAATAATGAGCCTTGAACCCGATTATAAGATAAAAAATGAATAGAATAGTAACAACTATATCAGTGTGCCTCGTGGCGATAGCAGCGATGGCTCAATACGAAAAGCGACCGTTCACAGCTACCCTTTATGGTGGCATATATCTGAACAATGAGCAGGCATGGACTATTGAGCCGTCCGTTGCGTGGCATTTCCATAAATATATCGGCGTTGCTCTTGGTATGGAACTGACGTCACAATACAACCAACCGAGCCGTACAACTACGATAAACGGGCATGAAGCGAGTTTGGCTGATAACGAGAAAAATGTGGCATGGATTATATTCAAGCCATCTGTAATCTTCAAAACCCCTAACCTCCTCAAAAATAAAGATGATATTCGCTTGTGGCTTCAAGCCGAGCCCGGCGTCAGTCTTGCCTGCCCTTTTAGAAATTCATTGACCTACGATATTTATGATATAAAAGGGGATGTAGGCACAGTCGTGGATTATATGAGATTTCCGAACAAAGGACTTGACTGGTTTTACTGGAACGCAAGACTTTCAGTAAATCTTTCGATTGACCGTTTTGTGATTGGTGCCGGATATGGCATATCCAACCTTGACTACTATTCCGGTCGTAGGAACGTGACACTCCAGAACGGCTCGAAATTCCACGTTCCTAAAAAAGAACTGAGCCAAAGCATCTTCCTGTCTGTTGGCTACCAATTTTAGCCAACAGATGTTTCATAAGATAAAAACAACTAATCATAAATAACTCTTTAGAATTAACTTATATAAGATTATGCTGTTTTTTTGTGGAGATTTCAAATTTGAAATATACCGGAAAGACAAATAAGATGATATAAGCTCATAGGGTCGTTACTGATACGAATTTTGAATTACAAATAATGATATGAACAAAGTAATAACTATCATAGCAATGTGCATCGCGGCGGTAGCAGCGGTTGCACAGGAGAAAGCCGATATTGAAGTCAGTTACACCGCATCGCGTGTCAACCTTAGAGACGGAAGCAATATCTCTCCGAATAAGTACATACTGCTCGCAAATGCAAAAGAGTCGAAATTCTACTCCCCTATAACAGAATACATTGATTCGTTGCAGTCAACACCCGAGGGCGATGCCAAATATAAAGAAATTACCCGCGGTGCATATATGAGCGGTAAAATCGACGATATTCCACGTCGCGACGGCTCATATTATATCTTCAAGTCCATGACAGACGGGAAGATGAGATATTACGACATGAACGGTGTCGAGAAATATTGCTATGAAGAGGAAATCCCTCAGATTGAATGGGAATTGACCGACAGCACCAAGACAATACTCGGCTACGAGTGTCAGATGGCTACCGGCAACCTCCACGGGCGCAAATGGAAAGTGTGGTTCACACCCGAAGTTCCTGTGATGAACGGTCCGTGGAAATTCAGCGGACTGCCTGGATTGATATTGGAAGCAACTGACGATTCCGGCCTGTATAATTTCACGGCCACCGGCATTCAGCAGACCGGACGCCTGATGATGCCTATGTATTCAGCTGATGACTACGAAAAAATCAGCCGCACAGATTTCCTGAAAGCCAAGCGGCAGTTCACTGACAATCCGATGGGAACCCTCAACACCCAGCTCAGTGCATCAGGCATATCAATCGGAGGCAGCGGAAATGAAATCAAGTTCAAATCGCGCGAAGAATTAGACTTTATCGAAACCGACTATTAGAATGAAACACTTATATGAGACGATCAGACCGGGAGATCAAAGAATTACCCGAAATACTCGATATTTTTGACAAGGCGCCTTTTATAACCGTATCTTTCACCAGACAGGACAACTCTCCTTACGGGCTGCCGTTGTCTTTGGCCAGATCGGATGACTCCACATTCTATTTCCACTGCGCCCACGAAGGCGAGAAAATAGAGTGCATTATGGCGAATCAGGAAGTCTCGCTTTCCGCCGTAACAAAATGCACACCCTTCTCTCCTGAAGGGAATCCATCCATGTTCACACTTGAATACACAAGTGCAATGGCACGCGGACACGCGCAGTTAGTTACAGACCGGGACGAGAAGATCATGGCTCTGAAGCTGATAGCCGGGAGGTTTCTTCCAGACAACATGATGCACTTCCGCGAGGCCATCGACAAAAGTCTCGACAGGACAGCGGTAGTCAGGATAAGCCTTATTGAAAAACCCACAGGAAAGCAGAAATTGCGTAAACGCAGATCTTCCTGACCTGCACCTCAAAGCATCGCGATCAGAGCCGATACGTCTTCGTCGCGGGTAGACCAATCCGTTACGAACCTCACTATTGTCTCCCTCTCTCCACGCTCACCCCATATCGAGAATCCCACATCAGGCATAAGTCTGTCAACAACCTCATTCGGCAAGATGACAAACTGCTGGTTGGTCGGGGAATCCACATGAAGCCGGTAGCCATTGCTGAGAAATCCCTCTTTCAGCTTCATGGCCATATCTATTGCATTGCGGCCGATGGCTCTATACAAGCCGTCGGTGAACAACGCCTCAAACTGCAAGCCGAGCAACCATCCTTTGGCAAGAAGCGCCCCGTGCTGCTTGATCAAAGTAAAAAATTCAGGCAACAGATCCGCGTTTCTGCATACGATAGCCTCACCAAACAGGCATCCGGCCTTGGTTCCGCCGATATAGAACACGTCGGCTATTCCGGCCATTGCCTTCAGATCTACGTCTGTTTCGTCTGAGGCCAGACCATAAATCAGCCTGGCGCCATCTATATAAAGGGGCAATGAATACTGTCGGCATATTCCAGAGATCTCTTTCAACTCACGGACCGAATACAGACTCCCCAATTCCGTAGGATGAGAAAGGAACACCATTCCGGGAATCACCATGTGAGGCCACGTACTGTCGGAATAGAAACTCTCAAGCATCTTTCTCAAACTGCACGCTGACACTTTCCCGTCGTCGGAGGCAATTGTGATCACTTTATGTCCCGACGCCTCGACAGCGCCGGCTTCATGAACCGCGATATGCCCGCTGTCAGCACACACCACACCCTGCCACGGCCGCAAAAGGGCATCTATCACTGTCGCATTAGTCTGGGTTCCTCCCGAAAGGAAGAATACCCTCCCGTCGGCAAGCCCGCACTCATCCAGGATAAGCTCGGCCGCACGGGAGCAATGGACATCCGATCCATAACCGGGATGGGACGAAAGATTATCTGCACACAGATTCTCCAAGACAGCCGGATGGGCGCCTTTTGTATAATCACACTCAAAATGAAGCATAAGTCAAGACCTTTTTCTGTTTTGAATCAAGCCGGGAATCGACCGGCCGTGAAAAGCGGAAGAGGCATGGAGTTGACACTTCCGGTTCCGCTTTTAAAGCTGATTGATGCAATTGTGGTCGACAGACAAATGCCTGCCGACCACATTTCAATTCTATAATCATCCGGCACCATGCCGGAACTGATCGATCTTGGATTCTATATCACCAGCTTGCTTTCTTCACACCAGGGATGAGACCGGCCGAAGCCATCTCACGGAACTGGATACGTGAAATACCGAACTGACGCATATATCCTTTCGGACGGCCGGTGATTTCACAGCGGTTGTGAAGACGTACCTTGGAAGCATTCTTCGGAAGCTTCTGCAGCTTGGTGAGGGCCTCGTAGTCGATGTTGCCTTCTGCATCGGCGAGGGCAGCCTTTTTAAGGGCGGCTTTCCGCTCGGCATACTTAGCCACCATCTTCTGGCGCTTCACTTCGCGCGCTTTCATTGATTCTTTTGCCATAATCTGTCGGAATTATTTCTTAAACGGTAAGCCAAACTTCTTAAGCAGCGCGAAACCCTCTTCGTCGGTCTTAGCAGTTGTTACGAATGTGATATTCATACCCTGAAGCTTGGGGACGTTATCGATATTGATCTCAGGGAAAATGATCTGCTCAGTGATGCCGAGTGTATAGTTGCCGCGTCCGTCGAGCTTGGAGTTGATACCCTTGAAGTCGCGGATACGGGGAAGAGCCACGCGGACGAGACGCTCAAGAAACTCGTACATCTTGTCCTTACGGAGCGTAACCATTACGCCTACCGGCATTTTCTTACGGAGCTTGAAAGCAGCGATATCTTTCTTCGAGAGAGTAGCTACAGCTTTCTGGCCAGTGATGGCTGTGATCTCGTTGATCGCGGTCTCGATCAGTTTCTTGTCCTGGGTGGCGGCTCCGAGTCCCTGGTTGATCACGATCTTCTCGAGTCTGGGAACCTGCATTACTGTCGAGTAACCGAACTCCTTGGTGAGTTCAGGCACGATCTTCTCCTTGTATTCTTTGCTCAGTGTAGTACTCATTACTTAATCTCCTCTCCTGATTTTTTAGCGTATCTGACCAGTTTACCGTTTTCGCCGAGGCGACGGCCGATGCGGGTCGCCTTGCCCGATTTCGGATCGAGCAAATTGAGGTTCGAGATATGCACGGGTGCCTCGACCTTTACGATGCCTCCCTGAGGATATTTAGCACTGGGCTTGGTGCTCTTGGAGACGATATTGATACCCTCTACGACTGCTCGGTTCTTTTTAACCAGCACTTCGAGGACTCTACCAGTCTTGCCTTTGTCGTCGCCGGCATTGACATAGACTGTGTCGCCTTTCTTTATATGCAATTTTGCCATGGAATGTTCGTGTTAAGAGATTAAAGTACTTCGGGCGCGAGCGAAACGATCTTCATGTTGGTGGCGCGGAGTTCGCGGGCAACAGGGCCGAAAATACGGGTGCCGCGGATTTCACCTGCGTTGTTGAGCAACACGCAGGCATTGTCGTCGAAACGGATGTAGCTGCCATCCTGACGGCGGATCTCCTTCTTGGTGCGCACTACGACAGCCTTCGAGACTGTGCCTTTCTTTACATCTGAAGAGGGAATTGTGCTTTTTACGGTTACGACGATTACGTCGCCGACAGAGGCGTAGCGGCGGCCTGTGCCACCAAGCACATGAATACAGAGCGCTTCCTTAGCACCACTGTTGTCTGCTACTGTGAGTCTTGATTCGGTCTGTATCATGGTTTACTTAACTTTTTCAATTATTTCTACGAGTCTCCATCTCTTGGTCTTGCTCAGAGGACGGGTTTCCATCAGACGGACGGTGTCGCCGATCGAACACTCATTTTTCTCGTCGTGCGCGTGGTACTTCTTTGTCTTGTTGACAAACTTACCGTAGATAGGGTGCTTCTCTTTCCACTTGATTTCAACCGTGATGGTCTTGTCGCATTTGTTGCTCGAAACAACCCCGATTCTTTCTTTTCTAAGGTTTCTTTTCTGTTCCATTTTTTGTGAACGCTATGGGATTATTCTTTTACTTCAGAAGCTGCGGCCTGAGCGGCGAGTTCCTTCTGACGCAACACGGTCTTCATGACAGCAATCTCGCGGCGGCTCTTGGTGATCTTCGCGGGATTGTCGATGGGAGATATCGCGTGCGTTACTTTCAATTCACGATAAGCCTTCTCGGCGACCTCAATCTGGTCGCGCAGTTCCTGAACGCTTAATTCCTTGATTTCTTCCTTTTTCATTTTTTATTTGTTTCTATCATTTGTGCTTTCCGGCTTGCCATGCCGGACATGCATCTTCCGACGCATCCGGCATGGTTCAAACCTTGAAAGCTTTTTGTCGTTTAGACTTGGACGGCTATGTTAGACGTTCTGGGTCGGATCGTAATCGCGGCGCACGACAAACTTTGTGATCACCGGAAGCTTCTGGGCTGCAAGACGGAGTGCCTCCTTTGCGATGTCGTAAGGCACGCCCTCCACCTCAATGAGGATACGTCCGGGAGTAACAGGCGCCACGAACCCTTCGGGGTTACCTTTACCTTTACCCATACGAACCTCTGCAGGCTTCTTTGTAATCGGTTTGTCGGGGAATATGCGAATCCAGATTTGTCCCTGACGCTGCATGTAGCGCGTTACTGCGATACGGGCAGCCTCAATCTGACGGCCTGTGATCCACTTCGATTCCAACGTCTTTATGCCAAAGGAGCCGAAAGCCAGCTGATGACCTCTCTGAGCCTCACCTTTCATGCGGCCCTTTTGCGAACGGCGGAATTTCGTTCTTTTCGGTTGTAACATTTTATCTCTTGTGTGTTAAAGAGTTGTGTCAATGAATGTAGTTATCTCTCTTCCTTGGCAATTAACGGTTGCCGTTGCGTTTGCCACGGAATCCGCCTTTGCGCTCGCGATCACGACGGCCGCCCGGCTCTTTCTGGCCGATGGCGTATGAAGGAGTAAGCTCCTTCTTGCCATAAACCTCGCCACGGCAGATCCACACCTTGATGCCGAGGATACCCACTTTTGTGAGTGCCTCTACAAGGGCGTAGTCGATGTCGGCACGGAGTGTGTGCAGAGGAGTGCGACCCTCCTTGAACATCTCTGAACGGGCGATTTCAGCGCCGTTGAGACGTCCGCTGATCTGAACCTTGATTCCCTCTGCGCCCATACGCATTGTGGATGCGATGGCCATCTTCACGGCACGGCGGTAAGCCATCTTGCCTTCGATCTGGCGAGCGAGGTTGGAAGCCACGAGTTCAGCGTCGAGTTCAGGACGCTTGATCTCGTAGATGTTGATCTGAACGTCCTTGTCGGTGAGTTTCTTCAGCTCCTCTTTCAGCGCGTCAACTTCCTGACCACCCTTACCGATGATAATGCCCGGACGGGAAGTGCAGATAGTAACTGTAACCATCTTGAGCGTGCGCTCAATGATGATACGCGAAACGCTGGCCTTGGCAAGACGTGTACGGAGGTATTTGCGGATTTTGGAATCCTCAAGAAGAGTCTCCCCATACTTTTTGCCGCCATACCAGTTAGAATCCCAGCCACGGATCACACCGAGGCGGTTGCTAATCGGATTTACTTTTTGTCCCATCTTGCCTGATTTAAGCTTTTTCGTTATTGATAGTGTCTACAAACAAAGTCACGTGGTTGGAGCGTTTGCGGATGCGGTAGCCGCGGCCCTGCGGAGCGGGACGGAGGCGTTTGAGCATCGGAGCGCAGTCTACGAAGATAGTCTTCACGTAGAGTTCGCCGGCCTCGGCCTTGCGCTCGTTCTTCTGCTCCCAGTTTGCTATTGCTGAGCGGAGCAGCTTCTCCACTTTTCTGGCAGCTTCCTTATTGGAAAACTTGAGAATACCCAGGGCTTTGAATGCTTCCTGTCCGCGCACCATGTCAACCACCAGTCGCATCTTGCGAGGCGAAGAGGGGACATTGCGCAGCTTTGCGAAGTATTCGCTCTTGCGGGCTTCCTTTATAGCGTCAGCTGATTGTCTTTTTCTTAAACCCATTGTATTGTGTTGGTTATTTTATTCAGTTTTAATGCGGATTTGTCGGAGAAGGGGCTTATTTCTTCTTGTTGCCGGCGTGGCCGCGGAATGTGCGCGTCGGAGCAAATTCACCAAGCTTGTGGCCTACCATGTTTTCAGTAACATAGACCGGGATGAACTTGTTGCCGTTGTGGACTGCGAAAGTGTGGCCTACGAAGTCAGGAGAAATCATCGAGGCGCGGCTCCATGTCTTGATCACCGACTTCTTGCCGGATTCATCCATAGCGGCCACTTTCTTCTCAAGCTTTACGCTGATAAACGGTCCTTTTTTAAGTGAACGACTCATACTTGTGTCTTAGATTAATCAAATTTACTTTTTCCTTCTCTCAATGATGTACTTGTTCGAATGCTTCTTCGGCGAACGTGTCTTCAGGCCCTTAGCGTAAAGACCGGTACGCGAACGGGGATGACCACCGCTCTGACGGCCCTCACCACCACCCATCGGGTGATCGACAGGGTTCATGACTACACCACGGTTGTGAGGACGGCGGCCGAGCCAGCGGCTGCGTCCTGCCTTGCCGCTCTGTTCGAGAGCGTGGTCGGAGTTGCCGACTACGCCTACGGTTGCGCGGCATGTAAGAAGCACCTTGCGAGTTTCACCGGAAGGCAATTTGATAATCGCGTAGTCGCCTTCGCGCGAGGTGAGCTGAGCAAATGTACCGGCCGAACGCGCCATGGAGGCACCCTGTCCGGGTTTAAGCTCAATACAATGGATAAGAGTACCGACGGGGATCTTCGAAAGAGGAAGCGTGTTGCCTACTTCCGGAGCTGCATCCGGGCCGCTCATCACGGTCTGGCCTACCTCGAGCCCGTTGGGGGCGATCATGTAGGCTTTCGAACCGTCCTTGTAGAAGAGCAGGGCGATGCGTGCCGAACGGTTGGGATCATACTCGATGGTCTTTACCGTAGCGGGCACTCCGTCGTTGTTTCTCTTGAAGTCTATCAGACGCAATTTTCTCTTGTGGCCGCCGCCGCGATAGCGGGTTGAGAGCTGGCCGGAGGTGTTGCGGCCGCCGGTCGAGCGCTTGCCGACAGTCAGAGACTTTTCTGGTGCGTTAGCAGTCGATTTGCGAACTATAAGCTGTCCATCTTTCTTGACGGCCTCTTCGCGTTTGAATACACCAATAATCTTGTGTCTTTGGCCCGGGGTTGTGGGCTTGAATTTCTTTACTGCCATTATCGTTAAATATTGCTATAGTAGTCGATTGTTTGTCCTTCAGCAACAGTTACGTAGGCCTTCTTGAAGGCCGGTTTCTGGCCGCGGATGAGGCCACCTTTTGTGTAACGCTGCTTGCGCTTGCCCGCATAATTGCAGATGTTTACTCTCTCGACGCGGACGTTGTAGAGCTTCTCGACGATGTCTTTGATCTGAAACTTGTTGGCGTCCGGCGAAACCGCGAAAGTGAAGCAGTTCTGCTTCTCGCTGTAGGCATTGGCCTTCTCGGTGATGATTGGTTTGATCTGGATATCCATGTGGTCTCCTTTTTAGAATTCGTTAATGACTGCTACGCTGTCCTCGGTCATGACAATAGCGTCGTTGTTGAGCAGAGCGTATGTATTGAGATCCACGGCCTGCATCATCAGGGCGTTGGGCACGTTGCGCACCGACAGGAGCACATTGCGGTCAACACCGTTCATGACCAGAAGCACTTTTGAGTCCTCAAGCTTGAAAGCCTTGGCAAGAGCCATGTAGCTTTTTGTCTTGGGAGCCTCGAAAGTAAAGTTCTCGATCACGATGATCTTGCCGTCGTTCACACGCGAAGTCAGAGCTATCTTGCGGGCGAGAGACTTCATCTTCTTGTTCATCTTGGTGCGGTAGTCGCGAGGACGAGGACCGAAGACTGTGCCGCCGCCACGGAGAAGCGGTGAGTTGATGTCGCCACGACGTGCGCCGCCGCCGCCTTTCTGACGGCCGAGCTTGCGTGTGGAACCCGAAACCTCCGAACGTTCTTTCGATTTGTGGGTACCCTGACGCTGATTGCCGAGATACTGTTTTACGTCGAGATAAACGGTATGGTTAGCGTTGCCTTCATTCAGGTCGAGGCCAAAGACCTGGTCATTGAGGACGATTTTGCGTCCTGTATCTTCACCTTTGATGTTGTAAACTGCTACTTCCATTATTTCTCAACTAATACGATTGAACCTTTGGGACCGGGAACGGAGCCCTTAATCATTAACAAATTGTGCTCGGGAAGCACCTTGATCACCTGAAGGTTTTGGACAGTAACGCGCTCGTTGCCCATCTGGCCTGCCATGCGCAGACCTTTGAACACCTTTGCAGGATACGAACATGCGCCAATCGAACCCGGAGCGCGGAGACGGTTGTGCTGGCCGTGTGTGCTTTGACCTACACCTCCGAAACCATGACGTTTCACCACGCCCTGGAAGCCTTTACCTTTGCTGGTGCCGACTACATCGACAAAACCGCCTTCCGTGAACAATTCCACAGTCAGCTTCTCGCCCAGCGCGGGTACTGTCTCAAACGATTTGAACTCGGCCAAGTGTCTCTGGGGGGCTACTCCTGCTTTCTTGAAGTGTCCGGCCAAGGGCTTTGTGGTGTGCTTCTCTTTTTTCTCCTGGAAGCCTACCTGAACAGCCTCATAGCCGTCTGTCTCCATTGTTTTGATCTGAGTAACCACGCAAGGACCTACTTCGATAACAGTGCACGGAATGTTTTTTCCGTCGGCACTGAAAACGGATGTCATTCCGATTTTCTTTCCTATTAATCCTGGCATTTCTTTACTTTGATTAGAATTATCTTTTGATTTGTTGTTTTAGTTTTGATTCCGAACCGATATTTCCCGGCTCCGGACATCCTGCACAGGCATGAGCCAAAAAGGGAACATGCCCGGAGCTGGGGTGAAATCTGGTTCGTCTGCGGTCAGCGCGTCAGACTTTGATGGATACGTCCACGCCGCTCGGAAGCTCAAGTTTCATGAGAGCGTCTACAGTTTTTGAAGTCGAGCTGTAGATGTCTATGAGACGCTGGAAAGAGCTGAGCTGGAACTGCTCGCGAGATTTTTTGTTGACGAAAGTCGAACGGTTGACAGTGAAAATGCGCTTGTGGGTGGGCAGGGGAATCGGACCGCTGACTACCGCGCCTGTTGATTTCACTGTCTTTACGATCTTCTCCGCTGACTTGTCAACGAGATTGTGATCGTAAGATTTCAGTTTGATTCTGATTTTTTGGCTCATATTTGTTTGTGTCTTGTCTGTTTTTTTCAAGAAGTGAACTCACGCATCTCACTTGATCAGATCCACTCTGCCCTGGCACTCTGTAAGCACGCTCTTGGCGATCGAGCTGCTGACCTCGGAGTAGTGGCTGAACGACATGGTGCTGGTGGCACGTCCGGAAGTGATCGTGCGGAGGGCTGTAACGTAACCGAACATCTCTGCGAGAGGCGCTTTGGCCTTGACGATGCGGGCGCCTGAACGGCTTGTCTCCATGCCTTCCACCTGACCGCGACGCTTGTTAAGGTCGCCGATCACATCACCCATCGACTCTTCGGGAGTAACTACCTCAATCTTCATGATAGGCTCCATGAGAACCGGACCTGCTTTCTCGGATCCTTTCTTGAACGCCTGGATGGCGCAGAGTTCGAATGAGAGCTGGTCTGAGTCGACCGGGTGGAAGCTACCGTCAAGCAGCGTTACCTTGAGACGCTCAACCGGATAGCCAGCGAGAACGCCATTTTTCATTGCAGTCTGGAAACCCTTCTGCACAGAGGGGATATATTCCTTGGGCACATTACCGCCTTTCACTTCGTCAACAAACTGGAGCGAACCCTCGAAATCAGGATCAGCAGGCTCGATGCGGACAATGATGTCTGCAAACTTACCACGGCCGCCGGTCTGCTTCTTGAACACCTCGCGAAGCTCTACGGGCTTGGTGATAGCCTCCTTGTAAGTTACCTGCGGACGACCCTGGTTACATTCCACCTTGAACTCACGACGCAGACGGTCGATGATGATGTCGAGGTGAAGCTCACCCATACCTGAAATTACGGTCTGGCCTGTTTCCTCGTTTGTCTCAACACGGAAAGTCGGATCCTCCTCAGCGAGTTTCTGAAGACCTACGCCGAGTTTGTCGAGGTCTTTCTGAGTCTTGGGCTCGACGGCGATACCGATCACGGGATCGGGGAATTCCATAGCTTCAAGCACGATCGGGGCATTCTCGTCGCAGAGCGTGTCGCCGGTGCGGATATCCTTGAAGCCGACTCCGGCGCCGATGTCGCCGCAGCCGATTGAGTCTTTCGGGTTCTGCTTGTTGGAGTGCATCTGGAAAAGACGGGAGATTCTCTCTTTCTTGCCAGAGCGGGTGTTGAGTACGTATGAGCCGGCAGGGATCTCGCCTGAATATACGCGGAAGAAGCAGAGACGGCCTACGTAGGGGTCGGTCGCGATCTTGAACGCGAGGGCTGCCATAGGAGCCTCGGGGCTGGGTTCGCGGGTAAGGATCTCATCTGAATCGCCTACTGCATGACCCTCAACGGCGCCTGCATCCTCAGGGGAGGGAAGATATGCGCATACAGCGTCAAGCAGAGTCTGCACACCTTTATTCTTGAACGATGAGCCGCAGATCATAGGATTGACTTCCATCTTCAGTGTGGCCTTGCGGATGGCAGCCTTGATCTCTTCTACGGTGATCGTGGAGGGATCATCGAAATATTTTGCCATCAGATCCTCGTCGGTCTCGGCGAGAGTCTCAAGCATCTTGTCGCGCCATTCTTCGGCTTCAGCCTGAAGATTGGCGGGGATTTCCTCCACTGAATATTCAGCACCCATTGTCTCGTCGTGCCAGAAGATAGCCTTCATGGTTACGAGATCGACCACGCCTTTGAACGATTCTTCCGCACCGATGGGGATCTGGATGGGAAGCGGAGTGGCACCGAGTACATCGTGTACCTGACGCACAACCTCGAAGAAGTTGGCACCGGAGCGGTCCATCTTGTTCACGTAGCCGATTCGGGGTACGTTGTATTTATCAGCCTGACGCCACACAGTCTCACTCTGAGGCTCCACGCCGCCTACTGCACAGAAAGCAGCCACGGCGCCGTCAAGCACACGCAGTGAACGCTCCACCTCAACGGTGAAGTCAACGTGCCCCGGAGTGTCGATCAGGTTGATTTTATACTTGTTGTCTTTATAGTTCCAGAACGTTGTGGTCGCAGCAGAGGTGATTGTGATGCCACGCTCCTGCTCCTGCTCCATCCAGTCCATTGTAGCGGCCCCGTCGTGAACCTCACCGATCTTGTGGGTCAGACCGGTGTAAAACAGGATGCGTTCTGAAGTAGTTGTTTTTCCGGCATCGATGTGAGCCATGATGCCGATATTTCTTGTAAGTTTAAGATCGTCGTGTTTTGCCATTTTATATGGTGAGAAACGTCTCTTTTAAAAGGATTAAATCTGCATTAGAATCTGAAGTGTGCGAAAGCACGGTTTGCTTCGGCCATGCGGTGCATGTCCTCCTTGCGCTTGAACGCGCCACCCTGATCGTTGAATGCGTCGACTATTTCGGCGGCGAGCTTGTCGGCCATAGTCTTGCCGCCACGCTTGCGGGCGTAGATGATCAGATTCTTCATGGAGATCGATTCCTTGCGGTCGGGACGTATCTCTGTGGGCACCTGGAAAGTTGCGCCACCGATACGGCGGGACTTAACCTCAACCTGAGGAGTTACATTCTCAAGAGCTTTCTTCCAGATCTCGAGGGCTGATTTCTCCTCGTTGGGAAGTTTACCCTTGACAATTTCGAGAGCCGAGTAGAAGATGGTGAAGGCGGTGTTCTTCTTGCCGTCAAACATCAGATGGTTCACGAACTTTGTAACGCTTACGTCGTGGAACACGGGATCGGGAAGGATAACCCGTTTTTTGGGCTTTGCTTTTCTCATTTGTTTAGAAAAAACATGTTGTTTTTGTTTTTGGCTGCCTCTTTCGATTCTTCAATACCGCCGCGTTGGCTGAGAGGGCCTGAGGGGAGTATGCCGCGATATTTACTCAACCGCATCACGGTGTGCCTGGCGCACCACCGTCTTTAGCCGTCCAAAATAAATCAAAAACGTAATTTTAGAAATGTTTGTGATTTAGAGTAAGGGCGGCTTATTTCTTAGCTGCCTTGGGACGCTTCGCACCATATTTGGAGCGACGCTGCGTGCGACCCTGCACACCTGCTGTGTCGAGCGTGCCGCGCACGATATGGTAGCGCACACCCGGAAGGTCTTTCACACGACCACCACGCACCATCACGATCGAGTGCTCCTGAAGATTGTGGCCTTCTCCCGGGATGTAGGAGTTGACCTCCTTGCCGTTCGTAAGGCGCACACGGGCCACTTTACGCATAGCCGAGTTAGGCTTCTTAGGAGTGGTTGTGTAGACTCTGACACACACACCGCGACGCTGCGGACAGGAGTCCAGAGCGGGCGATTTGCTCTTGTCCTTGAGAGCCACGCGTCCTTTTCTTACTAATTGCTGAATTGTAGGCATCTTAGTTGTGTTGTTATTACTATATTTACTTTATTCGTCTGTTTTGTCAATGTGGATAGAGAAGATCCTCTGACAGCGGCACTATCCCGCCATACACCTCAGTGCATCCAACCACCTATTTATTAGCCGGTTAGCCGCACCAGTCGGACATTCTTCCTCTAAAACGTTGCAAAGTTAATAAGAATCAACAGATTATCCAAACTTTCACAACAGTTTTTTATGTTAAAAATTTATTGCGCAACAGAAAGCTATCCCGCCGCTAAACATTCAACCGAGATAAAAACACAGGAGCAGATCACTTGAATCGCGACGCAACCTCATAGACGCGCTCGAAAATGACACGGTCGGCGTCTGTAAGCCCTACTCCACGGCGCGACATCACGCGCTCGGCTATGTCATAGAACTTCTTAAGAGGAACATCCGTAAAACCCGAGGCCGGGGCGCCCTCGCTGAAGCTGGGAATAAACGGCCGGGGGAAGCCCGATCCGTGGAGATTGACCCCGACTCCTATCACCGTCGCCGTGTTGAGCATGCAATTCACCCCTACCTTGGAGTGGTCGCCCATGATCAGACCGCAGAACTGCAGATCCGTGCGCATGAATGTGTGGCCGGGATAATTCCATATCCTGATCTTGGAATAGTCATTCTTCAGATTCGATGCATTTGTGCCGGCACCAATGTTGCACCACTCGCCAATCACGGCATTTCCGAGGAATCCATCGTGCGCCTTGTTGGAATATCCGAAGAGAACTGCATTGTTGACCTCTCCCCCGACCTTGCACCACGGTCCGATAGAGGTCGCGCCATAGATTTTCGCACCCATATTGATTTTTGAGTGCGATCCGAGCGAGACCGGGCCACGCAGACACGCCCCCTCCATAATCTCCGCATCCGCGGCGATAAACACCGGTCCGTTTTTCACGTTGATCACGGCCCCTTCCACAACAGCACCCTCCTCTATGAATACTGACGGCAGACCATCTGAAGTGGTATATTCCCCGATAAGTGTGTTCGACGGGGAAAGCGGCTGAGTCTGTCTGCCAGCCACAAGGAGCGGGTAGTCGGACAATATCGCTTTATGATTCAGAAGGAACAGATCGTATACATACCGGAGCGTATCCACCGCGCCTGCATATTCCGCGACAGCGGGTGGAAGAGCGTCTGCGTCGCATATCTTACTGAATATGGCCGCCGTGCCTCTGAAAGCGGCCAGTTCGCCGCCTACCGATAGTGCGTGCCCGGCCGGAAGTTCCATGGCGGCATTCACAAATTCAGCGTCCGGCACTATCCATCCAGCCACGAAGAGCGCTTCGTCAAACGGCGACAGAGGAAATTTATCCCTGAGATACCCGACGGGAAGATTCAGGCATCTGCATCCCGTACGCCATTCCCATTTTTCCCTGATTGTAAGGATACCCAATCTGAATTCGGCAATCGGGCGTGTAAACGAGAGCGGCAGCAGATCGGCGTGGCGTTTTTCTGAATCGAACAGAACTATCGCAGGCGATCCTTGTGCGGTTTCGGAATGATTCATGGCTGATTCGGAGTTTTTTTGTGAAATTGAAATATTGAAGATAGAAATTCCGTGGTCATCCCGCACGTCGACGGGACATTCTGACCGAAACCATCCCATCCCCGGCGGAACGGCTGCAAAAATACTAAAAAATTTCATAACCGGCAAAAATCCCCGGGATCACCTCTCGGCTCTTCCGGGGACTGACACATATTTTATTGTTGAAGAGTGATTCCTTCAGTTGCCCCACGACCGCTACAATGCGCATACAGACAAAAAAAACGTGGGTATCTTGCTGCTGATCATCCCACGCTCAGAGGCCTTCGCATTGCCCGGTTCGGAAGAATGAACAGCATAGAAGCCCACGAGAATACATATATTGACACATCCCCTCCCGGGTCCCCGGCGCTGACGCACCGGGCAACGGAAGGACATGCAGATACATATCCACAGGCATCTACCGCTGTCTTCATCCTGACCAAACCTTTGGAAGTTGCGAAGTTCCTGAACGTCAAGATTCAACATGCATTGTAAATGCTTTCCTCAATGTCTGCTCACCCACCCTCTGCCCCGGACGAACGAGGCTTCAGATAGGTTCGCCCTGCAAAATTATAAAAAAAGCACTGTAATTGCAACAGCCGGCATGTCTTTATTGACTTACAAATAATTAAAAAACCGGGAAACCGCATCTGCACACAGTTTCCCGGACATTCATTAAACTCGATATTACCCGAGCGGCAATCAGATCTTCGATTCAACCACAGCGAGAATCTCGGCTTCCTCTTCGGCTGCCTTCCGCTCGATCTCCGCTCCACGGGCTATAAGCTCCTCGGCCTTTGCACGGTCTTTGAGACCGGAAGCGTTGATCTTCACATTAAGGAAAGCTCCGCGCACGGCGGCACGGGCAGCGAGAGTGCCAACTCCGGCATCAGTTACAGACGCCGGGTTGCCGTTTGAAGCCATATTGCGGAGAAGCCCGAAGGTCTGGAAGGCCGTCTCCATTGTATGCAGGGGCACTTCGGTGGCATAGAGCGTAGCCTCTTCCATCGCCTTGGCACGGGCTGCCTTCTCTGCGTCGGTTTTCTTCGGCATGGCGAAAACGTCCATGATCCTGTTGAACGCAGCCGTATCCTCGTCTACAAGATGCAGCAGGCTCTCCATGAGTTCCTGTCCTTTCTCGGCAGCGTTTGAGAATTCCTCCCAACGATCGTCGTAGGCAGCTTTATGAGCCGTAAGATTGGCCACCATTGTGCCGAGCGCAGCGGCAAGCGCACCCATATATGCAGAGATCGAGCCGCCGCCGGGGGCTGGAGATTCGGAAGCAGTCTCCTCTGCGAGACCTCGTGCCGTAAGATCCACAAGCTTCTTCGAGTCGGTATCCTCGATGAGATATTCTATCACTTTCTCTCTCGGGTCAAACGGTTTGAGCTCGTCAAGACCCATAGATTTTACCGCTATGCGGATTATCTCGCTGTCGGGAATGCCGACCGACCTACGCTGTTTACGAAGGAAATATTTACCGGCATCTATAAGCGTGCGTTTCGGCACAAGACCGACTATCTCGGTTCCTGTAACGCGCACGCCGCGGTCATTCGCCTTGCGACATACCTCGTCGAATGCCACATGGAGCGGCGTAGTGGCGATGTCGGTGATATTCATCGACACCTGGGCAATTCCATATTCATCGATAAACCAGCCGATAGCCTTTGTGCCTTTCAATGACCCGGGGATCATCACCGGATTGCCCTCGGCATCCTTGACAGGCTTGCCTGTAACTTTTCCACCCTCACGCATGGGGCGTCCCTTTTCGCGCACGTCAAACGCAATGGCATTGGCACGGCGTGTGGAGGTAGTGTTGAGGTTATAGTTTACCGCGATAAGGAAATCTCTGGCGCCGATCGTGGTGGCACCGGTGCGGGCAGCTGATTCGTCAAACGGTCTGTTGCCGAAATCCGGGCCTTTCTCCTTGTTACCCATCTTCTCCGGCAGAGCCTCATATTCACCGGCACGGCACACAGCGAGGTTACGACGTTCCGGAGTGAATGCCGCAGCCTCATAGCAATATGTCGGGACATTGAGTTCGGCAGCGACACGCTCGGCGAGCTTGCGCGCAAGTTCCGCGCACTCCTCGAGGGAGACCCCGGCCACAGGGATGAGAGGGCATACATCAGTAGCGCCCATGCGCGGGTGCGCCCCATGGTGCGAGCGCATGTCGATCAACTCGGAAGCCCTGCGGATTCCCTGAAAAGCGGCCTCGACCACGGCCTCCGGCTCACCGACGAAAGTAACCACCGTGCGGTTGGTGGCCTCGCCCGGATCGACGTCGAGAAGCTTGATCCCCTTTACGGATTCGATGGCGTCTGTAATTTCCTTGATTTTTGCCATGTCCCTTCCTTCGGAAAAGTTGGGGACACATTCGATAATGCGTGTTTTCATGATATCAGCGTGTTATAAATTGTCAAATTATCAGCGGACAGACCGGAATCCGATCCGCTCCGCAAAATTAGCTAATATTTTCCGATTTCCAAAACCCTGCGCCATCTCTCCCCCGGCATACACAGGGCCGGCGATATGACCACCATATAATAAATAGGTGTATGAATTGGCGGCACGCGATTTTTTTTGTAACTTTGGGGCGAGAAACCGGGAGACGGCCATCGCAGCCATTATCTGCGCCTACGCAATTCCAGCCGTCATCATCCGGACTCCAATCAAACCGATCATGAAAAAAAACTTTGAATATCTCACCCGCCTGCGCGAGGTGATGAAAACCAAGGGGATCGACGCAGTGGTTATCACAGGCACCGACCCCCACCAGAGCGAACTTCCTCCCCACCACTGGCGCGGACGCGAATGGCTCACAGGCTTTGAGTCAGGCAACGGCACAAACGGCACTGCCGTTGTGCTTCAGGACGACGCCCTCTGCTGGACAGACTCACGCTATTTCATCCAAGCTGAGGAACAGCTTAAGGACACCGGATTCAGAATGATGAAAGAGGACGGACCGGAAGCGGTGGATCTGATCGACTGGCTGACCGAACACACCAAGCCCGGACAGACAGTCGGCATCGACGGCATGACGTTCTCCATATCTCTCGCCCAAAGGCTCGAACAGCAGCTTTCAGACAACGGAGTCAGACTCGACGACAACTTCCCTCAGTTTGATTTCATCTACCCCGAACGTCCCGCCCGCCCGCAGAACAAGCTTTTCATCCACGACGAGAAAATAGTTGGCGAGACAGTAGACAGCAAAATCTCACGCCTGATGACCGAAGTCAAGGCCGAACTGGCCAATGCCGTACTTCTGTCAGCCCTCGACGACATCGCCTGGGCAACCAACCTGCGCACAGCCGGAGACATAAACTATTCTCCGATATTCGTCGGGTTCCTTTTCGTAAGCGACACCCAGCGCCTCCTGTTCGTGGACGAGGCAAAGCTTACGGACGAGGTGAGAGACCATCTTCAGAAATACGACATACGCATCATGGGCTATGATGACGTAACAGGTTTCGTGGCCACACTCCCCAAAGAGACCCGTCTTCTTCTCGATCCGGACAAGACCGCCCGTGGCATATACGACAAGGTAGGCTGCACTCCCGTCTTCGGCGGATCGCGCCTGGCCAAGCTCAAAAGCATCAAGAATCCGACGATGCTCGCCAATCTCGCCATAGCGATGGAGAAAGACGGCGTGGCGCTGACCCGATTCTTCATGATGATCGAAAAAGAATATCCCGAAGGGAAGCTGACCGAAGTGGAACTCGGCAAACGCCTGCGCCAGCTGCGCCTCGCCGACCCGACATGCGTAGACGAGAGCTTCGCCGCCATCGTGGGTTGGAAAGGACACGGCGCGATCGTGCATTACGAAGCCACCGAAGCCACCGACGTGGCTATCGAGGGAGACGGAATCCTGCTCGTCGACAGCGGAGGCCAGTACACCTACGGCACCACCGACATCACCAGAACCATCGTCCTGGGAAAAGCGACCGATGAGCAGCGCCACGACTTCACACTCGTACTCAAAGGGCACATCGCTCTCGGCACCCAGATTTTCCCCGAAGGAACCACCGGACATCAGCTCGACTCCCTCGCCCGCCAGTTCCTCTGGAAAGAGGGAAAAGCCTACTACCACGGCACTGGTCATGGCGTCGGGTTCTTCATCAACTGCCATGAAGGCCCGCAGAACATACGGCTCAACATCAACCCGACTCCTCTGGAGCCAGGCATGATCACGAGCAACGAACCAGGTCTTTATCTCGAAGGCCGCTACGGCATACGCCTTGAGAACCTGATCGTAACCAACGTGGCGATGGATACGGAATTCGGCCGCTTCCTCAAGTTTGACACCATGACGCTCTTCCCCTTCGACAGAAACCTGATGCAGACAGAGATCATGACCGACAGCGAGATAGAATGGATCAACAGCTATCACGCCGAAGTCAGACGCCGTCTTGTTCCGCATCTGACAAAAGAGGAAGCCGAATGGATCATCGGCAAGACCGAACCCATTTCCCGCTGAGACAAGAATCATAAACATCAATAAAGAATCCGGTCGTATAATATGGCGGCCGGATTCGTTTCCACCTCCAAAAAACAACAAATACTCGACACAATGGCAATAATCAGATCAGTCAGGGGATTCACTCCCGTAATTGGTAAGGATTGCTTTCTGGCCGACAACGCATGCGTAGTCGGCGACGTAGTGATGGGCGACGAATGCAGCGTATGGTTCGGCACAGTCCTGCGCGGCGACGTCAATTCGATCCGCATCGGCAACCGCGTGAACATTCAGGACGGAAGTGTCCTGCACACACTCTATCAGAAATCGACCATCGAGATCGGCGATGACGTGTCGATCGGCCACAATGTGGTGATACATGGCGCCAAGATCCACGACTACGCACTCATCGGAATGGGAGCAGTGGTGATGGACGACGCCGAAGTCGGCGAAGGTGCGCTTGTGGCAGCCGGATCCGTGGTGCTTAGCCGCACAAAGATCGGCGCCCACGAATTATGGGCCGGCGCTCCGGCGAAATTCGTGAAAATGGTCGAACCCGAAAAAGCCAAGGAGATGAACATCAAGATCGCCCACAACTATCTGATGTACTCAAAATGGTATGAAGAAGAGGGCGAGAATAAGCATTAACCGGCCTGAGACAAAAAAACACGCTAAAAAGAGGTGAAAAATTTTGCGGATTGAGATAGAATTTCTAATTTTGCACCGCAAAATGCGCCTATGCCATGCATGGGCGTCGAAAAACCTATAGCAAAATAATAAAATAAACAGATAAACATGATAATCGTACAAGTAAAAGAGGGCGAGAACATTGAGAAAGCGCTCAAAAAATTCAAGCGCAAATATGAGAGAACCGGCATCGTGAAAGAACTTCGCCGCCGTCAGGCCTTTGAAAAACCTTCTGTGAAGAACCGCAAGAAGATGATCAAGGCTGTCTACGTTCAGCAGCTCCGTCAGGCAGAACAGTAAGCCTCAGCGCCTTTTTTGCCGGGCAACTCGCTAATCTTTCGCTTCAGACGAAACGAAACTGATACCGATGCAGTCCAACTCACCAATACGTGGGTTGGAATGCATCGTCTGTATATACCACGGATTGCATGAGAAATCGTGATCACACAGAACCAATCTCCTCAGCAACATCACAAACGGACGAGATCGGCAAATTCGAGCTATATCTCCGTTACGAACTCAACCGGAGTAAGCTGACAGCAGACGCGTATATGGCGGATCTGCGTCAGTTTATATCATTCATCACCTTTTCTGACAGACAGACCGCAGGAACACCGTTACCCGACGGTAACAATTCCAGTGATCTCCACATTTCGGATGTCTCCACGGCAACGATACGCAAATGGCTCGGGAGTCTCGCATCCGGGGGAAACTCGCCGCGCACGATCAGACGGAAGACACAGAGTCTCCGCACATTTTTCAGATATCTTCAGAAAAACGGGCTGATCAACGTCAATCCGGCAGCCGACATAGTGCTGGCAAAGACCGACAAGCCTCTGCCACAGTTTGTCCGCGAATCAGAAATAGAAAAGATTGTAGCCCGGCCTGAAGAGGAAGAAACGTTCATTGAACATCGCGACAGGCTGATTGTGAATCTTCTCTACACCACAGGAATGAGACGTGCGGAGATTCTCGGACTGAGGGATTCAGACATCGACCTGACTTCGATGCAGCTGCGCGTAACAGGAAAACGCGACAAGCAGCGCATCATACCGTTCGGAAAAGAAACAGCCGCCGAAATCGAAAGCTACATCTCCAAACGAGACGCCGATTCCGAAGGAAAAGAACCCGGAGGACATCTTTTCACCCATCGTGGAAGACCGATGAGCGCAAAGAAACTTGGAGGCATAGTCGCCTCAAAATTAGCCGATGCCTCGGTGGCAAAAAAAAGTCCCCACACACTCCGCCACACTTTCGCCACAACAATGCTCAACCACGGAGCCGAACTCAACTCGGTCAAAGAGATTCTCGGCCACGCCTCGGTGGCGACAACCCAGATCTACACACATCTGAGCTTCCAGCAGATAAAAGAGAATTACACCAAGGCCCATCCACGCGAAAAAAAGCGGAATCCCGAATCAAAATAACGAAAAACCCGGCATGGCGCTATTAAAGTGTCCTAATATTTTGATTTCCGGGGATATTTGCTTAAATTTGCTTCCGGAAATTATCTCCAGCTAACCTATAAAACTTCCGCCATGAAAACTTACTTCAAACTTTTCTCCGTCATTGCTTTTGCAACGATACTGTCAGCATGCAGCTCCACAGAGTCCATCGAGACTCCGGATCCATCCTTGGCTGAACTAAATTATATACCCTGCACAGACAAACCAGCAGAAGCGCAGGGCTCAACACGCACCATTCCTGACACAGACCACAGACAGCCGGAAATCAAATTCAGCCTTAAAGACCGCATCCTCTCATTCAAATTGCTTAACCAGACGGTCAATTGCCAACTGAATGATGTCCATGTTTCAATCACAAAAGATTCCGACGACGTCTTCATCCTCGTGAGTCTCACCGAAGGAACCGCCAACTGCATTTGCCATGCAGACATCGACGCCACAATCAAAGATTTTCAACCGGGAACATACAACGTCAAAGTGATGCTCTGTCATGAATACAAATACTCAGCCGACAAACCGGAGGGATACAGTTTCGGTCCATACGAAATTTTCTCACAGACACTGACTCTCACCAACGGCATCAATCTAGAATTCAATCCCACATACCCTTACTGAAACAACTATGTATTCTCTACCGCCGACGGATAATTTTTTCTGAATTTTACAGCAGCGTGTAAGCAAGAATATCACAAAAATTGTTTATCTTTGTAGACGGACTACAAATGCAGCGGAATCATTTTCATGACTCCAATGCCGCAATCCGGCAAGCAGCAGAAGTATAGTCCCGAATATCAACCCTTTAAACCCAAAGAGAGATATGGAACCTACAATCAAAGCCATTCATTTCGACATCAGCGACAAACTCGTAGCATTCGTCAATAAAAAAATAGAGAAACTCACCCGGCGCTATGAAAACATCACGGACGCCGACGTAAATCTCCGTCTGATCAAGCCGGAGACTGCCATGAACAAAGAGGCCGGCATCAAACTGATGGTTCCCTGCACCCCTGATCTTTTCGCTTCAAAGACAGCCGACACATTTGAAGAAGCTGTTGACCTCGCGCTCGAAGCCATCGAAAAGCAGCTTGAGAAAAACAAGGAACGGAAAGAGTGCTGAAACGGCGCCGCTACACTTGACAACCACCACAGGGGGAGGAGTTGTCCGGTAAATTCCGGACAACTCCTCCCTGATGGTTACTGCACACAAGAATCCGTAAAAAGAAACACACCAACATCTACTACCTGACCACATGAACAGACTGACAAAGGCCACTCTGATGGAATTTCCCAAAATATGCGATCCCAGAGGCAACCTGTCGTTTATCGAAGGCACAAGGCACGTACCTTTTCCCATCAAGAGGGTGTTTTACATCTACGATGTACCCGGAGGAGAGACCCGAGGTGCCCATGCCCACCGGCAATGCGCCGAAGTGCTGATAGCCGTTGCCGGATCCCTCGAAGTAAGACTCACAGACGGTGAAAAAGAGGTCAGTTTCCTGCTCAACCGCTCAAACCGCGGCCTTCTGATCCCACCAGGAACATGGCGGACTATGCACGATTTCACTACCGGCACCGTGGTCGTGGCTCTCTGTTCAAGGGAATACGAGGAGGAAGACTATATCCGCGACTATGAGGAATTCGAGAAATTCGTCGCCTCACTCCCCGAAGAGAAGCGGGCGATACTTTGAGCATAAACAACTTACCGGCACAAATCTATTACCAGGCGAGTTATAAACTCTTCGCGAATACACCAACTGATTTTCTCAAATCTATCCACCACCTCATGAAGAGATACCATTTTCAACGTCTGTCCGAAACCAACAGTCCGATAGTCCGTGAACTCAATGAGGCCGCGTCGCGGGTGATCGCATCCGGACGATATCTGCTGGGCGAGGAAACAGACCGTTTCGAGCGGCTTCTCGCCGATTCGCTACAGATGGATCATGCGGTAGGCACCGCCAACGGGCTTGAAGCCATAAGATTGATTTTCCGGGCTCTTATTGAAGATGGAAGAATCTCCCCCGGCGACAAAGTGCTTGTCCCAGCCAACACGTTCATCGCTTCGATGCTTCCCATCACCCAACTCGGACTCAAGCCTCAGCCGGTGGATCCTGATCCTGGCACAATGAGCGTCAACATGTCGGCATTTGCAAAAGCGGCCGACAGATCCACAAAGGCCGTGCTGGCAGTGCATCTCTACGGGTTTCCCGCCTACGATCATGAAGGATACGAACTTCTGAGGCAGAGGGGAATGATCATAGTTGAGGACAACGCACAGGCCATAGGAGCTGAGATTTTCGATCAATCACACGGCAATTGGCGACCTACCGGAAGCCTCGGGGACGCGTCGGCCATCAGCTTCTATCCAGCCAAGAACATCGGGGCACTCGGCGACGCCGGAGCGGCTCTATGCGCCGACAGCCGTCTTGCAGGAATCATCCGGGAGCTTGCCAATTACGGCGGCAGCAGAAAATACCATTACGATTATCTCGGCTACAACAGCCGCATAGATGAAATCCAGGCTGCCATGCTATGCGTTAAAATCCCACATACGAAAGAGGAACGGGACAGAAGGGAGGCTACCGCCCTGGCATACGACAGAGGCATCACAAACCCGCTGATCACCAAACCGCCGCGCGACAGCAAATTCAGGCAAGCCTGGCATCAGTATGTGGTCCGGACCGACCGTCGGGATGAATTCTCCGAATATCTCGCCGCCAACGGTGTCGAGACAATGATCCATTACCCTGTCCCACCCCACCGTCAGCGATGCTACGCCGGCATACTGACAGGAAACTATCCGGTGGCAGACCGTCTGGCTTCAGAAGTCCTGAGTCTTCCGATCGCCAACACTTCAGCAGACGAGGCCAATGAAATATCCCAAATCATCAACCGTTTCAAATGAACCGACTCAAAAAAGAGAACCGCACAGCCTCCGTAAAAGCAGAACACAAGCATAGCCAAGGACGCACCGTATTTATCGCTGTGGCCATTGTCATCCTGACAGCATTCATCGGCGCCGCAGCCTACATCGTGCCAGCCATCAGAGCCAAAGCCCCGCGCAGGGCACTCATAATTGTCCCTGAAAACGGATCCGCACAGCAGCTTTGCGACTCGATCGAACGCCGCTACGGCCGGGAGTTCGCTTCCCGGTTCATGCGTGCCACCAGGCTGACAGGCTTTCAGTTCAGTCCCCAGCCTGGAGCATACGAGATCAAATCGGGAGAATCGGCCATGTCAGCCGCGCGAAAGATAGCAAAGGGTGAGCAATATGTGGTTACAATCACGTTGCGTAATATCCGCACCATCGAGGAGCTGGCCGGGAAAACCTCGGCAACGCTGAGGTTCAAGCAGCAGGAATTGATCGATGCGCTCTCTGATCCGGACGCAATGAGGGTCTACGGACTTACTCCAAGCAATGCCCTGGCTCTTTTCATGGCCGGAAAATATGAGATACCGTGGGATACGAGCGCAGAGGATTTCATTTCCTCAATAGGAAAGAACTATCTTGCCTTCTGGAACCAGAAACGCCGCAAACAGGCGTCGGCACTCGGACTTACCCCGGCCGAGACAGCCACGATAGCCACAATAGCCGACGAAGAAACCGGCAAAGATGATGAAAAAGGGCGCGTCTGCCGCCTTTATCTCAACCGCCTCAAGAAAGGGATGCGTCTGCAGGCCGACCCCACCGTGAAATACGCTATCGGCGATTTCTCCATCAGACGCGTACTGAAAAACCACCTCGCCGTTCAATCGCCGTATAACACATACCGCGTGTCCGGACTCCCTCCGGGTCCTATACGGATAAGCAATCCGTCCACCATCGACGCATTCCTCAATTCAGAACCTACGGCAGACATATACATGTGCGCCAGACCGGATTTCTCCGGCTATCACGATTTTTCATCCGACTTCAGCGAACACCAGAGGAACGCCCGGCGTTATCAAGAAAAGCTCAATGAGCTTGAAATCAGATAACACCGACTAACTATGGAATACACACTGCTTAAGACTTATGGAAATCCGGAGAGTGCGTATATCGACGCCGGGATGCTCCGCACCCACGGTATAAAATGCGAAGTGCAGGAAAGCGCAGGCTCAGAACTGTTTCCTGCGCCCGACGGCGGGATCGGATGGACAAAACTGTTTGTGGACCGCGACCAGGGGGATCAGGCGCTCAATCTTCTGAAAAACTATTCTGATTGACCGTTTTTTGGTTTAATGAGAAATGTAGGCTCCGCAGGTGCGAAATTATGACTAATTTTGCACCCGCATTTTGCAGTGGCCTTTTCCACTGAATGATCAATCCATGCATCCGGAGCAACGAAACAGAGCCAGGACACGCCAATCATTTGCCGCTATCATCATCATGATTCTGATAGCGGCTGCATCGCCATTGTCAGCCTATCCCAACCGGACAGACACCGTTGTCCACACAACAGTAGAGAAACGGAGCGATAGTCCAGACTGGTGGTGGAACAGGCTCAAACAGGGCAGGCTCCAGATGAACGACACCAGCATCATCTATCCCAAGTTTCTCGGATTCTGTGTAGATGTCTACAACTGGGCCGACAGGACATTCAACGGCTACGACACGGCATACGTGGTCGGAACCGGGAAGCGCTGGAAAGCCGTGGTGAGAAACGACAACTGGACAGACAGCTACGCATTCAACATGCGCCACGACATGCCTGTCCGGCTGATGAGCGACATATACTGCAACGCAGGGGTATTCGTGCAATACATGGCCGTGAGCATCGGTTATTCACTCGACCTGAGCAACATCATAGGCAACAAACCCGCTCTCCACAAGAAGATGGGAGGTGCTTTCAGTTGCGCACTCTTCTCGATTGAGGGTTATTACACGGAAAACACCGGCGGATCTTTCCTGCGCACATTCGGAAAATACAACGGAGGCCATATCTTCAAGGAGGAATTTCCGGGGGTAAGCATGAGAACATACGGACTCGATGCCTACTACTTCTTCAATCACAGGAAGTATTCACAAGGAGCAGCCTACAGTTTCTCGAAATATCAGGTAAAAAGCGCCGGATCGTTTATCGCCGGATTCTCATACGGCAACCGCGACATAAGGCTCAATTTCGAGACATTGCCGGAACATCTTATCCCTTATCTGACTATTCCATTGCAGAAATACCGGTTCCACTATAAGAATTACTGCTTTATGGCGGGCTACGGTTACAATCTTGTTTTCGGCAACAACTGGCTGTGGAACTTCACCGCCATTCCGTCGGTGGGACTCAACCGCAGTTTTCTGGATTCCCTTGAAGGGAAACAGGACATGCTCTCTCTCGGGATCAAATCCAAAACATCGCTTACATGGAACATAAATGACATCTATCTCGGAATACAGGCTTCATTCGACGGAAGCTGGTACCGGAGCAGCGACTATTCACTTTTCAGCTCTATCGAGAACCTCTCAGCCAGCGTAGGCGTCAGATTCTGACAAAAACAAGGCGTTAACATTTATTCGCACGCCGCTGCCACATCTTTGCGGCGACGGCTGCTAACTTTGCGGTGCAGTAAACACAAAACACAATCCGGCAATCATGAAAACCAACACCGCTAAAACAAGAGAACAGGCATTGATGCTGCTCATCTACGCAGCAGGACTGACCGTGGTGATTCTCCAGATCAGAAGCATTTTCTGAATCCCACCCTAACCACCGGTCTTACAAGCGTATCATCCCCGCTTATACTTGGCGCACTTCGGGGAATAAGCTATAGTGATGCAGAAATCATCGGAATAATAGCTATACAATTCCATCGGAAACACCGTTCCGTCAGCCCTGATCAGCTCGGCTCGCCCCACGGCGGGCGCCTCCGCTCCTTTCAGCATGGTTGGGACGCCAGGCTCCGGGAGTGAAATAATCCTGTAATTCTTTCTCCAGTCAAGCTCCTTCTCGAACGAAGCCTTGTAGAGAGCCTCTTTGGCAGTCCAGGCTATTATATTGCGTTCGCATGAATCCCCTACAAGCTCCATCTCCTCAGGCGACAGAAAACGCTCACGCACTTTCATCACCTGCATCCGGTCGCGCCGCTCCACGTCGATACCCATTGCGGTGCGGGGTGAGAAAGTGGCGAGATCCGCTTCGGGCGTTTTCGGCAATGACGCCACAGCGAGCAGTCCTTCCGTATGGCTGATGGAGATTCTCGTCTCCTCCCCATCCAGCAAAGGAGCGCCGGAGGCAAGATGCAGCACGGAGCGATAGGCTCCGTCGCGCCCGTTCTCACAATAGATCTGACGGGCCATCGCAAGCCATACTGCTCCAGATTTGTCTTCACGCCCGCTGACCTCCTCCACCTTTATCCCGACCGGAGTGATATGTCGCCAATATATAAAATCTGTTTCCACGGATATTCTTTTGATTTGGTTATGTTGCTATGGGATTCATTCGTCGCCTGCCACGACCGACACCCTGACGCTGGTGATGCGATGCCGCTCCATGTCGAGAACGAGGAAATGGCATCTTCCCTTCACAAAAGTCTCTTTTCTCAGAGGGAAATCGCCTTTTATCTCCAGCAGCAAGCCCGCGAGAGTCTCTGCCTCGACATCTTCACCGAGTTCAGAGTCGTCAATACCCACGATGCGGCAGAAATCACCGAGCGGGATCTTGGCATCGAATATATATGTATCCTGACCTATTTTCCGATACATTTTCTCCTCATGGTCATACTCATCATCAATCTGCCCCACGATCTCCTCGATTATGTCCTCGAGCGTTACGATCCCCCGGGTGCCGCCGTATTCATCCACCACAATGGCGATGTGCATCTTCCGCTTTCTGAAATCCTCAAGCAGATCGTCGAGCATTCTCGACTCAGGCACGAAATAAGGCTCACGCAGGAGCTTCTGCCATTCGAAGTTTTCATCCTCACGCTCTATGAACGGGAGAAGATCCTTGCTGTAGAGGATTCCGCGTATGCTGTCCTGAGATGTGTCGTAGACCGGGATTCTGGAATAACCTGTATGAGTGATAGTGGAAAGCACCTCTTTCCAACTGTCATGGTATTCGATTGCGGTAATGTCGATTCTGGGGATCATGATCTCGCAAACCTCCTTTTCGCCGAAGCTCAGTATCCCCTCGAGCATCTCCTTGTCTTTTCCTTCCTGAAGATCTGAGATCTCAAGAGCTTTCTCGAGTTCGTCGGTGGAGATAGTCTCCTGTTTCTTTGTAACGATGTGGTTCACGATAGCCGTGGATCTCACCATCATCTTTGCCAGCGGAGAGAAAAACCGGAACAGGAGATACAGGAATCCAGACGCGCTCCTCGACCATGCCAGCGTTCTCCCCCGGGCCACAAGCTTTGGGAATATCTCCCCGAAAAGCAGCAGCAGGAATGTCAGGAACACAGTCTGCACAAGGAAATTGACCGTGGCACTGTTGAACGTAACAGTCTGATTGATCGCGAATGTCAGCATCACCACCATAGTGATGTTGACCAGGTTATTCGTAATGAGGACTGTCGCCAGAAGCTGCTCGGAATGTTTCACGAGGGAATAGGCTCTTGCCGATGCCGCATTCTCCTTGTCATCCCTGAGATCGTCTATGTCGGAGGCAGACAATCCGAAAAATGCGATCTCACTTCCGCTTACAAAGGCCGACATCATGAGGCACACGGCCGCAATGACCACGAGCGCCGACCACGCCACCCACGACAAAGTCTGTGGCGCATGGAACTCGATTGCACTCTGGAGCAGGATTGAAAGATTGATTAATGCCGACACAGGCGCCGGCAAAGAATCGGTGTCCAAAATATTTTCAGATTGGTGATGCTGCAAAGTTAGGCATTTTCCATGGTTCCCGCAAATCCATATATGCCAAAACGCGAAGTCCGTGAAAAATGGCCGTAAAAAGAGAGCCCGTCCAGAAATTTTTGTTATCTTTGCACGATATTTTCAAGCGAAGAAAAACAATAAAGAAATTTATGCTAAATCCAATCAAAAAAACCATCTCCCTGCCCGATGGACGCACAATCACCATCGAGACCGGCAAGCTCGCCAAGCAGGCTGATGGAGCGGTAGAAGTAAGAATGGGCAACACGATGTTGCTCGCCACTGTCTGCTCGGCTGAAGACGCCAACGAAGGCGTTGACTTCATGCCCCTGACAGTCGAATACAAAGAGAAATACGCATCAATCGGTCGCTATCCCGGCGGATTCCTCAAGCGTGAAGGCCGTGCCAGCGACTACGAGATATTGACGTCGCGTCTTGTAGACCGCGTCCTCCGTCCCCTTTTCCCCGACAATTATCACGCAGAGACTTTCGTAAACGTTACACTCTATTCCGCTGATGAGAACGACGCGCCCGACGCACTCGCAGGCATAGCGGCGTCGGCTGCCCTGGCGGTCAGCGACATCCCGTTCAACGGACCGATCTCGGAAGTGAGAGTGGCACGTGTCGACGGACAGTGGGTGATTAATCCTACGTTCGACCAGATGGAACGCGCCGACATCGAGCTGATGGTAGGCGCCACCTACGACAATATCATGATGGTCGAAGGCGAGATGAACGAGGTTTCGGAAGCCGAGCTTCTCGAAGCCCTCAAAGTGGCCCACGAGGAAATCAAGAAACACTGCACGGCTCAGATCGAGCTTATGAAAGAGGCAGGCAAAGAGACCAAACGCGAATATTGCCACGAGATCAACGACGACGAACTCCGCAAGGACGTGGCCGAGAAATGCTACGACAAGGCCTATGCCATAGCCCGCACCGGAAACGCCGACAAGCACTGGCGCAACGACGCCTTCAAGGCCGTGCGCGACGAATATATCGAGTCGCTTCCCGAGATGACAGAGGAGCAGCTGGAGAAATACACCGAAGATCAGCGTATCGCCATGGTGAAGAGATATTATCACGACGTGGAGAAAGAGGCCATGCGCCGATGCGTGCTTGACGAAGGGATACGCCTCGACGGCCGCAAGACCACACAGATCCGCCCGATATGGTGTGAGATCGACTATCTTCCCGGCCCCCACGGCACAGCGGTGTTCACCCGCGGCGAGACCCAGGCTCTCGTTACAGCCACTCTCGGCACCACACTCGACGAGAAGATCATCGACGATGTTCTCAACCAGAGCAAGGAACGCTTCCTGCTCCACTACAACTTCCCACCTTTCTCAACCGGCGAAGCCCGTCCGCAACGCGGCGTAGGCCGGCGCGAGATCGGACACGGCAACCTCGCCCACCGCGCCCTCAAGCGCATGTTCCCGGATAATTTCCCCTACACATGCCGTATCGTCAGCGACATTCTTGAATCCAACGGTTCCTCCTCTATGGCTACCGTATGCGGCGGCACCCTCGCCCTTCTCGACGCCGGTGTCAAGATGAAACGACCCGTAGCCGGAGTGGCGATGGGTCTTATTTCAGACAAAGACAATGTGAAATACGCCATTCTTTCCGACATCCTCGGCGACGAAGATCATCTCGGCGACATGGACTTCAAGGTAACCGGCACCACCGAGGGTATCACCGCGACCCAGATGGACATAAAGTGCGACGGTCTGAGCTACGAAGTTCTTGAGAAAGCCCTCGATCAGGCTCGCGAAGGACGCCTGCATATTCTCAATATCATCAACGAGACCATCCCTGAGGCACGCGAAGACTACAAGCCCCACGTTCCCCGCATCGTAACGATCGAGATCCCCAAAGAGATGATCGGAGCCGTGATCGGCCCGCAGGGCAAAGTGATCCAGGGCATTCAGGAAGAAACCGGATCCACAATCTCGATCGACGAAGACGAAAAAGCAGGAATCGGACGCGTGGAAATCGCATCCAAAGACAAGGAGAGCATCGACAAGGCCCTGGCCCGCATCAAGGCCATCGTGGCTCAGCCCGAAGAGGGTGAGATCTATGAAGGCACCGTCCGCTCCATACTCGACTTCGGCGCATTCGTGGAATTCATGCCCGGACGCGACGGCCTGCTCCATATCAGCGAGATCGCATGGAACCGTCTCGACGACATGGCAGCCAGCGGACTCAAAGAGGGCGACAAGGTTAATGTCAAGCTTATAGAGATCGACAAGAAAACCGGGAAATACCGCCTCTCCATGCGCGCCCTGACCCCGAAACCAGAAGGCTACGTGGAGCGTGAGGCCCGTCCGCGCCGCGAAGGTGGCGACAGAGGCCCGCGTCCGCGCCGTGAAGGAGGAGACAGAGGTCCGCGCCGCGACGGCGGCAACCGCGGCCCGCGCAAGGACTGACACCGGCGCTGCCTCCCAGCGCGCCATGAGACCCTAAAAACAATCCGGATGATCCCAAAGGAAATCATCCGGATTGTTTTTATTTTTCATATCACTCATAGCGGACATGAGTGATCGTGTTCTAATGCTTATTTGGAAGCGCGGCCTACATGCTCCACAAACCTCAGCTCACCATCGCCATAATCCGAATCATAGTCGGTATATTCTTCTACGAATGTGGCATTATTGTCGTTGAAATAGCACTGTATATTAGTTTCAATTATCCAACGATGAAACCGGCTGATTATTATAACGAATCCCTATCCCCCGTTTCTGCGGAAAAATCCGGGCAGCCTCGGTTTGACGAAGCTGCCCGGAGAATATCAGATTATTGAGAAACCGTTACTTTGCAAAGCCGCGCAGACGGAGCAGCGCCTTGGCATCAGGCTTATGTCCGCGGAAGCGCACGAAGAGAACATTTGCATCCTCAGTGTCGCCGGGTTCGAATATATTCTTCTTGAAAGAGGCCGCTGTCTTCTTGTCGAAAATACCTTTCTGCTCGAAAAGCTCCCATGCGTCAGCCTCGAGAACCTGCGCCCAGAGATATGTATAGTATCCTGAAGCATAGCCGTCATCACCAAAGATATGCTTGAAGTAAGGCGAACGGTAGCGGTAGGTTATCTCCGCGGGCATTCCGATCTTGTCGCCGATCTCTTTCTCGAACGCCACTACATCCACATTCTCTCCGTTGTGCTTGCCCCAGTTGAGGTCAAGAAGGGCTGCTCCAGTCAGCTCGGTTGTGGAGAAACCCTGATTGAACTTGGATGCTGCATTGAGCTTCTCGATCAGCGAATCAGGTATCACCTCGCCTGTCTTGTAGTGCTTGGCATAAGTCTTCAGAAGTTCGGGAGAGAAAGCCCAGTGTTCATTCATCTGGGAACACATCTCCACATAGTCGCGGTCCACGTTGGTTCCGAAAAGACTCTTGTAGGGCGCACGCGAAAGCATTGCCTGAAGCGCATGTCCGAATTCATGGAAAGTAGTCTCCACTTCATCAAGAGTGAGCAGAGCCGGCGCGTCGGCTGTGGGGCGGGTGAAGTTTCCCACATTGTAGACGATCGGACGCTTGGTGGTTCCGTCTCCGTAGAGACCACCGCTCTGCATCTGCTCCATCCAGGCTCCCTGGCGCTTGGTGTCGCGGGGGAAATAATCGGTCATGAACACAGAGATATGTTCACCGGTCTTTGCGTCCTGCACATCGTATACAGTAACTTCATCCATATATTTCGGAGCGTCCGGCATCTCGACCATCTTTATTCCCCAAAGGCGCTCGGCGGCTGTGAAAAGGCCGTTGAGTACATTCTCAAGCGAGAAATATGGACGGACGTCGGATTCCTCAAGATCGAACTTCTGCTTCTTTACTTTCTCCTGATAATAGTAATAGTCCCATGGTGCGATCTTGAAACCTCCGCCATTTGCGTCGACGTATGCCTGCATGTCGGCCACTTCCTCACGGCTGCGCTCCACGGCAGGCTCGAACACCTGGAGGAGCAGGTTCTCGGCATTCTCAGGAGTCTGGGCCATTACACGGGAAGTCATCATCTGGGCGAAGTTGTCGAAGCCCATGATGCGTGCTTTCTCAGCGCGCAGTTTGATAATCTTCTCTATCACCGGAAGGTTGGAGTTCTCGCCGTTGTACGCAAGAGACGTATATCCTTTATACATAGCCTCGCGCAGACCGCGGCTGTCGGCAGAAGAGAGAACCGGCAGACGGCTCGGCGCATGAAGTGTGAACACCCACATTCCGTCGAGTCCGCGCTTCTTCGCCTCCTCGGCAGCCTGACCGATGGATGATTCGGGAAGTCCGGCGAGATCTTCCTTGTCGTAGACCGTGATATAGAACGCGTTGGTAGCGGCAAGGAGATTCTTGTTATACTGGATGAAAAGTTTTGACAGCTCGTCATTCACCCTTACCAGCTCTTTCTTTTTGTCGGCGGGAAGCGCGGCTCCCTGTTCGGCAAACTGACGGTAGTACTTCTCTGTCAGCCGCTTCTGCACAGGAGTCATCTTCAGTTTGTCGCGGTTTTCATAAACCTGCTTTATCCTGGCGAAAAGAGCTTCGTCAAGATTGATAGCGTTGTTGGCTTCATTGAGCAGGGGAATAGCCTTCTCGGCCATTTCGGCAAACTCTGGAGTGGACATGGCTCCGTCGTAATGATAGAACACTCCGGCCACTCTTTCCAATATTGGTGAAAGATTCTCAAGCGGAAGGATGGTGTTGTCGAAATCGGGAGTGGCCCGGTTTGCCGTGATAGCGAAGAGATTCTGCTTCTGCTCCTCGATGCCGGCCTTGATGGCGGGGATGAAATCGCCGGTCTGTATTTCGGCGAACGGAGGGATCTCATACTTCGTCGAGTATGGTTTCAGGAATGGATTCTCGTGGGCCATTGCTGTGCTTACGGGCGCGGCGAACATGCATAATGCCGCAGCGCAGGTTAATAATGTTTTGTTCATATATTATAGGTTAGTAATATTTTGAATCTCAGTCTTATCTAATGAATTCAAATTCAGCGATCAGAGGATAATGGTCGCTCGCACCGGCTTTGATGCGTTTCACATCCAACGCCCTCAGATCACCACGATAGAGGATCTGGTCGATGTGGAAATACATGCGGTGGGAATGGTAGGTTATCTTATAGCCGAAATTGGTCTCGGCAAACGCATCATGGAAGTCATCTCCACGCACCTTACGGTAGACCCATGAGGCTGGGACATCGTTGAAATCACCACACACGATCACAGGACCGGATATGCCGTCGAGCGTCCTGCGCAGATGGACGGCGTCATCGGCCCGGTTGCGGAAAGATTGCTTCAGTTTCCCCATGATCGAACCCTTGAACTCGCGCAGACTCGACTTGGCTGTCCCGACGGAATTAATGTCGCTCACCACCTCGCGCTCCTCATCCGAAAGCCTGTAGGATTCCAGATGAACATTCACGAGGGTAAGCCTGCGTCCCCTGACATCGGCCGTGGCGATAAACTCTGAATTCGGAGGAGTGCCGTCCACACGGACTTGCGACAGCGGATATTTGGAAAGCACGGTAAGATCCATCGAGCCAAACACACAATATGGATAAACTTTCTTAAGCGAATCAATCAACGGCTTAGGCACTGTAGGCATCATTTCCGGGCTGAATCCCCACATCTCCTGAAGACACACTATGTCGGCTCCGCTGTTGATCAGATAACGGATGCTTTCCCCGGCGTTCGACTTGGGATCGCTCTCGTCCACACCATGCATGATGTTATATGTCATGACGGTAAACGTGTCGGATGTCTCCGCACGGTTCGCGCTTCCGACAGGAACGGCAGTAACCACCGGCCCCCAGCTGGCAAGCAGAGTCGCTGCGCCGATCAGGGCGATGAACAGCCTCCTCCCGATTCCCCATAATACCGCCGCTATGAGCGTAGACAGCGCAAGATAGGGAAGCGCGAGAGTCAGGATGGACGGAGTGGCCCATATATGGGGATTGACATATCCTCCGTATGCGGCACACAACGTGGCCGCATAAAGCAATAGTGTCAGTATTTTAGCTGCAATGCGCAGCACAAGTCCAATCATATTTCTCAAATTTCAAAAACAAACGGGAACATATCCCGAATTCCACATCCGGAAAGAATACGGACTCAGCGGGACGATAACCGGTCAAGCTCCCGCTTCTCCTGTTTTGTCAGGGAATCATAGCCTGAGACCTTTATCTTGTCGAGAAGCTCATCAAGCCGCTCCATCCCCTGTCTTCTGGATTCCATCACCTTGATGATTCTGTCCGCTTTTCTTCTTTTTTCATGTTTCGGCAAAGGTATGCGTCTTGTATCGATCAGCCATAAGGCCAACCCGGAAACCACGCCGCCGATATGGGCCGCCTGACCTCCGGCGTTGCCTCCGCCGAAGCCAAGCAGAAGGAGCAACAACGACATCAAGGCAAGCCATTTGAGACGCACCGTGCCTATAAGTAACAACCGGAACCGCATATCGGGTCGCTTCAACGCGGATTCAACCATGATTGCCACCACCGAGGCCGACGCCCCGGAGAGCGAGGATGCAGAAAGCGACGGGGCAAAACCTGCGAAAATGATAAACGCCACGGCTCCGGCGATGCCGCCGGCTACATAGCCACGCACCACCTTCCGGTCTCCACCCGCATCGGCAAGCACAATCCCGAACCAATAGAGCCAGAGCATATTGAACAGCAGATGGAACACATTGGTCTGGGTAAACATAAAGGTCAGCACTGTCCACGGACGCATGATCACTCCCGACGACGGCACAGACAGCCACATTCCGGGATGAAGATTCTTTCCGGCCGCCAAAGCGACGAAACCGGTTATCCAGCAAATGACAGCGACCCCTACATTGACAGCCACAAGCACGGATATGGCTGGGTGGCGGCGGTATGCCATTCTCAACGAATATTTCAGATCTCCGTATGCCAAGCTACAAAACGCTTTCAGATAAATTTACATAAAACTGTTTCCCCTGAGGGTGCCTTTCTTTTTCCAATACAACAGCATAACCAACCCGAACAGCATCCCTCCGAGGTGGGCGAAATGTGCCACTGTCGACTGGGCGCCCGTAACGCCGAAGAAAAACTCAATGACCGCATAGCCCGCCACCATGTATTTCGCCTTGATAGGCACAGGGATGAAGAACAGATACAGCGGAAGATTGGGAAACACAAACGCAAAGCCGAGCAGCAATCCGAACACCGCGCCCGACGCACCGATCGTCATCATCGAATTCTTCATCATTCCGACAGCCTTGATGAACTCAGCATCTCCATTAAAGAGAGCCAGATCCACAACCTGCTTCATCTGACTGTAGGTAAGTCCATTGAGAGGGGCTATTCCCGCGATATAGTCATGTTCCCATGTGAAAGCCCACACAATTTCCTGCACAACCGCGGCTCCGACACCGCACACCATATAGAAAAGCAGGAATCTGCGTGAACCCCAGACCTGTTCCATCAGCCGCCCGAACATCCAAAGCGTGAACATATTGAACAGTAGATGCATGATCGAGTCGGGGGAATGGAGAAACATGTAGGTGATGATCTGGGCCGGATTGAATCCGGATCCTTCAAAAAAATGCAGCCCGAGAGTATCGACCAATGTTCTCCCGAAACCGGGGATCAAGGTCTCCACAAGCCACAGAAGCACGTTTATTATTATCAGGTTTTTCGTAACCGGCGGCATTTGTGCGCGCCAACCTGTTCCGGAATTGTTAAACATGGTGCAAATTTAGTGAAATTTCACCATTTCTTTCCGGAAGCAAAGTTTAAAACATATAAAATCTTATAAAATAAAGTCTCCGCGTCGCTTTTTTTATTAAAAAATTTGTTACTACATTAATTAATCGTATATTTGCCCAATATATTAAAATTACTTAAAAAAACTTCATTATGAATAAAACTGATTTAGTCAACGAAATTGCTGCAAAAGCAGGACTCAACAAACAAAGCGCCAAAGCTGCGCTCGACGCATGCCTTGAATCGATCGCACAGGCTCTCGTCAACGAAGACAAAGTGCAGCTTCTTGGCTTCGGCACATTCCAGGTTGTCAACAAGGAAGCCCGCATGGGCATCAACCCCCGCACAAAAGAGAAAATCGAGATTCCCGCACGCAAGGTGGTCAAATTCAAACCCGCTGCGGAACTCGGCAAATAATATCACGCCAACGCCCCACCACCAAACCATAAAAGACTGGCGACGCCACATTCTGGCTCATCGCCGGTCTTTTTTCGTGTCTGACCCCATTCCGCACCAGCCGCAGCATAGGAGCTTCGGCCATTTTCATTAATTTTGCAGAAGAGTAAAATTGACATTTTGAAAATGGACAAGGGAATCGCTTTAAGATCCACAAAGGAAAAGACCGTAATGTTTATATGGCAGCATATATGGCTGCTTGCATCTCTTTTCATAATGACGCTCGGAGTAGCACTATGTGTCAGATCATATCTCGGCAGCAGCGTAATCTCGACAATCCCGTTCGTAATGTCGCTTGCCGGAGCCGACGGGAAAGCGCCAGCGCTCACAATCGGGGAATACACATATATCATGAATTTCATCCTTGTCGGCCTCCAGATAGCGGTTCTCAGGCGGCGGTTCGAGCCGGTGCAGCTCTTCCAGCTTGCAATCGGTTTCTTCTTCGGCTTCCTGCTTGACGTCAACATGATTCTTACAGAGACCATCGAATGCGGATCGCTCGCATCGAAAGTCGCCGTGCAGCTGCTCGGATGTACGGTTCTCGCCGCGGGAATATCACTTGAGATCAGATGCGGCTCGGTAACAATGCCGGGAGAAGGTTTCCCGGTTGCGATCAGCCGGGCTACAGGAATTCCGTTTTCAAAGGCAAAAATCGCTGTTGACATATCGCTGGTGGCCATCGCGGTGATATCGGGATATGCATTCTTCGGGCGATGGCTATGGAATGTGGTCGGGATCGGCACCCTTCTCGCGATGGTGCTTGTCGGCATGCTCGTCAGGCTTATCGACCCGCACATGGGATGGTTCAGCTCGGTCTTGTGCTATCGTCCGGGGTTCAGAAGATACGTCTATGGACTCGCACGCTTCATATACCGCCGCCACGACTGAGCGTCTGATTTTTCTTTTTCGCAGTGTCATTTTTTTTTTGTACTTTTGCAACCCATTGGATTCCGGGGTAGGAATTTGTTCAAAGACAAACACAAATATCCCGCATAGCAACACAATCATAACCAGCGATGACTATTCAATCAATCATATCCCAGGGCACAGCCGACGCTGTGAAGGCTCTCTACGGAGTCGAGACCGATCCATCATCGATCGTCCCTTCCCCCACAAAAAAAGAATTCGAGGGAAATCTCACCGTGGTGGTATTCCCTTTCCTGAAAGCATCACACAAGGCTCCCGAAGCCACAGCCTCGGAGATCGGGCAATGGCTTGTGGAAAATGTGGAGGCCATCGATAAATTCAACGCCGTCAAAGGGTTTCTCAACCTCTCCGTATCGCCGGCATTCTGGCGCGGACAGCTGATCCGGATAGCCTCCGACGATAAATATGGCTTCCGCGAGGCCACTGGAGATTCGCCGCTCGTGATGGTTGAATACTCATCTCCCAACACCAACAAGCCGCTGCATCTCGGACATGTGCGCAACAACCTCCTCGGTTACTCCGTGGCCGAGATTCTGAAAGCCAACGGCAACCGCGTCGTGAAAACCAACATCGTCAACGACCGCGGCATCCATATATGCAAATCGATGCTCGCCTGGCAGAAATGGGGCGATGGAATCACTCCTGAATCGGCCGGGAAGAAAGGGGATCATCTCATCGGAGATTTCTATGTGGCGTTCGACAAACATTTCAAAGCCGAACGCGAAAAGATAATGACCGAGAAAGGGATCTCGAAAGAGGAGGCGGAAAAGGAAAGCTCCCTCATGGCTGAGGCACGCGAAATGCTGCGCCGCTGGGAAAGCGGGGATCCTGAGATCCGCGCTCTCTGGAAACGCATGAACGAATGGGTATATGCCGGATTCGACGAGACATATCGCCGCATGGGGGTGGACTTCGACAAGATCTACTACGAATCCGACACTTACCTCGAAGGCAAGGAACTTGTGCTGGGAGGTCTTGACAAGGGGATCATGTACCGGAAAGAGGACGGCTCCGTATGGGCCGATCTGACAGCCGACGGTCTTGACCACAAACTCCTGCTCCGCTCAGACGGCACTTCCGTCTACATGACACAGGACATAGGCACCGCAAAACTGAGATACCGCGACTATCCGATCGACCGCATGATATATGTGGTAGGCAACGAACAGAACTATCATTTCCAGGTTCTTTCACTGCTTCTCGACAAACTCGGATTCAAATGGGGAAAAGACCTCGTGCATTTCTCCTACGGAATGGTGGAACTTCCGGAAGGCAAGATGAAGAGCCGCGAAGGCACAGTGGTGGATGCCGACGATCTGATGGAAACCATGATAACCGACGCGGCCGAAGCCTCCGCCGAACGCTTCAAGGAGATCCCGGCCGAAGAGGCAGCCGAGATCGCACGCAAGGTAGGTCTTGGCGCGTTGAAATATTTCCTTCTGAAAGTGGATCCGCGCAAGAACATGCTTTTCAATCCGAAAGAATCGATTGACTTCAACGGAAACACAGGGCCGTTCCTTCAGTACACATACGCCCGCATCCGATCCGTACTCCGTAAAGCCGGACAGATCGACACGGCTGCGATGGCCGACGCCATACCCAGTGAGAAAGAGATAGCGCTGATCCAGAAGACAGCCGATTTCCCTGCGGTAGTAGCCGAGGCCGGACGTTCGCTTTCCCCGGCTCTCATAGCCAACTATTGCTACGATCTCGCCAAGGAATACAACCAGTTCTATCACGACTATCCCATACTCAGGGAAGAGAACACGGCGGCCAAGGCGCTCAGGCTCGAACTCTCGTCGGTAGTGGCGCGCACACTCGCGAAAGCCACCTCACTTCTCGGGATCGAGATGCCGGAAAGAATGTAAGAACCAGACTTACCGCAGAGATTTGACATTTGAGGCGGCTGACTTCCCGGACAGCCGCCTTCATGCATCTTTAATAACATACTCTTAAACAATTTTCAAATGCCGGTGTCAAATTTTTCCTGCATTCCAGCGTTATTGAATTATCCCACCAGGGTGTCTCTGACATTTATTTTTAAACAAGCTCCAAACACCTGAAACACCAAAACAAATAATAAACATGAATTACAACAACCAACACCAGACAACTCCTCCCCCCTACTACGGCGGGCAGAGCCTGACCGCTCAGACCAATGCGGTCATGAAGCGTGTGTATGTGCGCATGTTCATCGGACTTCTAATCTCCGCTTTCTGCGCGCTGGGTGTGGCCTCTTCCGAGTCCGCGCTGATGTTCATATTCGGCAACAAGCTCGTTTTCTGGGCAATTCCGATCGCCATGATCATAATGGCTATCGCGATCCCTGCCAAACTCTCAAAGATGTCGACCGGAGTATGCCTGCTGCTGTTTGGCGTCTACGCGGCACTGATGGGCGTATGGCTCGCTCCGATCTTCATTGCCTACCGGATGGGAACCATCGTGTATACGTTCTTCATCACAGCCGGCACATTCGGCGCCATGTCTGTCTACGGATATTTCACCAAGACAGATCTGACCCGCATGGGATCATTCCTGATGATGGCTCTTTTCGGACTCATAATCGCGATGGTTGTCAACATTTTCTGGGCCAATTCCACCATGGAATGGGTTATATCGATCGCCGGTGTGCTGATCTTCACAGGACTCACCGCCTGGGACACCCAGCAGGTCAAGAAGCTGGCCGCGGCCAATCTCGACCCTTCAATGGCCGACAAGCTCGCCACAATGGGGGCATTCAACCTCTATCTCGATTTCATCAACCTCTTCATCTTCCTTCTCCGCATATTCGGTGGAAGCAGAGACTGAACCGGCTCCGGCCTCAGAGACTCACAATCCCCGCAGGAATGTCATCCGACTCCTGCGGGGATCGTGTTTTATCATCAACCGGCCAATCAGAGCAGGGCTTATCCCGGGTCTGACGGAGCGAGATGTATATTGTCCAGAGCCTCGGGATCCTTGACAGCGCATCCCCACAAGGCGTATGCAAGCATCACAAGCTCGCAGACAACCACTACAGACCATGTCCATTGCCAGTCGCCAAGCGCGTCGGCAATGATCCCCTGAAGCACCGGAAAGACAGCTCCACCGAACACTCCCATCATGAAGACACCCGACGCCTTTGACGTATATCGTCCGAGACCGGCTACGGCAAGAGTGAATATGCATCCCCACATCACAGAATGCAACAGACCGACAGAGACAAGGAGCCACAGATTGTCGGCGACCATCGCCAACCCGACAACGACAGTGCCCGCCGAAGTCAGGAATATGAGCAGTCTTCTCGGATCGACCTTGTTGAAGCAACTGAACACCAGACGTCCCACCATCATGCCTCCCCAATAGAGTGTGGCAAGCAGAGCCGGGATTCCGAGTTGCAATCCTGATATCACAATATTGTCAAGTCCGAAGAACTTCAGTTCATCTCCCTGCTCAATCATCTGCATCGCATGAAGATTGACATTGACACCGACAGACACTTCAGCCCCGACATAGAAAAAGATCGCCATGACCCCTAACGCGAGATGCCTGAATGACCAGACACTCCGTGGGAGCCTGGAGTCGCCGGTTTCGCGTGTGCCCTCGATATCAGGCAACGGCATCATCGCGCTGACTCCCGCAGTGAGAACAATGCAGCCGGCCATGACAATAAAAGGCACCATCAGCTGACCGGGAGCCACCATCTCCATCGCAACGCCGGCAAAGACAACGCCCGTAACGAAAAACGGGGCTACAGTGGTTCCGACCGAATTGACGGCACAGACGATGTTCATTCTCTGGACAGGAGTCGTGCCCGGAAGACTGTAGGCCGCCACATACGGGTTTATGACCACCTGAAGCAAAGCCGCCGATGTCCCCATAAGGAACGATCCGGCCAGAAATATGAAGTATCCCCACGGAACCACGTCGGAACCAAGTTCCACTGCCGCTGCAGGGAAACGCACCGTAATCCACGACGAAAGGGCATAAAGGAGAAGACCTCCTGTCATCACTCCCAATGCCCTCAGCAGCGTGGTTTTATATCCCCTACGGTCTATCCATTTTCCTCCCGTGGAGCTGTTCACCAGATAGCCGAGAAAGAAAAAGAACGATATGAGCGTAGTGAGAGTGTTGCGCAATTCATCCGTACGCGACAGGAACGCCACTTTCATGGGACCCTGAAACTGTCCGTTGACTGTAGTCAGAAATCCCACGATGAAGTATATGAAAGTAAGCACAACGAACGGAGCCATTGTGCTTCTTCTGGAAGATTGATTCATACTGAAATCTTTAGAGAATGGATTCCAACGTACTCATTGCGCCCGACCGGTCGATCTGATCCACCATGTCAAGGTATTTGTCAACAAATCTGCGGTCCGACGCGAGCCGCACGCCGGCAAAAGCCGACATCGACAGGAAATCCAGTGGATCTTCACTTTCTATCATGCGCCTGTCTGCATCCGTCATCCACGGCTCGGCAATCTCAAACGGCTGGCCATTATCATCCCTGCGGAATTTGAGATATCTGCGGTAGGCCGCGATCAGATATGCCTCTCTCGTGATATCCCGCCCGTCGGCAAGCATCTTCTTCAGATTCGGCATAATATAAACCGGAAATTTGGAGATGCCGTCGAAACATAGTCTTGCCACCTGATCGCTAACCGCCTTGTTCGCAAACCGCTCTATGAGCGTATGCTTATACTGGTCGAGGTCTATCTTCGGGGGAGCCGGCACATAGGGCGTGATATCTATATCCATGAACTGACGCACAAATTTCACGATCCTGTCGTCGGCCATCGCCTCGTCCACTTTTCTGTAACCACTCAGGAAAGCCGGATATGAAAGCAGCGTGTGCGAGGCATTGAGCAGAGAAAGCTTCATGTTCTCGAACGGAGCCACATCATCGGTAAACTGCACGCCTACCCGTTCCCAAGCCGGACGCCCGGCCTTGAAATCATCCTCTATCACCCACTGAATGAAATCCTCGCAATACACAGGAGCCTTGTCATCCGTACCGTTCTCGCGGTTGAGGCGCAGTGCATCAGCAGGCGTGGTGGAAGGAGTGATACGATCCACCATAGAGTTCGGGAAACTGACATTTTCCTGCGCCCAGCGGCACAGACTCGGATCCTGACTATTGAAGAATGACATAAAGGCGCGACGGGCTGTGTCGCCGTTATGCTGGAGATTATCGCAAGACAATATCGTTACCGGACCCGATCCGGCATCCATGCGGCGACGAAGGCCCTCAGCCACAAAGCCGAACACCGTGGACGGCTGACGGGGATTCTCTATATCGGCCTTTATCGCCGGAGTGTCAAGCAGGAAGTCGCCCGTCTGACGGTCTATGTTGTATCCTCCCTCGGTTATGGTCATCGAGATTATGCGGGTCTTCGGGTCGGCTATGCGGTCTATTATATGTTCAGGAGTGGCCGGAGCCCACATCACTTCTACAAGAGAGCCGATCCGGCTGACCTCGTCCTTGCCATCTCGGCCACAGACAGTGAGCGTATACTCACCTTTTTGCGACTCAAGTGCCGAAAACAGTCTTTCATCTCCAGGCAGCAGCATCGCTCCCGCTATGCCCCAGCCGGCCTGATCCGGATCGGACAACAGCAGATTGGTGTAATACTCCTCGTGGGCACGGTGAAAATTGCCCACGCCGATGTGAAGAATCCCAGGCTCTATGCCGGCCCGGGAATAATTGAAAGGTTTTACAGATTTATTCATCTTATTTAGTGTTTTTCATAATACTCAATATTCAGCTGTTCGTCCGGCAGACCGTCAGATTCCGAGCAGACGCGGCGGAAGCTCGTTCATGGCTCCATCACAGGTACACACATAAGCCGACACATCGACAGCGAGCCGGTGCGCATCCCTGACAGGCATCCCCTTGAGAATCCCGGCTATAAAGGCTGCGGTAAAGGAATCTCCCGCGCCCACGGTATCGGCCACCTTCACCTCCGGCGTCGGGATGAAAGACTTGCCCTCCTTGCTGAAAATGTAGCTGCCGTTGCGCCCGCAGGTCAGAATGAGCGAATCAAGGTTATATTCGGCTCTGAGCCGGGAGACGGAATGTTCCAGCTCCAGCCCACCGTATCCGAGCATTCTGTTGACTACGACAAGCTCCTCGTCGTTTATTTTCAGAATGTTGCAACGCATCAAAGACTGCTCCACCACTTCCTTGTCAAAGAAGCCTTGTCTCAGATTTATGTCGAACACCTTTATCCGGCCCTTGCCGTCGGGCATCGTGTCAAGAAACATGTTGATCGTGGCCCGCGATACGGGATTCCTCTGAGCCAATGTGCCGAAGCAGATCACCGTCGCTTCGTGCGCAAGATTATGAAGAACTTTCCCCATAGGAATAAAATCCCAGGCCACATCACGTTTTATGTCATAGACCGGCACACCCGAGCCATCGAGACTCACATCAACTGTGCCGGTCGGATAGGGCATCCTGGCCAACATCGAGTCCACCCCTCTCCGCTCAAGAAGAGCCGTAGCCTCGCGTCCGAGCGTGTCATCGCCCACGGCACTTATCACCAACGACGGAAAACCGAACTGCGAAACATTGTAAACGAAATTCGCCGGCGCTCCACCGAGCTTCTTCCCATCCGGAAGAATGTCCCACAGGACTTCGCCGATACCGACTATCCTGTGATTTACTTTATTATCCATATATTAACCGGGATATACTAAGTCAAAATCCATAAAATGCCTCCCCCATAAAAATCACACGGGAAGACTCACTGTAGATATAACACCCGGTGCAGAAAAATGTCCATAAAAAAACGCCTGTAATTCATTCTTTAACAATTGAAGATTGAGATTCGGGGAATTTTGCGTACTTTTGCAGATGCGTTATCCCCTCCGCAGCCATTCCGCGAACAATTCACAGAAGATGCGGGTTAACAGATAAGCAGCCTCCTTCCGGGGCACGGCACAATTTTGAGCCTGTTTAATAATCAAACATTCCCTCACATGGACAAAGTAGCGGTCAAAATCATAAACAGAAGCCACCATCAGCTTCCATCATACGGCACCCCTGAGGCGGCCGGAATGGATGTCAGGGCATATCTTCCTGACGGATCCGTAACTCTCAGGCCTGGCGAACGCGCCCTGATCGGCACAGGGCTGCACATCCAGCTTCCCGCAGGCTATGAATGCCAGATACGCCCACGCTCCGGACTGGCGCTGAAACACGGCATATCCATCGTAAACTCACCTGGCACTGTCGATGCTGACTACAGGGGTGAGATCGGGATAATACTGATCAACCTCGGGCAGGAGGATTTCACAGTGGCCGACGGCGACAGGATATGCCAGATGGTGATCAAACAATATTCCCACGTGAAATGGGAAGAAGTCAGGGAACTCGACCGCACCAAACGTGAAGACGGAGCCTTCGGCCACACCGGAGTAAAATAACGAATACAGGAAACCACAAATAATTCCAACGATCCATCAAATTGAGAAAATCTTTAATAGCCATCATAATTCTGCTTGCCACAGCTGTCTCGTTAGCGTCATCACGAAGCGGCCAGAAACCCGACACGCACGACAAGGCCAGATATTACTACCTTGAGGCTCTGCGCCGCCAGGTGGAAGGCAAAGAGGCGGAAGCCTACGAGCTTTACAAGAAAGCATACGGAATCGACCGGTCCTACACCGAAGCCCAGTCCGCCGTAGGCTCAAAACGGCTGATGATGGCCACAGATTCATTCCAGTCCGCCAGGCAACTCGCCAGATCCCTCTCGATGATGACTCCGTTCGTGGAAAAATATCCCGGCGATTTTTTCGAGTCGGCCTATTACGCATATCTCGCAGCCCATCTCGACACACTCATCGAGGCCATACGCATATATGAACGCACGGACTCCCTCTTCCCCACCAAGACAGCCACGCTCTATAATCTCTCGGAAGCCTACATGGCAAACCACGATCTGAACAATGCGGTGGAGGCTCTCAACCGATACGAGCGGGTGGAGGGAAAATCGCCCGAGATCTCGTTGCGGAAGATCACATTCTTCATCCAGGCGCAAGACACGGCCAGCGCCCTGAAGGAAACTAAAGATCTGGTAGACTACGGACCGCACGATCCGAGATTCAGAATCCTGCGCGGAAACGTGTTCTCCGCCCTGTCAATGCCGGATTCCGCCCTGCAATGCTATCTTGACGCGGAAAGCGTAGCCCCCGATTTCGGAGGAGCAAAGCTCGCCCTCGCTGCATTCTACAAAGAGAGCGGCGACTCCGTCAACTATGACACAAAGACCTACGAGGCTCTTCTCTCGGAAGATTTCGATGTGGAGCAGAAAAGCTCCCTGCTCGCACAATATCTACAGATTCTGATCAACGACAAGAGCGCCACATCACGCGGAGACTATCTGTTCTCCGTACTCAGAGAACAGTATCCTCACGAACCGGCCGTACTCGATCTCGCAGCCCGCTACAGCGCCGCGAAGCACGATCTGCCCGGTGCCATCGAGCAAATCGGATATGCCATCGACCTGAGCCCGGAATCGGAAGACTTCTGGGGGCAGCTCATGAGCTACCAGCTCGCAGACGACAAGCCACAGGAAGCAGTCAGGACTTTCGACCGCGCCGTGGCTCACATAACTCCGTCCGAGGGGCTGAAACTTCTTCTCGCGCAGGCGGCATCAATGGGTAAAGATTACGACAGGGCAGCCGCCACATACGACGATCTTCTGAAAACAATCGCCCCTTCACTGTCTGCCACTGACTCCCTCTCAGACCATGGCATTCTCAACAAACTCGACTATGAGGAACTGATGAAAGCGTCGGATCTCTACGGGATGCTCGGCGACATGTTCTTCAGCGCCGGCAAAAAGGATCTCGCTTTCACATCCTACCGCAATGCTCTCAAATTCGCTCCGGACAACAACCTCGTGATGAACAACTATGCCTACTTTCTGTCTGAAGACAACGGAGATCTGGATCTGGCCTACGATATGAGTAAAAAAGCAGTGGACGCAAACCCGGACAACCCGACATATCTCGACACACTGGCATGGATACTTTTCAAGCAAGGCAAATACGATGATGCCCTGACATACCAGAGAGCCGCTGTGGAAAAATCAATTGAGAACGAAGACATATCCCCTGAGCTGTATTCTCATCTCGGAGACATCCTTTTCCATTGCGCCCAGCCCCAGGAGGCGCTCGATGCCTGGAAAAAGGCACTCGAACTCTCTCCCGACGACACACTGCTTAAAAAGAAAGTCAGACAGAAACAGTATTTCCCCTCAAACGAATGATCCGGACTGAACACAGAGACCACACAATCATGAAACGTATTCTTTCCCTCCTGGCACTCATCCTTCTGATCTGCTCACCTGATATGGAGGCGAAAGCCGACAGGCAGCAGGAACCGGACTCCGTAGCCGCACCGGTCCTACTTGAAGGCAAGAAAAAGACTGAGGCGGCAAACCGGATCTCTTCCGGCTATTCCGACTGGAAAAGCGTGGATATGAGCGGAAAGATCACATCCCTGAATTTTTTCATCAAGCCGTCGCTGAAACTATATATGAAACGCGGCGAACTGATCATGCTCTCGGTGCGCGTTCCGCTGAAAGGGGAAGTGGCCAGGCTTGAGGCAGACAAAGATTCCATTCTCATTGTCAACAAACTTAACAGAACATACATAAGGGAATCAATCGGGCAGCTCACAAAAATCGCAGACGTTACGCTGTCCGATATTCAGGACATTTTTCTCGGCCGCGTATTCATTGCGGGACGGGGCACCCTGACAAAAAAAGATGCCCGGCGCATCGACATTTATGAAGAGCCGGGCGCATGGCTCGCCGTTCCCAAAGACCAACCCGATGATTCTCTTGTCCATTATGGATTCCGAGTTCTCCCCGACGGGAAAGTCTCTTTGCTGATGCTTTCCTCCCTTTTTGATGAAGCCACAGCGCAACTTGAATACAGCTATTCCGGCAAATCAAGCGAGCTGGAATTCACATTCGACCGCAAATCAAAGACTTTCGGTCTGACATTCGAGCTGTCTTCCCCAAAATGGAACGCCAAAGGCTTTGAAAGACTCATCCCGGGAAGCGATCTCCGTCAGGTCTCACCTAAAGAATTCATCAAAATGTGCCGACTATGAGACTCTTCAGACTGACAACAATAATAATCCTCGCCCTGGCAACGGCCATGCCTTCTGTGAGCGCGTCGCAGACCTCACGGCAAAAGGCCTCCGCAAAACAGGAGACAGCAAAAAAACAATCCAAGAGAAAGTCTGCTAAAAAAAGCACCCAACGGCAGAAGACCAGAAAACAGGAGACTTCGGCCGAGATGAAACGCAGACAGCAGGCAACCCAGCAGGAGATACGTCAGACCCGCGAACAGATCGAGGCAAACGACAAGGCTGTCAAAGCCGGCCTCGCCGACCTTGGAAGAATATCATCCGAGATAGAGGTGAGCCGCCGGCAAGTGGCCGACATATCCGCACAGGTCAATACGCTCAACAACAAGATCGGAACCCTGACCGGACATATAAATTCAGGTGAAAAGGAGCTTCAGCGCATGAGAGCGAAATATCTCGAGGCCGTCAGGAAGATACGATTGAAAAAAGGCAAGCAATCCACTCTCGCATTCATCTTCTCCTCGAAAAATTTCTCGGAAGCGATGAGAAGGATGCGCTATCTTAAGCAATTCTCAGAATGGCGCGACAAGCAGTCCTCGCTGATAGCCAAACAAGTCCAGACTCTAAAATACCAGTCCGAACTTCTTACCCAGACCAAATCAGACAAAGACCGCGCCCTCAACAAGCAGATCGCTGCCCAACGCAACCTTGAATCGCAACATGCCCGACAGGATATAGTGGTGGCAGACCTGAGGAAAAACGGTGAAGCTCTCCGCAGCCACCTCGCCAGAAAGCAGGCTGAAGCCAACGATCTGAAAAGCAGGATCGCGACCCTCATAGCCCGCGAACAGGCCGAGGAAGCGCGTAAGCGAGAGGAGGAACGGATTGCGAAAGAACGTCGCGAGGCTGAAGAAAGACGGCTGGCTGAGGAACGCCGGATCGCCGAGGAACGGCGAAAAGAGGAACTCCTCGCTCAGTCGGAGGCAAAATCGGAAGAAAGAAAAGCCGAAAAGGTAAAACCGAAAAAGACTGAGCCGAAAAAGAAAGAATCCAAAAAACACACAGAGCAGACCGCAAAATCTACCGGTGGCGACTATGCCCAGGCCCGCAAACGTCGTCCAAGAGACAATTCAAAACGGGCATCAGCATCGGTTCCTGCAACTGAAAAGATCGAGAACACAAAAAACAAAGCCGCAGCCAAATCCCAAACACAGAGTTTCGGCAATTTCGCTGCCGCCAAAGGAAACCTGCCCCGGCCTGTAAGCGGAGCTTTCAGGATCACAAGTCCGTTTGGCCGACACCCGCTGCCGGATCTTCCGGACGTGGTCTACGACAATCCCGGAATCGACGCTCAAGTCGGTGCCGGATCCTCAGCCCAGGCTGTGTTCGCAGGCAGAGTCAGCGGTGTCTACATGCTTCCCGGATTCAATACGGTAGTGATTGTCAATCATGGTGGTTACTACACGATCTACGGCAACATCGCATCGGCATCGGTCAAAGTTGGCGACAACGTGAAACAGGGACAGTCGGTAGGCAAACTCGCCATAGATCCCGACTCGCCCGGACACTCCACCATCCATTTCGAGGTGTGGAAAAACCGTGAGAAACAAAATCCAGCCAACTGGATCCGCTGAAAGAAGCATACTGTTATAACAAGCTCTTATGATCAGCTTCACACCCTACTCTCCCGAATGGGAACAGAGATGGAACCTGTTCGTCAGCTCCGCACGGAATGCGACGTTCCTGTTCAACCGCTCATATATGGACTACCACTCAGACCGTTTCTCCGACGCGTCCCTCATAGCCACCGAAAACGGCAAGATAAAAGCTCTGCTTCCGGCTAACAGACGCGGAGACACGCTGCATTCCCACCAAGGACTGACTTACGGCGGCTGGATTCTGCCAGAAAGGCATTTTGACGCATGCCAGCTTCTTGCTCTGTGGGATCGATGGCTCGAATATTCAAGAGCAGCAGGACTGAAAGAGATTCTTTATAAACCTCTGCCGGCCATATACCACCGGCTTCCTTCGCAGGCTGACGAATATGCGCTTTTCCGCTGCGGGGCATCCATCGAGGAAGTGTCTATATCTTCCACGATAGACATGACTTCCAACGCAGGTTTCAACAACATGATGAAAAGGCAACTAAAAAAAGCTGCTGCGGAAGAAGCTGAGATTGTGGAGACTACCAACATCGATTCCTTCGTCGGGATGCTCTCCGGATGCCTGCTTGAACGACACAACACCACCCCTGTCCACTCCGCCGGAGAACTCCGGCTACTCCAGCAGAGATTTCCGGACAGCATCCGCATTTTCACAGTCATTTCCGACGGCAAAATGCACGCAGGAGTGTGCATCTACGACACCGGGACAGTTGCCCATGCGCAATATATCGCGTCAACCCCGGAAGGACGGGAAAGGCATTTCCTTCCCCTTCTGTTCGACCATCTGATCAACAAGGTATTCTCTTCCCGCAGATGGTTCGATTTCGGTATATCGTGCGAGAATGGAGGACAGATTCTTAACGAAGGATTACTCCGGCAAAAGACCGCATTCGGAGGGGAGCCTACACTCTACAGGCGCTACAGAATCACTCTGTAACATTTCCAATAAATCCGCTGCGCCACACTACACCGCATCCACTTTCTCAATTTCCCCCCGGCCGATATACCACACCCATCCCTCTACATAGCGGAGACTGAGCGCTTCGGCGAGAAGCCGCATATAGCGTGCCACCTGCCGACGGTAAGTATCCCTTTTCTTCCTGTAGACTTCTTCAGTTACCGATCCGAATTTATAGTCGATCACAATCCCTCTTCCTTCAGCACGATCAACCATCACCCTATCCGGACGCCATTCCTGCCCGGAGACAAGTATGCTCCGTTCCCTGACCGAACGCATCGAACCGTCAAACCAGCTTTTCACTTCCGGACGGGAAATACACTCACGCAGAGTCTTCTCTATTTCGGCCGCGGCCTCGGGTGTAAGCTCTCCGCCTACAACCCGCTTCATTACAGCCGTCTCCAGATCGGCCGATGTGTCAACATCGGAGAGTATGTCATGCAGCAGATTTCCCCGTTTTCTGGCGTTGTAGCCAGATTCAGATTCAATGTCGTCCTCGTCGAAAGCCGAAGGGCGGCTCTTATACTGAAGAATCAGCGATCTTGAATTCGGCGAATAAGCACCGACATTCACAATGTCAGCACCATCGGCATCTTCCCCGACATCAACGTCTGGGACCGTCCTCTTTTCGCCGTAGGATATGCGTAATCCTCCAGGCATAGAGATTGAGTCAACGCTTATCAATTCCCGGCGTAACATAGAGTCTTCCATTTCGGCGGAAGCAAGTCTCGACTCTGTCTGCGGCAGACCGAAGCTTCCTTCCGGATGAAGAAAGCCGAGAAGCATCTCTCCGCATCTGCGTGCATCATCACCGAGCGCCAAGGCCTCTTCCAATCCCTTTTTCTTTGCCGGCGCAGGTAATTTTGTGAATATGTAGAGTTCATCCACCGCCCTTGTGAAAGCTACATAAGCAAGATTCAGCTTATCCATCGTCTCGCCATAGAGATTGTCGAGATAGGCTTTACGGAGAGGGGACTTCGGCATACGCTTATGGTCGATCAATACAGGAAAGACCGGAGGCAACGGCGCGCATCCTTCCACCGACAGCATGGGTGGAAGCCACAGATAGGAAGGACTGTCGGTGCCTCTTGAGACAGTTTTTCCGAACAATGTGTTGAATTGCGGAAGAATGACGCATTTGAATTCCAGACCTTTCGACTTGTGTACGGTCATTACACTCACGGCATCCGCACCCTCGGGAGACGTGATAGTGAGCTTCGATCCCTTTTCTTTCCACCATCCCAGGAATGAAGCCACATCGGCCGGATAGCTATGGCAGTAATCCAGCAGGCAATCCTGAAATGCCGCAAGAAACGGGGCGTCGGACCGCTTAAGATCTTCAGTCACAAAACGGTCTATTATCGCTTCGGTCAAAGCCGGAAGCGTTACTGCATGCATCGTGGCAAGCATCTCCTTGACAGGGCGCCTCAGTTCAGGATCCGAACAATATCTGTCAACACATTCCAATGGGTCAAGATCGGGATGATTGGCCGCGAAATAGCTGAAAAGCGCACAAATATCGGCTCTGCTCACCCGCTTTTTCGCGAACTTCCCATCTCCTCCATCCTCTTCCCCGGTGGATTCGGCATCGGATTCCTCATCCGGCAAAGACGCCAGAGCCACCATCTCAAGCGTAGTCGTTACGATACGCACAGCCTTTGATATTCCGAGCTGGAGGGATTCATCGCTCAGAAAGTCGATCCTGCGGCAGGCATCAGGACGCGAATTGTAGGAAATAAGATGGTCTATCACCTGCTGTCCCATACTGTTGCGTTCAACCAGAATCGCGATATCAGCCTGACGGTAGCCCCTGTCGAGCAAAGAATCTATCAGAGGACCTATATATTCGAACTCCCCCTCCCCGTCGGTGTCATCCTTGTCGTCGTCGAGGAAATTAACCTCCACATATCCCGAATCATCCCTGCTACGTGGAAACTGCACCACATTGTCATATAATGCCGACAATGAATAACCGCCGGCAAAATCGGGAGCGGATATGCCGGCCAGTCCGTTCGCACGGTCAAGATGGGCCGCGGCAAGACTGAAAAAGTAGTTATTGAATTCCACTATGCGGCGCAGACTGCGGTGGTTGGTGTTCTCCTCTCGAGTATTTCCGCGTATCTGTCCCTCCCCAAGCGAGAATCCTGAGGGAACCTTAGTGGAGATCAACGATGGATCGGCATTTCTGAACCGGTAGATGCTCTGCTTGGCGTCGCCGATTATCAGGCTGTCGAAGGCGCGGCCCACCGATTCGTTGAGCAACGGACTGAGGTTCTCCCACTGCAATGCCGATGTATCCTGAAACTCATCTATCAGATAATGGTCAAGACGAGAGCCTATGCGCTCATATATGAACGGAGCGTCGTCATCGCCTATGACACGGGAGAGCATCGTATTGGTGTCGGCCAACTCCACCATATTGTTCTCGCGCAGAAAAGACTGCACATTCTCCCTGACCTTATGCATCAGAGCCGGAAATGGAAGTGTGGGCTGATATATCTGCCATAAGGCCACCTCAGGAGTCTCCAGCATCGACAACCAGGCATGGAGGGAATCATAGAACGCGGCTACGGAACAGCCGATAGCCTCGACCACATCATGGGGAAGTTTTCTCTTCCTCGCAGCGGCCGAAAGAGCCGCCGATCGGTCAGACTGTACCTTGGCCATATTCCCCTCATACTTGACCCCGATCTCCGAGAGAGGATCTGAATGTCCGGTCGTCTTTGCCAAATGCGAGGCAAGATTCCCCATCCCGTCCCCTTTGGGATCAAGTCCGTAGCCGGCGAACATACGACTGACCCCGAGGGCTGCATCACGCGCCTGTCCGAAAGCCGAGACCACCGGGGTCTCGATCAGACGGCGGAAAGTTTCCACTGTCTGGTCATAGTCCGGATATTCGAGAAAATAACTGTCGAAATCGTTCTTATTCCGTTTGAACTCCTCACGCTGCATCTGCCCGACGATCGACGTTATAGTGCCACGCAGCGTTTTTCTCCGGCTCTGGGCAGATGGCCGGAGAAACATATTCCATGAATTGCCTTTCTCTGCTTCACGCTGCATCAGGCGTCCTATCCAGTACATTGTCTGCGGGTCGGCCGTGCCGTCGTTGACCGAACGCATCGTAAGGTCAATTCCCATGGCGGAAAGATACGCGCTGTCGAGTTCCACCTGATATGAATCGTTGAGATCCACTTCAGAGGCAAAAGTGCGAAGCACGCTTTGAAAGAATGAATCTATCGTGGATATCTGAAAATTGGAATAATCATTCAGTATGGCCTCGAGAGCAGCCGCCGAGACTTCCCTTATTTTTTTCTCGGACACTCCGAATTCATTCATGAAATCGGCCAGATAATCTGTCTTGTCCCCTGAACGGCGCCCCGCGAGATCGGCAAGTTTGCCGATGATGCGGTTTTTCATCTCGGCCGTCGCCTTGTTGGTGAATGTGATGGCGAGTATATGGGAAGCGGCGTCGCCGGTCTCTTCAGGTGAACGCAGCCGCAACCGCCCGTCGCTGTCCGGAACCGAGATCAACAGTCTTATGAAGGTTTTGGCCAGCGTGTAGGTCTTTCCCGAACCGGCGGATGCACGTTGGAGCAGAAGCATGTCAGATGGTTTTTACGTCGAAACCTTCGGCAGAAAGCAGACCGGCAGCCCGCTCGCGCCAGTCGCCCTGAAGCAGAATCTCCCCTCCGCGGACACTTCCGCCCGTTCCTATCTTCTGTTTGAGCATCTTGGCTATCGGCTCTATCTCATCGTCGTCCATCTCAAATCCCTCGATGATTGTGGCGGTCTTCCCCTTGCGCCCTTTGCGGTCGAGAACCACACGAAGCTTCCCGCCCTTTTTTTTCACTTCTCCGGTGGGTTCAGGCATCGGTTCTTCAGAAACTTCCGGCATCAGGCCGCGCAGTGAATCCAATTGGTCTTTCCAGTCTTTTGTCATTGTGATATATTGTCATTTCTGCCTCCAGCCGTGTGGAGAGATTGCAAAATTACACCAAAAAAGCGGGACAGCCAAGCCATCCCGCATTTTTACCCTGGACAGGGTCGTCGCAGATCCCGGTTCGTCAGAAGATTACCTGAAGACGAGCCATGAATCCGTTGAGAGTCATCGAAGGCGCCCCGGCACGTCCCCATGTATGCGTGTAGCTGTAGTGGAGACGGCAAAGCATGTACTTGTTGATGTAGTAGTTGAACGTGCATGAGAGGTCGTTGAGACGTCCGCCGTATATTCCTGCCGCGGAGTTCGTCAGAGTCGTATAGTTATAGCTTACCACACATTCGAGCGAACCCTTGCGCGGAGTGGCGAGGCCGGCGTCTGCCATGGAGTAGCCGTAGTTGCCGCCGAGTATCAACCCTCTCACTGTTGCGTATGCACCCTGGGCCGTATAGGCATGGAGATTGTTGCGGCGGTTCACACGCTGGAAGAAATACTGGGATTCGAGCGCCACCGGGCCATAGCTCAGAAGCAGCTCCGGAGTGAATTTCCACAGATTCATCGCATGGTCCACCGTGGCGTCGATCGCCGTAACCTGCGCGACACGTGTCGGGAAATTGCTCTTGAACTGGAATGAATTGTGGGGAGTCTCGGAGTCGTTCACATTCTGCGGGGTGGCAAAACCTCCCGAGAAACCGACCTGTACCACTTTGCCTTCCTCATGAAGCGGACGGGCCACCAGACGCGACCTGAAGCCATATCCTTCCTGTGTGAACTGGTCGGGACGTAGAACCACCGTGGTTGCCTTGGGTTCAACATGCGCGCTTGCGGTGCCGAAGAATTTGTCTCCGTTGTAGACATACATCAGACCGATCTGGCGGGAATCATTGAAGACCGCATTGCTGATGGGTTCCTCCATCGTAACCTTCATCGATGAGCTTGTTGCGCTCTGGAGTCCGTACTGGTGGATGAAAGATCCTCCGCGTATCAGATGCTGATCATTGAAATCATATTCGAAATACACATCTTTCAATCCGACCTTGTTGTAGGCAAAACCGACATCGATCTTGGCTTTCCATTTGCCGTACTGCATCTTCGCGCCCAGACGCACATCTGGAATAGCAAAGCCGTCTTTGAACTCGCTCTTCTGAGGAGATGCGTAGAGCGCCCCGTCGAGAAGAATCCGGCCTGTCGGATTGATTTTAAACTTTGGTTCATCGTTCTGCGCGTTGGCTATGCCGGCGGCACAAAGAAGCGCTGTTGAAGCAAAAAGGAAAGTCTTATTCATAGTGGAATTGTCGTTTTTTGCCATAAAGGCATGATGTATGTTTTTTTTATTTTCAGTCAGGATTACGCCTTGTCAGTTCATCTTTGCAAGGCTTTTCTTGCCGGGTTTCACCTTGCCAGCCTTGACAAGGGCGGCAAACTCTTTCTTAGCCTTTTCAAGCTGCTTGTTGAAGCCTTCGTCGGCATGGAGACGGGCCACGGCGCCCGCAGCAACCACACGGCCTGCATCCACGTCGCTTTGGAAATGATAGCCACATATCACACGCGATTCTCCCATCTGGAATCCACGGTCGAGAATCTCGTCAATACGGTCGGGATTGATCTCCGAAAGGACAAGAGCCGTGGCCCAGCCGATCGACGTATGGCCTGAAGGATACGAGCCGTTGGTGGAAAGTTCCTCCTGCTGTTCGGGATTGCATGTCATTTCCCCGAAAAATGCAAAAGGACGCACACGGTTGTAATAGTTCTTGGCATCACGCGTGGCCAGATCTCCGGCATCCTCACGCATCCCTACCACGAGCTTATAGATCTCAGGGGTGCCGTCGGCTGTGATATCTATTCCGAAAGCCTCGGAGAAAGCCCTGGGGACTCCGTCGCCTCCGACGCGGGCATCCTGAAACGCCTGCTCGCCACGCTCTGTGTTCCGCTGGGATTTGCCCCAGTCATAGCGGGACTTGTCATAGAGAAACTGGACAGAACCCATATCGGGCGGAGGAGGCAGAAGCTGTAGACTGTTGGCCACATCCCCTTCCTGAAGGAAAAACACTTCGGGATTAGTACGGTGATCCTTGATCTTGGCCTGTGCGGCTGGGGCTGTCTGGGCCGATACGCCGGCTGCGAAGAAAGAGGCGGTCAGAAGCGCCAGGATGCTTGTCTTTTTCATAGTGATGGTGTGTGTATGTTAATGATTACGGTTTGATTTGTAGTTTTCGTTATAACAAGGGATCATGTTAAAATGTTTTAAATCTCATTAAAAAAAGCGGACTGACATTTCAGTGCCAATCCACAATAACCGTATCAGATTGCCGTACAGCAATTTGCAATCAACGCAATATCTTGCCGAGCTGTTCAAGATCATCGGCCCGGGTCACAAGCTCACCCGCCGTGTTGTAAAGGAAGAATGCCGGCAGGGAACTCACATTATACTTCAGCGCAGTGGATGAATGTTCCCCCTCGGGGTCGATCACATTTGTCCATGGAAGATTTGCCGCCGCCTCACGCCACCCGTACTGATCGGCATCAAGACTCACCTGATACACGTTGAGCGTCCCGGCTGAATGATACTTGGCTATCTCCTTGTTGACAATATGCGCGTCGGGATGCGTGAGCATGGAGAAGACCACAAGAGTGCGTTTGCCGTTACCAAGCAGATCGGTCAGTCTCCGGGGATTGCCGTCCTCTCCCGGCAGAGCTATCTCTATGGCGGATGTCTCTCCAGCCTCAAGCACCTGTTTTCTTCCAGCATTCGCATTGCGGTTACGAAGTGCCCTGAGAGCCGTCTCCTCCAGTATGCCCAGCCGCGGGCTGGTGGGATTGAACTGTTTGAACGCCGTGGCAACCGCTGCGTAATATTTCAGGTCGGCTGGATTGGCGGGATCAAACAGAGGCTTGTCGGCCACCGTTTTTGTAAGCACATAATAGCTCAGGAGCGATCCCCGGCTGTCGCGGATATAGCGTTCGTAGACATCGCGCTTGAAAGAGCCGAGATCCCCGCCGGAAGCTGCGGCAGCTGACAGAGCGTGATCGAATTCAGCCATTTTCACAGCCTGATCGCTTCCTGAAAGCGTATAATTGACCCCAAGCCCAGGAACGCTTCCTCCCACGCTCACCGTCTCGGTCGAATCCACCGGGAAATAGATATAGTCCGAACCTACATGCAGGCGATACACTTCCGGAGCGGCAGGAGCGGCCGAGCTTATTGAGAACGATCCTTTCGGCGAGGTGCGTGTCGAATCCACAGGCAGCCACTGCCCGTTGAAATCCGACTTTTCAAGAACAACCGGAGTCTCGCCTATGCCATCGATCTCACCTTTGACTTTGAATTCTTTTTCCCCGCACGACGAAAGAAGCGCCACGAAGACAGTAATGACACAAGCCAACGATGATTTATTTCTGATTATCAATTTTATATCACTCAACATAATGAATTGTTTTGCTGTTTTTGTGTCGGCAAAGTTAGCAAAAATATCGCAACATGCCAACATAGGGGTGATCCATCCCCGAGGCCGTCAGGAGTTCTCCCGTCTGTATGCCGTGGGAGACAAACCGGTCTGATGCTTGAAGTATTTGCCGAAAAACGACTGGTTGGCAAAATTAAGTTTCGCCGCTATCTCCTGAATAGTCATGTCCGTAGACTTCAGGAGAACCTTGGCCTCCATCGTTACGTAGCTTTCAATCCATTCCCCGGCCGTGCGCCCGGAGGTCTCCTTGCATACGGCCGACAGATGCTTGGGCGTGATGCACAGCCTCTCGGCATACCAGCTTACCTCACGCCTTTCACGGAACGACTCGCTGACAGCGATGATGAATTTAGCCATAAGTTCCTCCTTTCTGGTGCGGTGGAACATATCGCCCCCCGAACGTGCATGCTGGATATCCATCATGTCGAACAGAGCCGCCTGAAGCAGACACAGCACCTTGCGCTGCAAAAACGGGGTGCGCGGCCCGTTGAGCTTGGCTCTTATCCCCTGATAGGCCATGTCGATGCTCTTGGCCTCCTCGTCGGTGAGATCCATGACCGGCTCGGTGCGGTGATGGATCAGCAGTGGCAACAGATCTGTAAGCTTGGGAAGCACATCCTCTATCACATGATGCGAACATGCCACTATATTCGCCCGCGATCCGGGAGCCGCATCGAACATATATATGAAATTCTTCGGCTGGATCACGAGCAGTGTGTTGCGTCTGACCTCATACTCCCTGAGATCGATGCCGATACGCCCATGACCCGAGGTGCAGAGTATGATGAGGAGCGCATCCACTCTCGTAGGGAACATATCCGTCGGCTCAAGCGGATCCCATCCTTCGACAACCACTATATCCTCCCCCATCGAGAGATTGTTGATCTTGGAGGCGAGATCCTGAAGAGTGATCACCCTCACATCGGCGTGGTTATCCTGACGGGCTGTCTGCTCTGATTGCTCTATCATTCTTTTTTTCGTTTAATTTCGCAAAAGTAATAATTTTCCGGATAAATCATATCCTTTATAGCCCGATTAGTTAAAAAAATCACAACCGGCATCTCCGCCATCAGGCATACCGCTTCAGACTCATGCCCCGGGGTCATCCACGCAGCTTGCGCAGGATGGCCCGTGGAATAAAACCGATGTGCCGGCATACGGCAGTGGCGTAGCCGTAATGACGCGCCATTATCCGAAAACGCTCCATCAGCGAGGCCTTGCGGTTGCGGTCCGTGAGGCCGTCGGAAAGATAATGGACGGCAACTCTGCGCAGATTGACACATTTAGCGGGATCCGTCAACATTATGCACTTCACGGTCCAGTCATAGTCGGCTGAAAACCTGTATTGCAGATCATAGGCAGGAGCCATGCTACGGCGCACCATGAATGCCTGATGGCATATAAGCATACCGTGTGAAAAACTTTCCGCTGTCAGAATGTCGGGAGCAGACAGATGGCGCGGACCGATCACCCGCCTTTCTTCATCCACAATCTCCGTGTCAGCATAAATTATATCCGGGTCGGAATCGGCGGCACCGGCATAGGCCTCAAGCACATCCTCTCCGGCAAAGGCATCGCCGGCGTTCAGAAACACCACATATTTTCCCTTTGCTGCGGCAAGTCCTTTGTTCATCGCGTCATAGAGACCCTTGTCGTGTTCGCTGACAATCCTGAGACCATCGACACCCAGACGACGCGCCACGGCGATAGTGTCGTCCGTCGAGGCTCCGTCGATCACTATATGCTCGAAATCACGAAAAGTCTGCCCGGCCACCGACCGCAATGTGGGCGGAAGCACACGGGAAGCATTGAATGTTATGGTTATCACGGAGATAAGAGGGGCTTTACCGGCAGTGTTACTCATGACTATGATGTTATATTATAATGCAAAAGTAATCAAAAAGCGGGGCAGAAAAAATTTTTAAAGATAATTTTTGCAGATTGGAAAATATGGAGTAAATTTGCAGCTCAAAACAAGCGACAAATCTAAAACTATAAATAACTCTAAAAACTAACCAACTTAAAAGAACACAACTATGGCTTACGTAATTGGCGACAACTGTGTAGCTTGCGGCACCTGCGAACCTGTTTGCCCCGTAGGAGCTATCTCTGCCGGCGACATCTACCACATCAACCCTGACGAGTGCATCAGCTGCGGCAGCTGCGCACAGGTTTGTCCCTCCGACGCTATCAGCGAAGGCTAAATTCAGGCAAACAGGGCATCAACGCCCATCTATCCTTAAAAAATCCGGCTTCGCCACCATTGGTGGTGAAGCCGTCTGCTTTTGTCAAAACTCTATATGCTTCTGAAAAGCTCCAAAACTCTCTCCAACGGATGATGGCGCATCACGAAGTTACGGCTATCTTCTCCGAGACGGATCACGGCTTCCCTGTCGTTCACAAGGCCACAAAGTTGCTCCGTGAGAGCCTCCTCCATACCAGGAGCGGCAGTTATGACGGGAACCGGGATTTCAGCCTGCACAAAATCGGCGTATTCAGGCTGATTTCCGCTGACCACTGCAATTCCTCCGGACATAGCCCTCAGTGCATCGGCCGATGGGGAATAACTATAGAAATCCGCAAGAAATATAGCCGACCCACCAGTCTGGAACGCTTCTTCCGGCATACAGTCCACCGCCTCGCAGACATCGGGGCAACGCTTCTCCACCTCTTTGGCCACACGACGCAGAATATCCCTCCCGCAACCGACCATTACATCAGGACTTCCGCCTGATATCAATCTCACTTTTCCTCCGTCCCGGCTTCGGGTTGATGACGCGACGACCGGCATCGGCACCGACACCATTTTCTCCCCGAGAGCCTTCCCGGACGCTATCGCATCTTCGGGACGCATGGCCACCGCCGAATCGACCTGGGAATAGAGATAGCGTGCGAAATCACGGCTCTCCCTCATCATCGGCCCATACTCCATATCAGGGAACATCCTCACAGCAGACGTTTTCTCTTTTCCTACACGATATGCCGAGAACCGGAAAAGATCTTCCTTTACCGCAGCCTCCACCATAAAGCAGTCCGGAGAGCCAAGCGTCAACGACACGTGTCCGTTGTTCCGCTTCAGCTCACGCAAAAGATAACTGAGCCGGCCGGGTTTCAATCCAAAGAACTCCGTCCTGGCCAGCTGCACACGGTCATAACCTTTCATATCCGGCAGAAGCTGCATGATCCTGTAGAGAAGTTTATATCTGCCGAAAAATCCGTTCGCGTCCGGAAGCGTCAGATCTCCTCCGGGAGCGATCAATGTAACCTGATCTCCCGACCGGCGCATCTCGCGCGCCAGTAATCCGTGGATTCCGTCGTGTTCACCGATAAAGAGTATTTTCATGGCACAAAAATAGATATTTTTATCTAAAAAATTGTAATTTCGCCAAATGAAACCAACGCTTGCCGTAGTCATTCCTGTCTTCAACCGTGCGTCGCTCGTGTGCCGGACACTCCAAAGTGTGGCCGCGCAGACCGTATTGCCCGAACATCTCATTGTGGTCGACAACAATTCCACCGACGAGTCTTTCAGCACCGTAAGAGAATGGATGCGGAAATATTCCGGCCCCATGAAATGCACACTTCTTTCAGAGGACAAAGCCGGAGCATGCGCCGCAAGAAACCGAGGGCTTCGCTCCGTCGACACAGAACTCGTGGTCTTCTTCGACTCGGACGACACCATGCGCCCCCGGCTTGTGGAAACTGCAAAAAAGAGATTCGCCGACAGACCGGAACTGAAAATTGTCCACTGGAATTGCGTCCTGCACGGGCTTGACGGCAAATCCAGGAAACTGAAACACCGCAGGAACGCCGGAATAGCTTTCCAGATCTTCCATGCATTTCTACGTCCGCAGGGATACGCCGTCAGGAAAGATTTCATCGATCAGTGCGGAGGCTGGGACGAGAATCTTCCGGCATGGAACGACTGGGAGCTTGGAGTCAGGATGATGCTGAGAAATCCGCCGGCATCGGGTTCTGACGAGATCCTTGCCGACATATACGCTCAGGAAGAGTCAATCACAGGAAGGAGTTTTTCCGCCCGCGCCTCACGCCTTGAAGCCTCACTTCGCCAATCAGCCGACGACATTGCCGGGAGCGATCTTCCGGACAGAGACAGGCTTCTGAGATTCATCAGGCTACGCGCCTCGATCCTGTCGGGATATTACGCACTGGAGGGTAGCACCAAAGAAGCCGGCAGACTGTTGAACCTCGTTGCGGCATCTGAATCCAGCCGGTGGGCATCTTTAATCTACCGCACAGCCTATCTGATGACATCCAAAGGATTGCGCGGAGCTTCATCTCTTTCAATGCTAATATAGCATCATATCCCGGACAAACTACACACAACAAAAAAGATGCGGAAAAGCCCTGCTAAAGGCAATTCCACATCATGCGGGGGAAATTTCGTACAGAAAGTGGGACTCGAACCCACACGGCTCTTCCGGGCCAAGGGATTTTAAGTCCCTCGTGTCTACCATTCCACCATTTCTGCATCCTCGCGGATCCATATCCGCCGTCTTCTCTCCGGAAGCTTTGCGCTGCAAAGTTAGGTTTATTTTTTGGATTTTGCAAAAGTTTGCTGAATTTGTTGCCCACACTCCGACGCTTTTAGCTAATTTTGCAACAGGAATCCGCCCAATCCGCGATTCCGATTGTTTTGCCGATATGAATCAGCACTCACCAATGACATGGACACGCCTCATCTCTGCCAAAAGGCTCGGGATGGAGGCATATCACGATCCGAGGAGGCACACACGCACCACGTTTCAGCGCGACTACGACAGGATGATATTCTCATCGCCGTTCCGCCGCCTTCAGAACAAGACGCAGGTATTCCCTCTTCCAGGCAGCATCTTTGTCCACAACAGACTGACCCACAGCCTAGAAGTCGCATCAGTCGGGCGTTCAATGGCCAACGGGGTCAGCCGCAGGCTGATGGAGAGACACCACGGTCAGCCGTGGGTTGAGAAACTCTATGATCTGGGCGACATAGTGGCCACTGCCTGCCTATGCCACGATCTTGGAAATCCTCCTTTCGGCCACTCAGGGGAAAAGACCATTTCCACTTTCTTCAGCGAGGGAGACGGACAATGCCTCCGGAACATGCTCTCCGAAAGGGAATGGGCCGATGTGGTCAATTTCGAAGGCAACGCCAATTCATTCAGGCTTCTGACCCACCGCTTCGTAGGGCGTCGGGAAGGAGGATTCGCCATGAGCTACAGCGTGCTGGCCTCCATTGTGAAATATCCTCATTCCTCGCTCCTCGCGGGCACTAAAGGGAAGTTCGGCTTTTTTGAATCGGAAGAACCGACATGGCGCAAAGTGGCTGCCGAACTCGGTATACCCGAACTGTCTCCCGGACTGTTTGCCCGCCATCCGCTTGTGTATATAATGGAGGCTGCCGACGACATCTGTTATCAGATAATGGATCTCGAAGACGCCCACAAACTAAAGATTGTCTCACTCGGCGAAATCACAGAACTCTTCCTGTCGTTCTTCACCTCCCGGCGCGCCGGAGAGATGAAAACCACGATGGACCGGCTCGACGATCCCAACGAGAAAGTGGCCTACCTGCGCTCAAACGTGATCGGAGCCATGGTCGAAGACTGTGCAAGAGTCTTTGTGGAAAATGAAGACGCCATCCTGAACGGCAAGATGAAAGGAGAACTCGTCGGACATACCGATCCACGGCTGACCGACGCCTACAATGCCTGTTCAGACAAGGCCTGGGAAAAGATCTACCGGGCTCCGGAAGTGGTAGACATCGAGATAGCCGGCAACCGCATCATCACATATCTTATGGGAGCGCTAATGGACGCCGTAATGAATCCCGGAAAGAATTTCTCCCGGCTTCTTCTCGAAAAATTTCCGCGCCAGTACGACTCGAGGTCCGAAGACATCTATACACGCGTACAGAGCGTCCTCGACCACGTGTCGGGCATGACGGACGTCTATGCACTCGACCTTTTCCGGAAACTCAACGGCCATAGCCTTCCGGCTGTCTGACCGATCACCTCCAACTACACCATCCGCAATGAAAACAAAACTACTGACAATACTGACCCTGCTCATTATAGCCGCGTCATCCGCCATCATGGCGGCGTTCCCCCCGAATCCCAACATCGGGAATCCGAGAAACTACATCTCTGATCCCGCCCATCTGCTCTCACCGCAGACAGCAGCCGAAGCCAACCGTCTTCTTCAGGATTGCCGGAACCAGACATCAGCTGAGGTCGCCGTGGCCATAGTCGATCAGCTCGGGGATATGAGCATTGAGGAATATGCCTCCTCCCTTTTCGCCGAGTGGGGACTCGGAAAGCGCGACCGCGACAACGGAGTCCTCATAGTCATCTCCACCGGTGCGCGGCAAGCCCGCATAGAGGTGGGCTACGGCGCCGAGGGAATAATCACCGACGCGCTCGCTTCCGGAATCATCCGCCACGAAATCATCCCGGCCATGAAAAACGGCGATATTGACCAGGCCGTCTCAGGATCAGTGAGACAGATAACCGCAACTCTGGAAAAGCCGGAGTATGCCGAAGAACTCCGAAGCAGATATACCGACGGACAAAGGTCTATGGAAACCATTGATTCAGAGATAATATGGAACATGGTTCTGCTGGTGGCGGTATGCACATTCCTGATCTCGCTTTTTATTTTCATATCCACATTTTCCAAAACACGGAAAAGGAACAATTATGAGAAATCAGCCATCTGGAGAAAACGCCTGCCTGGTCTGTGCATCTGCTCCGCACTCTCTTTAGGCGCATCCATAGTGTTCGCACTGGTGGCTTTTCTGCTTTACAGACACTACCGCCGCAAACCGCTCAGATGCGACACATGCGGCGCCAAAATGCACAAGCTCTCCGAAGAGGAAGACAATCTGCTGCTGAGCGAATCGCAGGATCTTGAGGAACGGCTCGACACGGTGGACTATGACGTATGGGAATGTCCGCAATGCGGCACCGTAGAGCGGTTCCCTTTCCCGAAGCGACAGACAAAATACACCCCCTGTCCAGCCTGCGGGACGATAGCCAACCATCTCGTCTGCGACAAAATCACCGTTCCGGCCACCACATCGCGACCGGGTCATGGAGAAAAAATCTACAAATGTGAGTATTGCCACAATCAAACACGACTCCCGTATGTTATACCTAAAAAAGACGACGGCGCCCTGCTCGCCGCCGCGGCACTCGGAGCAATGGCCGGTTCGCGCAATCATGGCGGAGGCTTCGGAGGCGGTTTCGGAGGCGGATCTTCCGGAGGAGGGGGTGCTTCGGGTGGATGGTGAGCCCCGGCACGCTCAACATCCGCGTATAATTAAAATAATGATTTAAACACAATCCAATAGATTTCATACCAAAGATTTACACCTATGAGACTACACTCGATCCCTCTTGCAGGAGCGGCCTTGCTGCTCGCCGTAGCTTCTTCTTGCTCTTCCGACAAGGCAAAGCAGTCAGAAAACGAATCCATTGAATTTGAATCATATAACTTCACCCGCATTGCCGAACAGACGGAAGGCGACTCGCTCGCTTTCCCCGGATCGGAATACTGCCGGGTATCAGGGCAGGGTGTATTGCCTGTCAAAATCGGGAAAAACGACATATCCGCTCTCAGAGATTCTCTGAGCAAGCTGGCGGAGATCGAATTTCCAGCATCGGGAGTGGTTTCGCCAGTCATGACCGAAGGATGGAAACTGACAGAGAAAAGCGACACAACCACAGCCTGCGGAGAACGGTTCAATTATCTTTCTATGGTTCTCACCACACCCTATATAATAGTCTGGCAAGATTATGTCGGCATGCTCAACTGCGGGGCCGCACACGGGATATATGCCAACAGATATGTCAATTACTCGCTACGCAACGGCAAGATACTCAATCTTTCCGACCTGATGAAACCGGGCTATCAGAAGCGCCTCACGGAAATGCTACAGGAAAAACTCGACGGCAATGAGAATGTCTCTGCCGAGATTCAAGAGATAGGCATTCCAGAGCAATGGCGCGTTACGCCCGACGGCATAACATTCATCTACAGCGTATATGAGATCGGGCCATACTCCTCCGGCGAGATCGAGGTGCCTTTCTATCTTTATGAATTTGAAGAAATAATGACCCGCGAGGGAGCGAATCTGATTTCAGCCATACCGGTAGAGTAAACTTCCGAATCCACATTCGGCATTCAAAGCCGGAGTAAAGCCGTCGATCGCCGACGCTTTTCTCCGGCTTAAATATTTCTTATCAACCGTGGCCGCCGATATGACCCGAGGCAATAATCGCAGATCTTAAATCGTTATTAGGAAGATGAAACGATTACGTTCACATATCATCCTCGATCTGCGCCGCGCCGGTCTCTCAAGAGCCATGAGACTTACGGCAACAGCCCTCATGACCGTTATCCTGCTCGCTTGTTCCATCCCGGCATCAGCGCAACACAAGCAGAAAATCGAGAACAGACCTTACGCTGATCTGAAACGGTGGCATCTCGGGTTCTCCGTGGGCATGCATCTCCAGGACCTGAAATTCACCCACAACGACTACATCACAGACGACGGACAGCAGTGGAAAGCTGAAGTCCCGGGATATTCGCCTGGATTCTGTGTCAATGTCCTCGGCGCACTCCGTCTTCACAAATACTTTGAACTGCGGCTGACTCCCGGGATGTACTTCGGAAGCAAAACCGTGGAGATGATCGATGTCAACAGCGGAGAGAAGCAACGGCAGGATGTCAAATCAGCCTACGTCGTCGTGCCGCTCGACCTCAAAATCTCAGGAGACAGACTCCGCAACACCCGTCCATACGTAACGCTCGGCGCGATGGGAACATTCGACGTCAGCAAGAAAAGGGTTGAGCCACTGCGGTTCAACACATTCGACACTTATCTGACCGTCGGACTCGGATGCGACTTCTATCTCCCGTTCTTCAAGCTCAATCCGGAGATAAAATTCTGTTTCGGGCTGACCGACATCCTGCAGCACAAACGTCCCGATCTGGCTGACGACATCGAGATGATAAAGATGACCAACTCACTGAAAAAAGTGAAAAGCAACATGATTGTCCTCACATTCTATTTTGAGTAAAGGCCATCATAATCCTCACCGCAGAATAACACACAGAAACAGAAACCACCATATCCGAACCTCCCTTCATCCGAATGAGATATTTCCGGAAACATACCCAGCACACCATAAACCGTCTGCTTACCATAGCGGCGGCATCAATAATCCTTTTCCTGTCAGCCTCCACGGCGAAAGCGCAGGGCGACGCACAGCTGACACAATACTGGGCGCTCCCCACGGCATTCAACCCCGCGGCGACAGGAAACAGCGACTACCTGCGGATACGCGGCGCGGCAAGAATGCAATGGGTAGGCATCGAAAATGCCCCGCAGAGCTTCTTCGTACTCGCCGACTCTCCGCTGAAATTCGGGAAAAAGCAATACATCGGGCTCGGCGTGGGAATGATGCAGGAATCCCTCGGCCTCTTCTCCAATCTCGCGCTCGACATACAGGCCTCCTACAAGCTGCGCCTCTTCAAAGGAATCCTCAGCATAGGCATCGAAGGTGGATATTACGACCAGAAATTCAAAGGATCGAAAGTTGTGATCCCTGACAACGACGATTTTCACGAAAGCACCGACGAAGCCATCCCCACACAGGATCTCGCCGGCAACACATTCGACTTCTCGCTCGGACTCGAATACACCCACAGGCTATTCTGGGTCGGAGCAGGGGCAAAACACATCCTCCAGCCCACAATCAAACTGTCTATCGAAGGAAGCGAGGCTTCTGAAGAGCAGGAATATGAAACCACACTCCCCAGAATGGTCTATTTCTCCGGAGGAAGCAATATTCAGATTAAAAATTCGTTATTTGAATTGCAGCCATCCTTTCTTGTAAAGACCGATTTCAAGACTGCCACAGCCGACATAACCATGCGCGCACGCTACAACAGATTCATCTCGTTTGGCCTCGGATACCGCTACAACGACGGAATCAGCGCTCAGGTCGGGGTGGAATTCAAAGGATTTTTCCTCGGGTATGCCTACGAATATCCTCTGTCGGCAATCGGCAAAGTAAGCTCCGGAAGCCATGAGATCGTGGCCGGCTACCAGCTCAAACTCGATTTTTCGGGAAAGAACCGTAACAAACATAAATCAATCAGACTGATGTAAGCCTAAGCCACCCATCAATCTCACAGCACAGACAAAAAAACTCCCAACGAGCCAACATAAACAGACTATGACAATGAAAATAAATAAGTTGCAATCTATAGCCTCACGTCCGTTGCGGGCACTCCCCGCCATCGCTTCCGCGGCCTGCGCATTGCTGATGCTCGCATCCTGCATGGCCTCGCGCAACAGCGCCTCGGGAGGAGAGGTAACCGGTGTCGGCGGAAGCGCATGGGGTGAGCCGACTCCGTTCGGAATGGTTCTCGTAGACCGCGGCGCATACAAGATGGGTCCCGCGCAGGACGACTCCACATGGGGTGTCAAGGCAAATCCGCGCGGCGTCTCGATCGACGCGTTCTGGATGGACGAGACAGAGGTTACAAATTCAAAATACAAACAGTTTGTATTCTGGGTGCGCGACTCCATAATCCGTGAACGCCTCGCCGATCCATCTTTCGGAGGCAACGAAGCGTTCAAGATCGAGGAGGACAAGGAGGGAAATCCCATTAAGCCTTATCTGAACTGGAACAAGCCCATCCCCTGGAGAAACGCCAACGAGGACGAGCAGCGGGCCATCGAGAGCGTCTACCGCACAAACCCCATCACCGGACGCCGCGAGCTTGACCCCACCCAGCTCAACTACCGCTACGAGATCTACAACCACACGGCCGCAGCCCAGCGCAAGAACCGTCTGGATCCGACGCGCAGGGTCTACAACACCGACCTGCCGGTGCCGACCGACTTGCCCGTGATCTCCAAAGACACAGCCTACATCAGCGAAGACGGCGAGATCATCCGCGAGACAGTGAGCAGACAGCTGACCGGCGATTTCGACTTCCTGAACACATATATTGTCAACGTATATCCCGACACCACAGCCTGGATCAACGATTTCGACAATGCCTATAACGAACCCTACACCCGCCTGTATTTCTCCCACGCCGGCTACAACGACTACCCCGTGGTCGGAGTGAGCTGGGAACAGGCCAACGCATTCTCAAACTGGCGCACCGACTTCCTCAGGCGCTCGCTCGGACGCGACGGAGTGATCATCGAGCCTTACCGTCTGCCGACCGAGGCTGAATGGGAATACGCCGCACGCGCCGGGAACTCCGAAAGCTCATTCCCCTGGGAGGAGACTCTGCCCATGGACGAGAGAGGATGTTTCTATGCGAACTTCAAGCCTCTGGAGGGAGACTTCGTGCGCGACGGACATGTGATCACATCGGCGGTCGGCACATTCAAGCCAAACGATTTCGGCCTTTACGACATGGCAGGAAACGTATCGGAATGGACGTCGACAGCCTACACCGAAAGCATCGACCGCCTCACGAGCGACCTGAATCCCGAATACCGCTACGATGCCGCAAAGGAGGATCCTTACAAGATGAAACGCAAGATCGTCAGAGGCGGATCGTGGAAAGACGCGGCCCGCAATCTCCGAAGCGACCTCCGGCAATGGGAATACCAGAACGAGCAGCGGAGCTATATCGGATTCCGCAACGTGCGCAGTCAGATCGGATTCGCTAAAGGCACACAGAAAAAGCAGAAAAAATAAGACCCTCGAAAACAGACCAACAACGACGACTTATATATGGTTAAGATCCGGAAATACGCCAATGGCATAGAGCGCTTTCTCCACGGCGAGAAAGGCCAGCGCTTCTTCAATTTCGCATATTCGATCGGCGCAGCCATCGTAATATGGGGAGCGCTTTTCAAGATTCTCCACCTTCCCGGCGGCAGCACCCTGCTATGCATCGGCATGGGAACTGAGATCGCAATGTTTATCCTCACCGCTTTCGACCGACCCCAGAAAGAATATGCCTGGGAAGAGGTGTTCCCGGCTCTCGACAGCCACAATCCTGAAGACAGACCGAATTTCGGCGGGGGTGGCGTAATAGCGGGAACCGGATATGGTTCCGGAAGCGATATATCCGACGGTGCCGCCGTGCAGACCCAGGCCGGGATTCCCGCAGGGATATCCCTTAGCGAGGAAGACACTGAATCACTGCGCGAGAGCATCCGGAAAATGAGCGCGGCCAGCGAGCAGCTTTCCCAGATGGCCGAGCTGACCGACGCCACACAGCAGTATCTCGCCCAGATGGCCGGCATAGCCGACCAGATGACCAGACTTCAGGAGACCACCCGCCAGCTCAACGAAGTCAGCGGAGTCCTTCTCGGATCGTACAAAGCCATCACCGACAACTCGGAGCGCATCAACGGCAGCTCCACAGGCTACGTCGACAAGATGGAGGATCTGAACCGCAACATCAGCGGCCTGAACACTATCTACGAGATCCAGCTCAAAGGAGTGAGCTCCCAGCTTGACTCCATCGACCGTGTGAACCGCGGACTCAAGGACATTCGCGACATGTATGAGAAATCCGCACGCGAAAGCTCACGCTATTGCGAGGAGACCGAAAAGATGGCCCGCTACATGAAGCAGCTCAACCAGGTCTATGAAAAGATGATCACAGCCATGACCATCAACATGTATAATCCCATGATGGGAGGCAATCCGGGTGCCGCATCCGACACCGCCGGCAATCCATTTGCCGGCAGAAACGAAGAGAACGTCTGAGACGGCTCCACACCCCATAATCTCTCCAAATCTTAACCGAAAAAGAATATATAGTTAACACCCGAATATGGCAGGAGGAAACAACGTAGCGAGGATGTCGCCCCGACAAAGGATGATCAACCTCATGTATATCGTCTTGACAGCCATGCTGGCACTCAACGTCTCTTCCGACGTCCTCAACGGATTCAGTCAGGTTCAGGAAGGACTCCACAGGACCAACGCCAACATGACTTCCAAAAACGAGGTGCAGTTCAAATATCTCACCGAACTCAACGAGCAGAACCCCGCCAAGGTCGGGCCCTGGTTCAAGAAAGGTGTGGCTGTGCATGAAAACTCAGCCAAGCTGGTAGCTGCGATCGAGGGACTGAAACTCGACATAGCCCGTCAGGCCGACGGACCGGAGGCAAACCCGCTTAAGCTCGTAAATCAAGACGATCTTGAGGCAGCATCGGTCGTGATGCTCAATCCGGCATCAGGAAAGGGGAAAAAGCTGCGCGGTCAGGTAGACGCCTACCGTGAATTCATCGCGTCCCAGATCTCCGACCCGGAAAAGCGGAAAGTCATAACCGAATCCCTGTCGACATCCGTCAAGGCTCCGGCCGGGACAGTGGGACCGTTCAACTGGGAGACCAAGATGTTCGACAACATGCCGGCCATCGCGGCAATCACGCTTCTGACCAAACTCCAGAACGACATCCGCCAGGCAGAGAACGAGGCCATGACCCATCTGATCACGAGCGTGGATATAGGAGATGTGCGCGTCAACCAGCTGAACGCGTATGTCATCCCCAATTCCAACATGATCATACGAGGCGGCAAGTATTCAGCCAATATTGTGCTGGCCGCGATCGACACGACACAGAGACCGACAATCTATGTCAACGGTTCCCGCCTGAGCAATCCCAACGGACTGTATGAATTCGTGCCCGGATCCATAGGAACTCACGATTTCTCGGGCTACATCGAGGTGATGAGAGGCGACGGCTCCATCGACAAGCGTCCTTTCAAATCGTCCTACACCGTGATCGAACCTATGGCCACAATATCTGCCACGATGATGAACGTGCTTTATGCCGGCATCAACAATCCGATAAGCATATCGGTGCCGGGAGTGCCCATGAATGCCATCCAGGCAACAATGACCAATGGCACCCTGACCCGCAACGGAGACGTATGGGTTGCCCATCCCGGCAAAGTAGGCTCTGAAGCCGTGATCTCAGTCAGCGCACAGCTTGAAGGGCGCACCCAGCAGGTAGGATCGATGACATTCCGTGTCCGTAAACTTCCGGATCCATCGCCATACCTCGCCGTGAAGGACGGTTCGGGCAATATCACCCACTACAAAGGGACTCCACGGCGCATATCAAAGGCAGCCCTCATGGCAGCCGACGGCCTCGGGGCAGCCATCGACGACGATTTGCTCAACGTAACCTACACCGTGGTGAGCTTCTCGACATATTTCTTCGACAGCATGGGCAACGCCATACCGGAAGTCTCATCTGGAGCGCACTTCTCGCCCAGACAGAAAGAACAGTTCAAACGGCTTAAGCCTGGGAAAAGCTTCTTCATATCCCAGATAAAAGCCAAAGGTCCCGACGGGATCACACGCGACATATCGCCGATGGAAGTAGGACTCAACTGATTCCTTTGACGAGACCGCGACTTACAAAAACAAAAAGCTCTTAAAGATAGCAATGAAGATATACCGCAGAATATTGCCTGTCTGCTGCCTGATGGCGATCGGCCTCGCCGCGATAGCCCAGGTGGAGAACGCAGGCGGCGTACGCCGGCGCAGCGAACGCGACAAGAAAAAGAACCAATCCGCCGGGGCTGTCATCACAGACCGGATGCAAGGATTCTACGAAGCGAAGCCGGCCCACGATGCCGACCTCGAATATATGCGTCAGATCTACCGCCAGATAGATCTCTCGAAGGCCGCCAACACCCCGCTGTATTATCCTGAGGATGTGATCGACGGACAGGAGAACCTATTCCGCCTGATTCTGCGCCAGGTGGTGGACGGCAAACTCCCGGCATACGAATATCTCGACGGCCGCGAGGTCTTCACTGACCAATACAAGATCAATGTGGCCGATATGCTCGACCGGTTCGACATATACTACCAGAAGGCAAAAGGATCGACCGAGAAGAATCCGAAGTTCACCATCGAGGAAGCCGACATCCCTTCGGGACAGGTGCAGAAATACTATATCATCGAGAAATGGGAGTTCGACAAACGCTCGAACCGCATGAAAACGCGTGTCGAGGCGATATGCCCGGTTCTGACCCGCACCGGAGAATTCGGCGGCGAGACCCCGTTCCCGATGTTCTGGGTCAAGTTCGACGCCCTCCGCCCCTGGCTTTCGCAGCAGTATGTGTTTCTCAACGATGACAACAACCTTGCCCGCTACAGTCTTGACGATTATTTCAATCTCGGGATGTATGACGGCGACATCTACAAGACAAGAAACCTGCGCAATCTGTCGATGGTGCAGATGTATCCCGACGAGGATATGCTGAAACGGGCACAGGACAGCATCGACAACCGGCTGCGCACATTCGGAAAGGATCTTTGGGTGCCGACCCGTGAGGAATATCTTGCCCAGAAAGAGAAAGAGGCGGAACAGGCTGCCAAACTCGCCTCGGGCGACTCCATTCCCGACCGCACCGTGGCTTCGGAAAACGAAGTGTCAGCTCCGGTGAAAACCACCAAGTCGAGACGCTCGTCCCGCGCCACCAAGAAGCGTTCACAACCCAAGGTGAAAAAAGCTCCGGCACCGAAATCAAACCAGGGCAACAGCAATGCATCCAAATCGGTGAGACGCCGCAAGCGCTGACCCTGGGAGATACCATCCCGGTTCCCGATCTACAATAACAGAATATCCAGTCTGAAACAAAAGCTATGGCGCGACAGCCTTTCTTCTCGGTCGTTATGCCGGCTTTCAACGCAGAAGCCACCATACGCCGCGCGGTGGATAGTCTGGCGAGCCAGACATACGGCGACTGGGAACTGATCATATCCGACGACTGCTCGACCGACGCCACCCCTGAGATAATCAGGGAGATGGCGTCGGTCGATCCCCGTATCAGGATCATACGCACTCCCTCCAACAGCGGAAGCGCCTGCGTGCCCAGACGGTTGGCCGTGATGCAAGCCCGCGGAAAATATATCGTGGAGCTTGACTCCGACGATGAGATCCCGTCCGGCTATCTACGTTCCTTATCGGAACGGATAGAAAGGACAAACGCCGACGTTGTACTCGCGCATGTGTGTTTCATGGAAAATGGCACGCCCGTAAGATCCCTGCCCGACGAGACGCTATCGGGCTACGTCGGACCAGGACGCCGACTGTTCATCCACACTCTCGACGGCTGGAGAATACCACTTTTAGGCGCGTTCTCCGCTGAACTTTACCGAGAGGCATACATGGATGCCGACGAACCAAACAGCTTCAATGCCGACGAAATAACATCGCGCCGCATTCTCCTCAAATCGAGAACAACAGCGTTTGCCGGCACCGCATATATCTATCATCTCCATCCGGATTCGATCACCCGGTCAGTTACACTGCGCCAGTTAGGATTTCTTAACTCAAACCGGGAACTTGTGCAGATGACCGCCGCAGATTTCGGCACAGACTCTCCGGAAATGCGGCTTGCCGCAAGACAATATTTCAACGGGGTGGCCGACGGACTGAAAATGACCCGGAAGCTTCCGGAATACGAGCGTGTAACTGCCATGAAGCTTGTCTCCGAAGCCTACAGATCCCCTTTGTTCAGGCAATCCCGCGCCCTCATCCCCTCCGGGACACTCAAGTTTGCTTCTTTCTTTGGATTGAAAACAATGCTATCGATCATAACCCTGCATGACAAAATCAAAAAATGAGAACAGCTACCGGAGCATCCTCAAAGGGATCTCAGCTTTCGGAGGAGTACAGGTTTTCCAGATACTGATCAATCTTATCCGGGGAAAATTTGTGGCTATGTTCCTCGGCCCTGCAGGAATGGGAGTCTCGGCATTGTTCACAACTACAGCCACCACAATCCAGCAATTCTCCTCACTCGGGCTGAATCTCGCCATAGTCAAGGAAGTGGCGGCAAGCCGCGACAACCCCGGATCGCTTTCCACGGCATTGGGTGTGGGGCGCAGACTGATTTACACCACAGCGTTTCTCGGCGCCATAGCGTGTCTGGTCCTGAGCCGTTTTCTCAGCAGAGCAACTTTCGGCGACGAGTCCTATACCGGATGGTTTGCCCTTCTTTCCCTGATGATATTTTTCGCAGTGGCCGGTGCCGGAGAGCTTTCGCTACTTCAGGGTCTACACGCTGTAAAGCGCCTGTCGCTCGCTTCGCTTGTCGGGGCATCCGCCGGGCTACTGTTCGGAATACCGCTCTATTGGCTTTTCGGTGTCAGCGGCATAGTGCCGGCAATGATCATTCTTTCCCTCTCCACATTCATTTTCTATCTGCATTCAGTCAGATCCGAGACAAAAGATTGTCCGGGAGCCAGATTTGCTTGGAACGAACACCGTCCTCTTGTCAGGAAACTCATAGCACTTGGTCTGCTGCTCATGTCCACCACCCTGATCGGATCATTGGTCAATTGGCTCATAGCCACATTTATCCGAGCCAACGGATCAGTAGACACGGTCGGTCTCTATCAGGCAGCGAATTCACTGACCAACCAATATGTCGGCATGGTGTTCGCGGCCATGTCCCTCGATTATTTCCCGCGTCTTTCCGCAGCCGCGTCTGACAATCGCGCCGTGCGCGACATAGCAAACCGGCAGACCGAGATCGCTTCGCTGCTCGCCACTCCGCTCATCGTGCTTCTGATTGTCTCCTCCCCTCTGATAATACGGATTCTGCTCACCGAGTCTTTCCTTTCGGTAACGCCGCTGATGAGATGGATGGGGTTCGGCATCCTTTTCCGGGCACTCATGTTTCCCCTCGGCAGCATCGCTTTCGCAAAAGACGACAGAAAACTCTTTTTCTGGCTTGAAGGGATCGCCGGCAACGCTCTGACCCTCGGCTTCAGCCTCGTATTGTTCCACATCTTCGGACTGACCGGATTAGGTGCGGCCGTCCTTGCGGATTGCGCCTTATGCCTGCTGATATACTATATAGTCAACCGCCGTCGCTACGGATTCCGCTATTCGGGCCGCTCCCTGAGATGCATGTTCTTCGCCGTGGCATGCGGTGCGAGCGCATTCGGATGCTCGTTCATCGCCACGGAATGGCTGTCTTACACACTTATGGGGCTTATACTTGCAATCAGCATAACAATCGGATCAGCAGGGCTGCTGCGCCTGATACGGTCCGACAAAAAGGCTCCGTCGGCCGGCGAGGCGCCAAATTGAACATTTCCACCCGCCCTGACGTTAGAAATCAGAGCATGAATGAAATCCATTCATCCATCCGAATTCAGGAGCGTGTTTAACACACGGGCTCCAAATTTGCATTTAAAACAAAATTACATTCAATATGCTGAAAGAGATCAAGACAAGACCCGTGATGGGTCCGCAACCAGTATTTGTGGTAGGAACATACGATGCCGACGGCACACCCGACGCCATGACTGTCTCGTGGGCCGGACAGAACTGGATGGAGATGGTGGAAATGAATATCTCCGCCGATCACAAGACAACTGAGAACATGCGCCTTCAGAAAGCGTTCACTCTTCATCTGGCAAATAAGGAAAGAGTAGAGCTTGCCGACTATCTCGGCATTGTCTCAGGAAAAGAGAAAGGGAAAATCAACCACGTCAACGCAACCATTGTCAAAGGCCGGATCGTCAACGCGCCGATCATCGAGGAGTTTCTTCTCGCAATGGAGTGCAACGTCATATCGATGGAGGACAATGGCCGCGGTGGAGTGTATGTCGTGGCTCAGGTGGTGCGTACCGTAGCAGACGATACAATAATCGACACCGACGGAAAGATAATGTACTCCCGACTGAACCCCATCATGGCGGATTTTGAAACCGACGAATATCTGACAATAGGCAAAACCGCAGGAAAAGTCTATTCAATAGGCAAAAATCTGAAATAACACCCAGTAATTCCGCGGACAAGCGGCATGAAATAATATCCACGGGCAGACTTGCACAATTATCAAAGCAAGCCTGCCCGCGAATTTATTTATATGGTAATGTTCAGTTACTTTCCCGTCGCAGCCGAATTGTCCCACTTTCCGTAGCGAATGTTCTCCACACGCCATTTGTCTTTAGGCGCAGGATCCTCGGCAGGATAACCGACAGGCACCACACACAGAGGCACGATGCTGTCAGGAAGCGAAAGAATGGCACTGACCTCAGCCACACGATCCGACGCCGGATACACCCCGCACCACACAGCTCCGAGTCCCATGGCGTGCGCGGCAAGAAGCATATTCTCAGTGGCCGCCGACGCATCCTGTACCCAATAATCATCTCCGCCGCGCTCACCGCATACCACTATTGCGAGCGGGGCTTTCTCAGCCATTCCCATCGACTTGAATTTTCCGGAAAACATGCGCAGCGTCTCCTTCTCCTTGACCACAACAAATCGCCAGGGCTGTTTATTACGCGCCGAAGGTGCGGACATCGCGGCTTTAAGCAGCCGCTCCACTTTCTCGTCCTCTACGGCTTTCGACTCGTAATCGCGTACACTCTTGCGCGTCATTATATTCTCCATCGCCGCGTCCGTATTCTTTTCCGGCCCGACCGGCTCATTGTCTCTCTCCATCACCATCTTTGCCGACAGCAGCACGAGGGAGGCTGCCAGCAATATGTTGAGCATCTGTGAAGTTTTCATTTTTTATCTGAATTTTGAGTTATCTGAAGCAAACATCCGGTCGGGCATACATAGCGGCAATACGGACGATAGACCACAAAAGAGAGGCATACGAATGCCAGAGCCGCCGCGACCACTCCCCACGCAGCCTGACGGAACAGAAATGCCGAGAAAAGCTCATAGTCCATCCAGTCAAACCATATCCCGGCACACATCACCAGCATCAACACCCACCAGAGCGCCGTCCTGAACGCATCGAGATATTTTGCCGTCCGGGAAGAAAAATGAAGTTTGTAGCCAGTGGTTTTGCCAGCCAGCTCCTGAAGCGAGCCAAGCGGACACAACCAATTGCAATAATGACTCTTCTTGCCGAAATAAGGATATACGAACGCAGCCACGATAAGAAGAGCCGGTATAACCAGACGTACCACATTCATTCCATTTGCAAGATAACCGACAAGGAGGCTGTAAGATATAAATGTCCCGCTCCAGAATCCCAACACCAATACATTGGCCACAAGCTGGACATATCTGTAACCTTTGCCGCGATAGAACAGAGGGACCGACATTCCGGCAAGAACCACGATCAGGGCGACAACACTTCTGACCGACCAGTCAAATTCCGGATCATCTCCACCGGCAGACGCCATATTACGTTCGCCAATGACCGTTCCGGCGTGGGCCACGCCTCTCCTGACGGTAGCACTTATGGCATCAGACGACATCGTCGCCCCTGACACAGCATCGACCGTAGCGGCCTCCACATCATCCAGCGCCATCCCTGTCCATGCCGGAAGCACAGCCTCCGAAGCACGACCGACGAACGACGGTGTCTCATTGTTATCAAGCAACGTTATGGCGGAGATCTTTCCGTCGATGATCCTGATCTCCATCGGAATGCTTCCTGCATACCCTTTGATGTCGGATGCGATCGACGTCGTGTTCACAACTATGGCCTCATCTTCAAACCTGACAGAAGGTTCTTCCTGCTCCTGAGATGATCCATAATCATGGACAGCATACCCGAACAGACTCCCATCTTTCTGGATGGCGACAGCCACCAAAAGGGAGAGGCATGTGATGAACCTCACCAGCATATTCACTCTTTTAATCTTCATATACGAATATTATAAAACAGGATCTCAGCATCATGCGCGCGAATCAATCCACACATGTCCGGCAGCGCAGGCTGCACGCAAATTTAGCAAATTTTCATAGTGTCGTGAATTTTTTTCAGAATATCCGGACTCTTTCATATATTTTCGACATGCAAGCCCGGCAATTATGCTATTTTATTACCCATCAGTATGAGGAACGAATCATGTTTCCAGTTAATATTCACACATCCTGCACCGTCCGATTTGCAGAGGTCATGGATTTTTCATACTTTTGCAGGTCTGTAGTCATGCGGCAAACCTCTCCGCATACGGCAAATCCTCCAACCGAATGGGCCGACGTCTGAAAAAAATAGCTTTCTGGGTGGCACGACGCTCGCATCTACCGGTGATAGTCATCGGCGGATTAGTGGTTACTGTCTTGTTTTTCAACGAAGAGACATCGATGCAGCTCAACGTCCAGTATCAGAAAAGGATCAACGAGCTCAACTCCGAGATAAAGCTCAACCGCGACTCCGCCTCCTATTACAAGCGTAAGCGCGAGGCCATACTCCACGGCTCTGACCAGCTTGAAAAAATAGCCCGCGAACAGTATCACATGCAGCGTCCTACAGAGGATGTGTTCATCCTGACCGAACCTTGACGGCGGCAACCATTACCGGTTTATCACACACCATCTCATATATGACTGACAATAAAAAACTTTCCGCAAAGATAAGGCGAAACGCCGAAGCCACAGCCTCATTCGGGATTCTCCTGATCGCAGTGGCCATGGTAGCGCCATTCGCCGATCTCTCCTCTACCTCGATGCTCTCCATCCTCAAATGGATATACGCAGCAGGAGCGCTCATTTTCACCACGGCACGGGCCGTCGGGTCTACAGATCCCGACGAATCGGTACGTCTGCGCCGGTTGCGCAGGCTTGAGTTCTGGTCGGGGATGGCATTCATCGTAGGAGGAGCGTTCTGGTTCTACAACGAGGCGCGCTTCGGGTCTGTGCCGACAGCCGGTCCGCTGGCTATCCTGAGAGACACCATCCTGTTTTCCCTTGCGGGCGCAGTGATTCAGGTCGTGGCATCATGGCTCATCTACGCCTACTCGAAGAAACATGGGCAAAAATAACCCCTCGGTTCCCATTTCTTGTCCAAATTTGATTTTTTGTGTAATTTTGCAGAGCTATCCAATGCCGACAGATCCGGAAAGCCAACCGAGATGAAAGCCACTCTGACAATCGACCAGGGCAATTCCTACGCAAAAGCCACTCTTTTCTTCGGCGACAAGCCGGAAAAACGCGTGCGTGCCGCTACAATGAGCCTTCAGGACATTGTAAGGATGACAGCAGGAACCCATATTGACGGCGTCATATATTGTTCCGTAGGCGGGGATGGGCGGAGTGATCTTCCGGCTCATCTCCACGAGATCTCAGACGGCCCGGCCATAGAGCTGACCCCAGCCACTCCCGTGCCTGTCAGGATAGCATACGCCACACCGCAGACTCTCGGACTCGACCGTGTGGCAGCAGCAGCAGGTGCCGCCCATCTTTTCCCCGGCGAACCACTGTTGATCGCCGATGCCGGCACGGCTCTCACACTCGACGCTCTCGGCGCAGACGCCACATTCATCGGCGGCAACATCGCCCCCGGGATAAAGCTGCGTCTGCGGGCTCTTCATGAGTACACCGGGCGGCTTCCTGAAGTGTCAAAGCATGGTGATGTGCCCGTTTTCGGTCATGATACAGAAACCGCCATCCGTTCGGGAGCCATCAGGGGCGTGGCGGCCGACATTGCGGCTGCATACTCCGCCGCAGCAAACGAATATGGAGCCACAAGAATTGTTCTCACAGGCGGCGACGCGGAAACAATAGAGCCGTTTATCCAAGAACTCATTCCCGAAGCCTCCGTACAGCGGGTCTCCTCCTTGGTTCCTATAGGACTTAACAGAATACTATATTACAATGAAAATATCTAAACAATTATTCCTCCTCACTGCCTTTCTGGCAGCTGGACTGGCTTCTGCAATCGCCCAGAATGTAACCACACCGTATTCAATGTATGGCTACGGAATTCTCGGCGACTACGCAACCTCAATGCAGCGTCAGATGGGAGGGGTCGGTATCGCGATGAACTCAGGACGGCAGATCAATGCCATGAACCCGGCCTCATACGCCTCGATTGACTCCCTCACTTTCTTGTTCGACATCGGCGCCGACGTGTCGATGCTCAGATCCAAAGAGGGAAGCGCCAAAGAGAAAACATTCGGCGGAGGACTTGACTACATCACCATGCAGTTTCCCATCAGCAAATACATGGGCGGCTCAATCGGTCTTCTCCCCTACAGCTCAGTGGGCTACGCTTTCGGAAACGAAATCCGCCACGGCACGCGCCAGAATCAGGGTACGGGGGGAATAAACCAGGCATACCTCGGACTGAGCGGCCGGTATGCCGGTGTGGCTCTCGGATTCAACGTCTCCTACAACTTCGGCAACATCACAAACAATGTATATTCAACTCCCGAAAGCTCGGGAAGCACTCTGTTCGAACACGTGATGAAAGTGCGGGACTGGAACATCATGATCGGAGCCCAATACACGGCGCAACTCACAAAGTTTTCCCGGATGACGGTAGGCCTCACCTACTCGCCGAAAAAGACTCTCCTTGGAAAATCCATCGCCACCGTGCAGGAACTGTCGATGGAGACCGGCCCTGACACAGTAGGGTCAATGACTCTGAAAAACCATTATTACCAGCCTAACTGCTACGGAATCGGACTTAACTACACCTACGAGAAGGCCTACCGTCTCAGCGTGGAGGCCGACTTCTCGTTCCAGCAATGGTCCAAAGCCAAATACTCCCCGCTCTATGCAGACAGGAATCCGGACCAGCCCGATGCGCCAGACCGTGTGATCTTCGACGGAATGAAATTCAACAACCGCACACGGTATGCCGCAGGAGCCGAGATAATCCCCCGGCTGAGAGGCAACTACGGCCAACGCATCAGCTACCGCATAGGCGGATATTATACCCACGACTATCTCAGGATACGCGACAACAGTGTGCGCGAATACGGAATCAGCGCGGGTGTCGGTCTGCCCACTCCGGAAGGCAAGACAATGATCAACGTCGGTCTGGAATGGCGCCACCGGAATGCATATCCACAGACATTGATAAGCGAGAACTATTTCAACCTGACACTCGGAGTAAACTTCAACGAGCTTTGGTTCTGGAAACGAAAGATCAAATAAAAACCGCTTGCAGGAACAGCATGCGGACTCTTCCCGTCCTCATCGCTACCCTGCTGATGGCGGCGGTCATACTTCCCTCTTGCCGCGAAGACAAGAAGATCGACGTCGCGTCCCGGCTGCGCCCCGAGAGGATGCCGACCATGTCCACTGTCAATGTATCGACGCTCATTTCGGACTCAGGCATAACACAATATAAGATTGTCAGTCCGCTATGGCTCGTTTACGACAATGCCGACACCCCCTACTGGAACTTTCCCAAAGGATTGTATCTCCGAAAATACGATCCTCTCTTTCATGTGATAGCCACTGTGGCAGCCGATTCCGCCAGATATTTCAAAAACCAGCGGATATGGCGTCTTGACGGCAATGTAGAGCTGACCAAGGCTCCGAAAGACATATTCCTGACGCAGCAACTTTTCTGGGACGAACGGAGGAAACAGATATACAGCGACTCGTTCATCCACATCGAGACGGCGACCCATATCCTCGAAGGACACGGATTTGTCTCCAACGACCAGCTTACCGGCTACCGCATTATCCGCCCGACCGGGATTTTTCCCGTCGACAGGGAAAATCTACGTGGCGGCAGCTCCCCCTCCAATGCCGTACAGGCCATGGAGGCTGATCCATCCCCGCAGAATCAGGCTACAGTAGAGACAATCTGACATAATCACCGTATAATCCACACCGACTCCATAAAAACACCTGATCCGGGCATTATCCGGCACCATCTACAAAAACATGAGTATAGCAACCGCAATATTGATCACCATCATAGTGATACTCCTGTCCGGACTTTTCTCCGGTTCGGAAATAGCATACGTGCAGTCGAGCAGGGTCCGCATGGAGATCGACGCCACAAGAGGTGGATTCATCGACCGGATTCTGCATCTTTTCTCCCGCCATGAGGATATGTTCATATCTACTCTTCTGGTGGGCAACAACATCATGCTTGTGATCTACGGCATCACGGTTTCCATTCTCATCAATCCCGTGCTTGAGCGGCTCTTCAACAACAATGAGGCACTCGTGCTGATCTGCAACACAGTCCTCTCCACTCTCCTGATCCTGATAACAGGCGAATTTCTCCCAAAGGCTACATTCCGCATCAATCCCAACTTCACGATGCGTATCCTTTCCCTGCCTCTGTTCATCATCTACATCATCCTCTATCCCGTCTCGCTCCTGATCTCGCTTATCTCCAAAGGACTTATGAGGATGCTCCACATCAAAGGGGAGGCTCCGGCCTCGGGTCTGCTGACCATCGACCAGCTCGACGACTACATACAGCGTCAGCTCGAAAGCCAGGAGACACGCAAAGGGATAGAAAACGAGGTCAAGATATTCCGCAACGCCATCGATTTCAAGGACACACAGATAGCCGACTGCATGATCCCCCGCAACGAGATCGTGGCCGTGGGACTGGAATCCACATCCCGGAAAGATCTTCTGCAAAAATTCATAGCCACAGGCCTTTCAAAGATAGTGGTATATAAGGAAGACATCGACGACATTGTGGGATATATCCATATCGACGAACTGTTCAAACCTGATTCCGACTGGAAAGAAAATCTGAAGCCGGTGATTTTCACTCCGGAGACTATGCTCGCCAACAAGATGATGAGACGGATGCTGGCGCAGAAAAAATCGCTCGTGATTGTCGTGGACGAGTTCGGGGGCACCGCCGGCCTCGCCACACTCGAGGATCTCGTAGAGGAGATATTCGGTGAGATAGAGGATGAGCATGACAAGAAGACTCTCGTAGCCCGGCAGGTAGGGCCAGACTCGTTTGAATTTTCCGGACGTGCCGAAATTGAATATATCAATGAGAAATTCCAGCTCGGGATCCGCGAGTCTGATGACTACCATACCATTGCCGGATACATTCTCGAGAATCTCGAGGCGCTTCCCAAGCAAGGAGACAGTTTCCGCCTTGACAATCTTCAGTTCAGGGTGCTGAAAATGTCGGCATCAAGGATTCTTCTTCTCTCAGTAACCAGAGTGGAGGAAGACTGACCCCGGTTTTTCGGTCTCCTGCATTTCTCCATAGAGCATCAGCGGCTTTTCAACCATCCACCCCCGGGTGGCGTTTCGCACACACATTCTCACCAATCCCCGCCTGTTCCATGACGCCAGGCGCACCTCGCCTATAAGCTCCGTCATGTCCGACGCCCTGTCCGTATAAATTTTCATTCCGCTGCCGTCTGCAAACCGCAGGGAGACATACAATCTGTCGCCGTAACATACGGGATGGGCATTGAACGGGGACGGACGCACCGGAGTACGTCTCGGATAGACTCCACGCGAGGTGCGGATGCCTGGGATCGAAGGTCGGATGGTGTAGGTCATGGCTATAAGTAACTTTTTAAATTAAAATCATTCGGAATATCCTGATTTCACATTACAAAATTACTCCACCCCACTGCGACTGTCATGCAGTGAAGTGTTAAACAGATTTAATTGTGTGAAGTCAAGATGACCTGACACTCTCAGATCCCTCCTCAATAAAAGGCATCACCATTCCTCATCATGGAAAAATGACACTTCACGACTATAGTACATGACAATTTTTATGTCTGCTGCTTTTTGATGTAAACGACAGTCA